>NZ_JBFBMQ010000001.1:0-351180 GCF_040687115.1 Microbacterium sp. NPDC076895
TCCAGCACAGCCCACACCTCGTCAGAGATCTCTTGTCGCGTCACCCGTCAAGACTCGCCCACGAGACGCCGAAACATCTTGATCAACACGGCCTAAGCGGCTCATTCATTACACGTTCGCGAAGGGCGTCGGGGTTACCCGGCGCCCTTCGCTGTTCTCGCCTACGATGGGATGAGCCGCCGTCGCGGAAAGGGAGTGAGCGCATGAAAAACCTGCTGTGGTTCGCACTGGGGCTTGCCGGGGGTTTCGTCGCCGCCCATTACGTCAACAAAGATCCGCGTGGTCACGAGCTACTGGCCGAGGTGGATGCGCGTATCTCGCAGTTCACCGACCGCATCGCGGATGCCTACCGTGAGCAGGAAGCTCGGATTGTCGGGATCGTCGAAGACGCTGTGGACTCGGCATCCGCGGCGGTCGACACCGTAACCGAGGCCGTGACAGACGCTGCCGGCGATGCCGCCGACGCTGCGAAAGACGCCGCCAAGAAGCTCACCGACTGATCTCAATGCGTGCGTGCGTCGCCCGGGCCGGGCGATGCCGTTCACTCATGCAAAGGAAACCCGATGAAGACCGCTGAGATCGCCCAGCGCTACCTCGACTACTTCGAGAAGAACGATCACGTCATCGTTCCGAGCGCATCGCTGGTCACCGATGACCCATCCTTGCTTTTCACTGTCGCGGGGATGGTGCCCTTCATCCCCTACCTCACCGGAGTCGTTCCCGCGCCTTACCCTCGCGCCGCTGACGTGCAGAAGTGCATCCGCACCAACGACATCGAAGAGGTCGGCAAGACCGCACGCCACGGAACGTTCTTCCAGATGCTGGGCAACTGGTCGTTCGGTGACTACTTCAAGGCCGGCGCCATCGAGTACGCCTGGGAGCTGCTGACCTCGCCCGAGTCAGCCGGAGGCCTCGGCTTTGCCGAGCGCGACCTCTGGGTCACCGTGTACGAGGACGATGACGAGGCAGCTGGTCTCTGGAAGAAGATCGCCGGACTTCCCGACGAGCGTATCCAGCGCTTCGGCAAGGAAGACAACTACTGGTCGACCGGTCAGCCGGGCCCTGCAGGGCCCTGTTCCGAGATCTATTTCGACCGCGGACCGGCGTACGGTCCGGATGGGGGACCGGCAGTCGATGACAGCCGGTTCACCGAGATCTGGAACCTCGTGTTCATGCAGTACGCGATCACGAACGTTCGGTCCAAGGTCGATTTCGATGTGGTGGGCGAGCTCCCGCAGAAGAACATCGACACCGGCATGGGCCTGGAACGTGTCGCGTTCATCAAGCAGGGCGTCGACAACATGTACGAGACCGATCAGGTGCGCCCTGTGCTCGATCTCGCGGTCGCGCTGTCGGGCCGCACGTACGGTGCCGTCCACGAGGATGACGTGCGATTCCGCGTTGTCGCCGATCACGTTCGTTCCTCGCTCATGCTGCTCTCCGACGGGGTCCGCCCCTCGAACGAGGGTCGTGGCTACATCCTTCGCCGCCTCATGCGCCGCACGATTCGTGCCATGCGTCTGCTCGGTGTCGATGCGCCGACGTTCCGCGAGCTGTTTGCCGCGTCGCGGGATGCCATGGCTCCTGCCTACCCGACGCTCGCCACCGACTACGACCGGTTGGAGTCCGCGGCAGTCGCAGAGGAAGAGACGTTCCTTCGTACGCTCGCAGCCGGCTCGACGATCCTGGATCTTGCTGTGGCTGAGACCAAGGGCTCGGGCAAGGCCGAGATCGCGGGCGCCGAGGCGTTCCTGCTGCATGACACCTACGGTTTTCCGATCGACCTCACGCTCGAGATCGCCGAAGAGGCCGGTCTGTCTGTGGACCGGGCCGCGTTCGACTCGCTCATGCACGAGCAGCGCCAGCGCGCCAAGGCCGACGCGAAGTCGCGCAAGCGCGCTATCGCCGATCATTCGGTCTACCGCGAGTTCCGCGCCCTCGGCGAAACGACGTTCACGGGGTACACCGATCTGGAGACCGAGTCCCGCATCCTGGGTGTGCTCGTGGATGGGGTCTCTGTGGATCGTGCCCCCACCGGTCAGGTGGCTGAGGTGATCCTTGCCGAGACGGCACTGTACGCGGAGTCGGGTGGTCAGGTTGCCGACAAGGGGATCATCGTCGGTCCCGGCTATCAGCTCGACGTCATCGATGTGCAAAAGCCTGTGCCTGGCCTCGTGAGTCACACCGTGGAGGTGACCAGCGGAGAAGTCGCCGTCGGGCTGGCTGCGACGACCATCGTTGATGCTGCCAACCGCCGCGCAGCGGCGCAGGCGCACTCGGCGACGCACCTCGTCCATGCCGCCCTTCGTGACACGCTCGGGTCTTCGGCCACGCAGTCCGGGTCGCTGAACCGGGCCGGCTACCTGCGCTTCGATTTCACCTGGGCGCAGGCTCTTTCGCCCGAGACGAAGTCCGAGATCGAGGAGATCGCGAACAACGCCGTGCGCGACAATCTGCAGGTCACCACACGTGTCCTCGCGCTCGACGAAGCCAAAGAACTCGGCGCTATGGCCCTGTTCGGCGAAAAGTACGGCGACACCGTTCGGATGGTGGACATCGGCGGACCGTGGTCGCGTGAGCTGTGCGGCGGTACCCACGTCGCGACCAGCGCCGAAGTGGGCCTGATCAACCTCGTCGGAGAATCGTCTGTCGGTGCTGCCAATCGTCGTGTCGAGGCGCTCGTCGGTGCTGATGCCTTCCGTGAGCTCGCCGCCGAACGAGCGATCGTCTCGCAACTGACCTCGTCACTGAAGACCCCCCGGGATCAGTTGCCGGCGCGCATCGCCGAGCTCGCCGCGAACCTCAAGGCAGCCGAGAAGAAGATCGCGTCGCTGCAGGCGAAGGCTCTGAGTGAGCAGGTTCCGGACCTTGTTGCCGGCGCTCGTCGTGTGGGCGATCTCTCGGTGGTCGCTGCCAACCTCGGCCGTGCGGGTTCGGCTGACGACGTCAGAGCCGTCGCGCTGAAGGTCCGCGAGCGACTCGGATCCGATGCTGCGGTCGTCGCTCTCGGAGGCGAGGTCGATGACCGACCCGTCGTCATCGTCGCCACCACCGAATCGGCACGCTCGCTCGGCGTGAAGGCCGGGCCCCTGGCGAAGGCTGCCGCGACGGTACTCGGTGGGGGCGGCGGCGGACGCGACGACCTCGCCCAGGGCGGGGGCAGCGACGTGAGCGCGCTGACTCGCGCCCTCGATGACGTCGTGGCGGGGCTGCCCCGGACGTGAGCGGATTTCGCCGCGGCATCCGTCTGGCCGTCGACGTCGGGAAGGCTCGTGTGGGCGTCGCCCAGTGCGATCCTGACGGCATGCTCGCGACGCCGACCGAGACTGTCTCGCGCGGCGACGGCACCATCGGTCGGCTGACTGAGCTGGTGGCAGACCTGGATCCGATCGAGGTGATCGTCGGCCTGCCGATCAATCTGCGAGGAGAACGCACAGCCTCGACCGACGACGCAGAGGCGTTCGCCAGCGAGCTGAGCGCCCACATCAGCGTCCCGATCCGGATGCTCGACGAGCGACTCAGCACGGTCTCGGCGCACAGCGCCTTGCGAGCATCCGGCAAAACCACCCGAACTTCTCGTACGATTGTGGATCAGGTCGCCGCCGTCGTGCTGCTGCAGCAGGCGTTGGACATCGAGAAGAGCACCGGCCGCCCACCGGGTGCGCTACTACCCCCCGCCGAGGAGCCTGCCTGACATGCCCGACGATTCGTCACCGTTCGACGATCCGTTCGCCGATCTCTTCGGGAAGCTCCCGGACGGTCGGTCGCGTGGGACTGGAGGTGCAGCCTCGGCCTCGTCGGAGCCGTCTGCTCCCGAGCCTGCCGAACCGGCAGCACCGGTTCCAGCTTCCGAGGGATCGTCCACACCGGCTCCACCGTCACGACGTGCCGCGCGCGAGGCCCGTGCCGCAGGCACGAGCGGCGGCACGGCAGGCGGCACGCCGTCAGATTCACCGCTGCCCACACAGCCACCGAGCCCGGCTACCTCGAGCCCGGCAGACGACGACGTACCCCCAGAACTGTTCTGGGCCGCGGTCGCAGCACCTCCGGCCTCAACGCAGAGTCTCACCTCGACCTCGACATCCGCTCCTCGCGCGGATCGTCCCGCGCCGGCCACGACCGGCACACTCGATGACCTCTTCGCAGGAGAGCGCACCACGGATGACATCGGCATGACCCCTCCGCCCGCAGAACGCCGCCGTCGCCGACGCGGCGGATGGATCGCCCTCATCGTTGTGCTCGTGCTCTTCGGCGGCGCTGCGGCAGGCGGCTGGTGGGTGTGGTCGACGTACGAGGACAAGATCCGCGAGGTGCTGGGCTGGGAGGAGCCCCAGGAGTACGAGGAGGGGATCGCCACCGGCGAAGCCTTCCTCACGATCGTGTCAGGAGATACCGGAGCCTCGATCTCACCGAAGCTCTACGAGGCGGGTGTGACGCGAACGCCCGACGCGTTCTACGACTACCTCGTCGCCGAAGACCTGAATCCGCCGTTTGTTCCCGGCGTCTTCCGGCTCCAGCAGCAGATGACGTCGGCTGCGGCGCTGGAGGCGATTCTCGATCCCGCCAACAAGATGGAGAACACCGCGCAACTGCGCGAGGGACTCACGGTCGATCAGTCGATCCAGATCCTCTCCGACAGCCTCGGCATCCCTCTCGAGGACTTCCAGGCTGCCGTGGCCGACCCGACTCTGTACGGGGTGCCCGTCAATGAGGCTGTCGTCGCTGCCGGCGGGCAGCCGCTGGAGGGATGGCTGTTCCCGGCGACCTACACCTTCGATCCCGGAGTAACCGCACAGCAGGTCATTCAGACGCTCGTCAACCGCGCGGTCCAGTCCCTGGATACCGCAGGCGTGCCTGTCGATGATCGGGAGCGCATCCTCACAATCGCCTCGATCATCCAGCGCGAGGCCCGGTTTGAGGCCGACTTCTACAAGGTCTCGCGCGTCATCCAGAACCGCCTCGATCAGGGCATGAAGCTGCAGATGGACTCGACGGCTCAGTACGGCTACGGCGAGTTGCACGACGGCACGGTGAGTTCCTCGGGTGAAGCTCTCACCGACAACAACCCCTGGAACACCTACGTCATCGATGGACTGCCGGTCGGCCCCATTGCGAACCCGGGCGACCTCGCCATCGACGCGGCGATGCACCCCGAGGACGGACCGTGGCTGTACTTCGTCACAGTGAACCTCAACACCGGCGAGACCGTCTTCACGACCAACTACGACGACCACCTGGCCGCTGTGGAGCAGTGGCGCCAGTGGTGCACGGCTAACCCCGACGCTGGCTGCTGAGGTGACGCAGCGACGTACGCGTCTGGAGGTCTGGGGCGACCCGATCGAGCACAGTCGGTCACCCCAACTCCACGCTGCCGCGTACCGCGCGCTCGGCCTGGATTGGTCGTACGAACGCCGCCGCGTGGCGACGGAGAGGTTCGGTTCGGAACTGGGCTCGCTCGACGACGCCTTCCGAGGCCTGTCGATTACCTACCCACTCAAAGAGGCGGCTTTTGCGGCATCCGTGACCCGCGATGCCCGCGCGCAACTGACCGGAGCCGTGAACACCCTTCTGCTGACTGGTGCTGAGCCTTCCGGGTTCAACACGGACGTCGGCGGCATCGTCGGCTCGCTCGCCGAGTGCGGGATCACCGAGCTGCAGCGGGTCCGGATCGTCGGAGCAGGCGCGACCGCGACATCCGCGCTCGTGGCTGTCACTGAGATCGGCGCGAACCACATCGAGGTCGCAGCGAGGCGGCCTGACGCGGTCGCCGGGCTCCGCGATATCGGCGAGCGGCTGGGCCTCTCCGTTCACGGCGTCCCTCTCGCGCAGCCTGAGCTTGAACCTGTCGATCTGACAATTGCGGCGCTCCCTGGCGGCGCGGTCGTGGCTGATACAGACGCCGATCGGCTCGCATCGGGCGGCGCGCCCTTGTTCGACGTCGTTTATGGGCAGGGGATGACCTCCCTACAGGCGGCCTGGCTGCGCGCCGGTCATCAGATCCATACGGGCGAAGGGATGCTGCTGCACCAGGCTGTGCTGCAGGTACGGATCTTCGTCGGCGGTGACCCGGCGGTGCCACTTCGCGACGAGACGACTGTCGTCGGCGCGATGCGCTCAAGCCTCATGGGAGACTAGACCAATGCTCCGCGTGCTCACGGCCGGCGAATCGCACGGCCCCGAACTGGTTGCCGTCATGGAGGGTCTTCCCTCTGGCGTTCCCATTTCCCGCTCCGAGATCCAGGCTGACCTTGCCCGTCGCAAACTCGGGTACGGGCGCGGATCGCGCATGAAGTTCGAAGAAGACGAACTGACGATCTCCAGTGGCGTCGTGCACGGAGTGAGCCTGGGCAGCCCGATCGCCCTACGCATCGCGAACACCGAATGGCCCAAGTGGGTCGAGGTCATGAGCGCTGAACCGATCGAACTGACCGAGAAATCACGCGGTCGTGGCGCAGCCCTCACCCGTCCCCGGCCCGGGCACGCCGACCTGGTCGGGATGCAGAAGTACGGGTTCGACGAGGCCCGGCCGATCCTCGAGCGGGCAAGCGCCCGCGAAACGGCTGCCCGCGTCGCACTCGGTGCCATTGCCCGCGCGTTTCTGGCAGAGCTCGGCATCCGGCTTGTCTCCCACACGGTGGGTATCGGTCCGATCGAAGCTCCCCGGGACGCTCCGCTTCCCACGCCCGACGACGTCGAGGCGCTGGATGCTGACCTGATGCGCTGCTTCGATCCGGAGACCTCGGCGCGGATGGTCGCCGAAGTCGATGACGCGCGCAAAGCCGGCGACACCCTCGGTGGCGTCGTCGAAGTCCTCGCGT
Source organism: Microbacterium sp. NPDC076895 (assembly GCF_040687115.1). NCBI lineage: Bacteria > Bacillati > Actinomycetota > Actinomycetes > Micrococcales > Microbacteriaceae > Microbacterium > Microbacterium sp. NPDC076895. The sequence goes on from NZ_JBFBMQ010000001.1 coordinate 6,819, forward strand.
TCGGACTCCCTCCGGGGCTCGGCAGCCACGTGCACTGGGACCGGCGGCTCGATGGCAAGCTGGCCCAAGCGCTCATGAGCATCCAGGCGATCAAGGGCGTTGAAGTCGGCGACGGCTTCCTGACGGCGCGGCGTCGGGGCTCGGAAGCCCACGACGAGCTGTTCGCGACAGACGGCGGCATCGCCCGGGCCACGGATCGCGCCGGGGGAACCGAGGGCGGCATGTCAACCGGGACCGTGCTGCGCGTGCGTGCCGGCATGAAGCCGATCGCCACCGTCCCGCACGCACTGCGTACGGTGGACGTGGCATCCGGCGAGACCGCCAACGCGCACCACCAGCGCTCGGATGTGTGCGCTGTCCCGGCAGCCGGTGTGGTCGCCGAAGCAATGACGGCGCTCGTGCTCGCTGACGTCGTTCTCGAGAAGTTCGGCGGTGACAGCGTCGCCGAGACGCGACGCAACCTGCAGTCCTACCTCGACGCGATTCCCGCGGCCCTGCGCACGAGCGCAGAGAGCGATGAATCGCTGCTGGACGCGGCAGTTCTCACCAGCGATGGCCCCCGCTAGTCCGCTCGTTCTGGTCGGCCCCATGGGGGCGGGAAAGACGAGCATCGGGCGTCGCGTGGCCAAAGCCCTGGGCGTGACGTTCATCGACACGGATGCCGTGGTTCAGCGTGAGCACGGGCCGATTGAGCAGATCTTCGAGACCCAGGGCGAGTCGACATTCCGCTCCTGGGAACGTGCGGCGATTCAGGACGCCCTCGGGCACGGCGTTGCCGTCGTGTCACTGGGCGGCGGGGCTGTGCTGGATGCCGATACGCGTACGGATCTCGCGACATGCCATGTCGTCATGCTCACGGTCGACCCGCGCGTCGTAGCCGGGCGGATTCAGGGGACAGCCCGCCCGCTCCTTTCGGGCGAGGACCCTCTGGAGCGCTGGCGGCGCATCTGGCAGGAGCGTCGTCCCCTCTACGAGAGCGTCGCTGACATCACGATCGACACGTCCACGGGGCCTCTCCAGCACGTCGTGGACGAGATCGTGTCCTGGGCGCGTCCCCGTACCGAGTCCTCCGATCCACCCGCCACCGGGAAAGAAGAGTCATGAACGCTCCGACCACAATCGCCGTTGCCGGCGACAGCCCGTACGACATCACGATCGGTCGCGGCATCCTCGACTCGGTTGGCGCGGCACTCCCGACTGCTGCTCAGCGTGTGCTCATCGTGCACCCGCCGACGCTGTCAGCGCAGGCTGAAGAGCTGCGCGGACGCCTGCAGGGCGACCGACAGGTGCTTCTTGCTGAAGTGCCCGACGCCGAGGCAGGCAAGCGCGTGGAGGTCGCGGCTTTCTGCTGGCAGGTCATGGGCCAGGCGAACTTCACTCGTACTGACGCCGTCGTCGGCTTTGGCGGGGGAGCGGTGACCGATCTGGCCGGGTTTGTCGCCGCGACCTGGCTGCGCGGCGTCTCGGTGGTGCATGTTCCGACGACAGTCCTCGGCATGGTGGATGCCGCAGTCGGCGGAAAAACGGGCATCAACACCGCCGAGGGGAAGAACCTCGTGGGGGCGTTCTGGCCGCCGTCCGCCGTCGTTTGCGACCTCGATCTCCTGGAGACCCTGTCGCGCAACGAGACCGTTGCGGGATTCGCAGAGGTCGTGAAGGCCGGCTTCATCTGGCATCCGGAGATCCTGGAACTCATCGAAGCGGACCCCGCCGCTGCGACAGACCCGGCATCCGACGCGTTCCGACGGTGCATCGAGCTCGCGATCGGGATGAAGGCCCGTGTCGTCTCCGAAGACCTGCGTGAGGCGGGCCTTCGCGAAGTCCTCAACTACGGCCACACCCTCGGGCACGCCATCGAGCACACCGAACGGTATCAGTGGCGCCACGGCGCGGCGATCTCCATCGGCATGGTGTTCGCCGCCGAGCTCTCGCGGCTGGCCGGGCGACTCTCGGATGACGCCGCCCAGCGGCACCGCGACATCCTGACCTCCCTCGGCCTGCCGACCACGTACCGAGCCGGCGCGTGGCAGCAGCTGCTGGCGACGATGCAGCGTGACAAGAAGACACGAGGGAGCATGCTGCGCTTCATCGTCCTCGACGACATCGCTCGACCGACCGTGCTGCAAGCGCCTGACGAGTCGCTCCTGTTCGCCGCTTACCAGGAGGTTGCCGAGTAGTGCGCCACCTGGCCGGCTCTGCAGCGCCCTACGAGGTGCGTCGGATCCGCCTGCACGAGTGGGCAGAGGTGCGTGACCTCCGCATCCGTGCGACCGGCGACCCCGACGCGGCCCTCGCATTCCTCACCACCCACGACGAGGAACTGGCTCGGGACGACTCCTTCTGGCGGGAGCGGACCGCGGGCGGTTCACTCGGCGAGAACGCAGCCCAGTTCGTGGCCGTGACCTCTGGTAGCTGGGTCGGTACCGCCACCGTACTGCTGCGCGCCCTGGGCGACACCGACCACCTCGGCCGCGCACTCACCGCCCCGCGCGCGGACATCGTCGGCGTGTACATCGACCCCGGCCACCGCGGGCAGGGACTGCTCGGCGAGCTCATCGACGCGGCGGCAGCGTGGGCCGGAGCGGGGGGACATGATGCTCTGACATTGGATGTCCACCGCGACAATCTGCGCGCCCAGCGGGCCTACGCACGGCTCGGGTTCACACCCACCGGCATCACGTTCGAAAGCTCGATCGGCCCAGAACTCGAGATGCGCCGCGCAATAGAGTGACACCTGTGACGTCAACGCCTCGCCGGCTCCTGCTGCTCAACGGGCCGAATCTGAATCTGCTCGGAACCCGTGAGCCCGACATCTATGGACACGAGACCCTCGCGGACGTCGAAGCTCTCGTGGCGCGGACGGCTGCGGCATCCGGCTTCGACGTGCGTGCGCTGCAGTCGAACCACGAGGGAGTGCTCATCGACGCCATCCATGCGGCTCGCGAGGACTGCGCCGGAATCGTGATCAATCCCGGGGGCCTCACCCACACCTCGGTGTCGCTTCGTGATGCTCTCTCCGGCGTCTCGCTTCCGGTAGCCGAGGTCCACATCTCCGACGTGTACGCGCGCGAGGAGTTCCGCCACCACTCCTACATCCGCGATGTCGCCGCCGTCCACGTGGTCGGCGAGGGGGTGCCCGGCTACGCGCGGGCGACCACGCTCCTGATCGACATCCTCACCGGCAGGGCCGACGGCTAGTTCGCCTCCCGCACCGAGCCCACGCGCTGAGACCCAACCTGACGCGTGAGCCGGATAGTCGTCTCTCGCGCCAGGTTGTGTTTCACGGATGCCGGATCTGCGCGCGTGCGGGCGGGCGTAGGACTCCCGTAGACTCGGATGTCGGCCGCGCCCTGGCGTGCGGCATCCACGTACACGAACGGAACTTCCTCCTCATGGCATCCACCGCAGACATCAAGAACGGCGTCGTCCTCAACATCGACGGACAGCTCTGGAGCGTCGTGGAGTTCCAGCACGTCAAGCCCGGCAAGGGCGGCGCATTCGTGCGTACCAAGCTGAAGAACGTGATGACCGGCAAGGTTGTTGACAAGACGTTCAACGCCGGAGCCAAGGTCGAGACCGAGAACGTCGACCGCCGCGATTTCACCTACCTCTACAACGACGGTGACGGCTTCGTGTTCATGGACGTGGCTGACTACGACCAGATCACGGTCGGCGCGGCGACCGTCGGCGACGCCGCGAACTTCCTGCTCGAGAACCAGCAGGTGCAGATCGCGCTCAACAACGGCAACCCGCTCTACATCGAGCTGCCGGCATCCGTCGTGCTGGAAATCACGTACACCGAGCCGGGCCTCCAGGGCGACCGCTCGTCGGCAGGCACGAAGCCCGCCACTGTCGAGACCGGCTACGAGATCCAGGTGCCGCTGTTCCTCGAGACCGGCACCAAGGTCAAGGTCGACACCCGCACGGGTGACTACCTCGGCCGGGTCAACTGACGCGTGAGCGCACGCACCAAGGCGCGCAAGCGCGCGCTCGACATTCTCTTTCAGGCAGACGTCCGTGGAGAGGATGTCGCACTGACGCTCGCCGCAGAGGCCCGCCGTGCCGCGTCCGAGCCGGCGCGGGAAGCGTCGTGGCTGTACGCCCGCGAGATCGTGGACGGCGTCATCGACAACGCGGCGGCCATCGACGAGGCGATCACGGATGCCGCAAAGGGCTGGACTCTTGCCCGGATGCCCGCCGTGGACCGCGCGCTGCTGCGGATCGGCACCTGGGAGATCGTGTACAACGATGGCGTCCCCGCCGCTGTCGCGATCGACGAAGCTGTCGAACTCGCTAAGGAGTTTTCCACCGACGACTCCGGCGCCTTCGTACACGGTGTGCTCGGCCGGGTAGCACGTGGCGGCGACGCTCCCGCCGAAAAGGCCCACTGACCTCGTCTCATTTGTACGGCGTGAACCCAGGGCCCACGCGAGCACGCCACCTACACTCGTCTCGGGAGAGGAGCGTCCATGCGCATCACCGGACTCGGACATGCTGGCATGTTCATCGAGACCGCGGGAGGTTCGATCCTGTGCGACCCGGTCATCGGGCCGTCATTCTTCGGGTCGTGGTTCCCGTTCCCCGACAACCGGGGCTTGGACTGGGAGCGCTTCGGCGCCGCCGACTTCCTCTACATCTCGCACCGGCATCGCGATCATTTCGATCCCCGGATGCTTCACCGGTACGTCCGTCGCGACATCCCCGTGCTCTTGCCGGAATATCCGACCGACGACCTTGAGCGCGACCTGATCGACCTCGGCTACACGAACATCATCCGCACGGAGGCCGGCGTTCCGCTGACCTTCGGCGCGATGACGCTCATGATCACGCCGCTGCGGGCCCCCTCCGACGGTCCGATCGGTGATTCATCTCTATCGGTGGATGACGGCACTGCCAGCATCCTGAACCAGAACGATTCGCATCCGCTGGACCTCGAGAAGCTCCTCTCGTTCGGAAAGCCTGACGCCTACTTCACGCAGGTCTCGGGTGCGATCTGGTGGCCCATGGTCTACGACCTGCCGCAGGACTCGAAGGAGCACTTCGCGCAGCTCAAGCGCGAGGCTCAAAACAAGCGCGCGATGTACTACATCGACAAGGTGGACGCCGCGCACGTGTTCCCCATGGCGGGGCCCCCGATGTTCCTGCGCGAGGAACTGTTCCGCTACAACGGCACGGGCCTCGAGAACGACTCGATCTTCACCGACCAGGCGGAGTTCCTCGAGCACCTGCGAGCAGAGCGACCTGACAAGTCCGGTCACCTGTTCGTTCCCGGAACGCAGGTAGACATCGCCGGCTCCGACGTCACGATCACGCAGACGCTGTACACGGATGCCGAGATCGACCGCATCTTCCACGACAAGTGGACCTACCTCGCCGAGCAGCGCGACAGCCGGCAGGACGAGGTCCGCGCCGAGGAGTCGCGGCGTGCTGCAATACTCCCGCCGGCGGAGATGCTTGCGGCGATCAAAGAGTGGTGGGAGCCGCTGCTGCGGCGCGCGCGCATCATCCGGGACGGTGTGGGCGGCAACGTGCGGTTCCGCATCGGCGACCTGGATATGGTCGTCGACTTCCCGAAGGCGAAGGTGCGCGAGTACGCGGGGGAGGAGTGCATCTACTGGTACACGATTCCCGCTGACCTCGTCTCGACCAACATCGCCGACCACGAGATCGACTGGTCGAACTCGATTTTCCTGTCGATGCAGTTCTCGGTGGGGCGCAGCGGAAAGTTCAACGAGTTCCTCACCACATTCCTCAAGTGTCTCTCGCGCGACCGTATCGAGTACGTGGAGAACTGGTACGCCGAGCAGTCGGACCAGACCGAGGACGTGCAGCTCGAGGACTGGGTCGTGCAGCGCCGCTGCCCGCACTTGCGGGCCGACCTCACGAAGACCGGCAAGATCGAGGACGGCGTGCTGACCTGCTCCCTGCACGACTGGAAATGGGACCTTGCCAGCGGCAAGTGTCTGACGACGACGGGACATCCCATCCGGTCGCAGCGGATAACCGAGACGGCTGACGCGCCTGCCGCTTCCTGACGAGCGCTTCCGGTAGGCTCGAAACACAGCAACCTTTAACACCGTCCCGTGAGGCGGAGAAGGGAGCGGCGATGAGCACCCGTGCAGTCATGCAGGATGCCGACATCTCACGCGCTCTGACGAGAATCTCTCACGAGATCATCGAATCCAATCGCGGCGCCGGCGAGCTCGTCCTCCTCGGCATTCCGACCCGCGGCGTCCCGTTGGCAGAGCGCATCGCTGCGCTGATCAGCGGCTTCACCGGTGAAACGGTGCCCGTCGGCTCACTGGACGTCACGATGTACCGCGACGATCTGCACCGCAATCCGACGCGGACGCCCCATCCCACACGCATCCCAGACTCGGGCATCGACGGCAAGGCCGTTGTCCTGGTCGACGACGTGCTCTTCTCAGGTCGCAGCATCCGCGCAGCCCTGGATGCCCTGCAAGACATCGGCAGACCCGCCGCCGTGCGCCTCGCGATCCTTGTCGACCGTGGACACCGTGAATTGCCGATACGGCCCGACTTCGTCGGCAAGAACCTTCCCAGCTCCCGCTCGGAGCACGTCGCCGTACGGCTTCGCGAGATCGACGGTGAAGACGAGGTCAGCATCCGATCATGAGACACCTGCTCGACACAGCCACCCTCAGCCGGTCAGACGCGCTTCGTATCCTCGACACCGCCGAAGACATGTCGGACACTCAGCGCCGGGAGATCAAGAAGCTTCCGACTCTGCGCGGCAAGACCGTCGTCAACCTGTTCTTCGAGGACTCGACTCGCACACGCATTTCCTTCGAGGCAGCAGCCAAGCGCCTCTCGGCAGACGTCATCAACTTTGCGGCAAAGGGCTCGTCGGTCTCGAAGGGCGAGTCCCTGCAAGACACCGCGCAGACGCTGCAGGCGATGGGCGCGGATGCCGTCGTCATCCGCCACGGAGCATCCGGCGCGCCACACACCCTTGCCACGAGCGGCTGGATCAGTGCGGGCGTCGTGAACGCGGGCGACGGAACCCACGAGCATCCCACCCAGGCCCTGCTCGATGCCTTCACGATGCGCAAGCGTCTGTACGGCGAAGACAGCCGCGGACGGGATCTCGCCGGCACTCGGGTCGCGATCGTCGGCGATGTGCTTCACTCCCGTGTGGCGCGCTCGAATATGTGGCTGCTGCACACGTTGGGGGCGCACGTCACACTCGTCGCCCCTCCGACGCTTGTGCCCCAGGATGTGTCGGCCTGGCCCGCTCACGTCACCTACGACCTCGACGAAGCGATCGCCGCCGCACCCGACGTGCTGATGCTGCTGCGCATCCAGTTGGAGCGCATGAACGCCGCATATTTCCCCAGCGAGCGGGAGTACGCGAGGCGCTGGGGTTTCGACGCACGGCGGCTCGCAGCCCTCGGCGCCGATAGCATTGTGATGCACCCGGGCCCCATGAATCGAGGGCTCGAGATCTCCGCCGAAGCTGCCGATTCGGCGCAATCGACAGTCCTGGAACAGGTAGCCAACGGCGTGTCGGTACGGATGGCGGTGCTCTACCTGCTGCTGGCGGGTTCGACGACAACGACAGCGACGACAACGACAGGGGAGGAGAGAGCATGACCGAGGTCCTCCTGGTCCGCGGCGCCGAGCTCGCGGACGGCACCCGCACAGATCTGCTCGTGCAGGACGGCATAATCGTCGAGACGGGGCTCTCGCTGGACAAGCCCGGCGCGCGCGTCATCGACGCGTCAGGACTCATTGCGCTTCCCGGGCTCATCGACCTGCACGTACACTTTCGCGAGCCCGGCTTCGAGGCATCCGAGACGATCCTCACCGGCTCCCGTGCAGCAGCTGCCGGCGGCTTCACCACGGTGTTCACGATGCCGAACACCTCGCCGGTGGCCGACACCGCGGGCGTTGTCGAGCAAGAACTCGCGCTCGGAGAGGCTGCGGGCTATGTGACCGTGCAGCCCATCGGTGCCGTCACTGTCGGGCAGAAGGGCGAGCGCCTCGCAGAACTCGGCGCGATGGCGACCTCGCGGGCGCGAGTGCGGGTCTTCAGCGACGACGGATTCTGCGTCTGGGACCCCGTGATCATGCGCCGCGCTCTTGAGTATGTGAAGGCCTTCGGTGGCGTGATAGCTCAGCACGCGCAGGATCCGCGACTGACCGAGGGCGCACAGATGAACGAGGGCGTTGTTTCGGCAGAACTCGGCCTGGCGGGATGGCCTGCTGTCGCCGAGGAAGCGATCATCGCCCGGGACGTGCTGCTGGCAGAGCACGTCGGGTCGCGCCTTCACGTCTGTCATCTCTCGACGGCGGGGTCGGTCGACATCATCCGCTGGGCCAAGAAGCGCGGAATCGACGTGACTGCCGAGGTCACCCCCCACCATCTGCTGCTCACCGAGGACCGGGTCCGCGGGTATGACGCCCGGTTCAAGGTCAACCCGCCCCTTCGCACCGCCGAGGACGTCGAAGCCGTGCGGGAGGGCCTCGCCGACGGCACGATCGACATCGTCGCCACCGACCATGCGCCGCATCCGAGCGAGACCAAGGCCTGCGAGTGGCAGGCTGCATCTCACGGAATGGTGGGCCTCGAAAGCGCACTGCGCATCGTGCACGGCACCATGGTGGAGAGCGGTCGCATGACCTGGAGCGATGTGGCACGTACGATGTCCGCTGCGCCGGCGCGGATCGGGAGCCTCAGCGGGCACGGAACTCCCGTGGCGGCAGGCAACCCGGCATCGTTCACGCTCTACGACCCGGCTCCGACGCGTACGTTCTCTCTCGATGATCTCCGAGGACGCAGCCGAAACTCGCCCTACCTCGGCGAGGAACTGCCCGGCGAGATCCGTTGGACGGTCAATCGGGGCACGGTGACCGTCGCAGACGGAGCACTCCTCGAGACGCCAGGGGCCCTGTCGTGACGCGGGAGGCCGCCGTGCTGGTCATGGTTGCCGTGGCCCTGGTGCTGCTGGGCCTCGCCGCCTGGGGATGGGTGCGACGCACCCGCCGTGATCGGACGCCCCTCATCCGGCCCGCCGAGTTGAGTGATTCCGACACACCCCGCGAGACGATCGACGCGCTCTACGTGGCAACCACAGTCCACGATGCTCCGCTCGAACGGATCGCTGCCCCGGGCCTCGGCTATCGATCGCCCGTGACGATCACGGTGACGGATGGCGCGGTCGCGCTGGATCTGACGAACCAGCCCCGCATCACGATCACGGCCGACCGGATCACCGCTGTCACACAGGCCACCCTCACGATCGATCGTGTCGTCGAGAAGGACGGCCTCGTGCGACTGAGCTGGCTCGCCGACACGGGTGTTGTCGTCGACACCTACCTTCGCCCTCGGGAGACATCGGCCCGGCACCTGGCCGACGCTCTCGCGCCCCTGGCTCCCGCACCTGACCCCTCCACCGCAACCGGAGACTCCGAATGAGCTTGTTCACCACCGATCCCGCCGTGCTCGTCCTCGAGGACGGCACCCGATTCCGCGGCCACGCCTACGGCGCACGCGGGATGACCCTCGGCGAGGTCGTCTTCGCAACCGGCATGACCGGCTACCAGGAGACGCTCACCGATCCCTCGTACGCGGGCCAGATCGTGCTGCAGACCGCACCTCATATCGGCAACACGGGGATGAACGACGAAGACCCAGAATCGCGCCGGATCTGGGTCGCCGGATACATCGTGCGCGACCCGTCCCGCGTGGTCTCGAACTGGCGGGCCGACGAATCCCTCGACGAGGCGCTTGAGCGCGACGGCATCGTCGGAATCAGTGGCATCGACACCCGCGCCGTCACCCGCCACATCCGATCGGCGGGGTCGATGCGGGGCGGCATCTATTCGGGGGACGCCGCAGCCCTCGATGCCGAGGAACACCTACGCCTGGTGCGCGAAGCACCCCAGATGGCCGGCCAGAACCTGTCGGCATCCGTGTCGGTGAGCGCACCCGAGGTGACCCCGGCAACCGCGGGGCGGCTCGGGTCCCTCGCGGTCATCGACCTTGGGATCAAGAAGGCCACGATCGACAACCTCGCGGCGCGGGGGTTCGATGTCCACGTGCTGCCGCAGGACGCGACGATCGACGACATCCGCGCGATCGATCCGGTCGGCGTCTTCTACTCGAACGGTCCGGGTGACCCGTCCGCGTCGGCCGATCACGTGTCGCTCCTGCGATCCGTGCTCGATGATCGGGTGCCGTTCTTCGGTATCTGCTTCGGCAATCAGCTGCTCGGCCGTGCCCTGGGCCTGGACACCTACAAGCTGCCGTTCGGACACCGCGGCATCAACCAGCCGGTCCTGGACAAGCAGACCGGCCGTGTCGAGATCACCGCCCACAACCACGGCTTCGCCGTCGATGCCCCCCTCGATGAACCGTTCGACAGCCCTCAGGGCTACGGTCGCGTCGAGGTGAGTCACATCGGTCTCAACGATCGCGTCGTCGAGGGTCTCCGCGCCCTCGACATCCCGGCCTTCTCGGTGCAGTACCACCCCGAGGCTGCGGCCGGCCCGCACGACGCAAACTACCTGTTCGACCGGTTCGCCGACCTCGTTCGCGCGAACCTCAGCACGAAAGAAGCGAATGCCTAAGCGCGACGACATCCGCTCCGTCCTGGTCATCGGCTCCGGTCCGATCGTCATCGGCCAGGCTTGTGAGTTCGACTACTCCGGAACCCAAGCCTGCCGCGTGCTGCGCGCCGAAGGCGTCAGAGTGATCCTGGTCAATTCGAACCCGGCCACGATCATGACCGACCCCGACTTCGCCGATGCGACCTACATCGAACCGATCACCCCCGAGGTCATCGAGACGATCATCGCGAAGGAGAAGCCCGACGCGATCCTGCCGACGCTCGGTGGCCAGACGGCTCTGAACGCCGCGATGGCGCTGCACGACCGCGGCATTCTCGAGAAGTACGACGTCGAGCTCATCGGCGCGAAGGTCGACGCGATTCGCAAGGGCGAAGACCGCCAGATCTTCAAGGAACTCGTCATCGAAGCGGGCGCGGATGTCGCCGCGAGCCGCATCTGCCACACGATGGACGAAGTGCTCGCCGGCGCCGAGGAACTGGGCTATCCGCTCGTCGTTCGCCCGTCGTTCACGATGGGGGGACTGGGCTCGGGCTTCGCCTACACCGAAGCCGACCTGCGCCGTATCGCGGGCGCCGGCCTGCACGACTCACCCACGCACGAAGTGCTGCTTGAGGAGTCGATCCTCGGGTGGAAGGAGTACGAGCTCGAACTGATGCGCGACACCGCCGACAATACGGTCGTCGTGTGCTCGATCGAGAACGTCGACCCCGTCGGTGTCCACACCGGCGATTCGATCACGGTCGCGCCGGCGCTGACGCTCACCGACCGCGAGTATCAGAAGATGCGCGACATCGGCATCGACATCATTCGTGCCGTCGGTGTCGACACGGGCGGCTGCAACATCCAGTTCGCCGTCGACCCGACCAACGGTCGCATCATCGTGATCGAGATGAACCCGCGCGTGTCTCGCTCCTCGGCGCTGGCCTCGAAGGCCACGGGCTTCCCGATTGCGAAGATCGCCGCCAAGCTCGCCATCGGCTACCGGCTGGATGAGATCCCCAACGACATCACCAAGGTCACGCCGGCAAGCTTCGAGCCGACGCTCGACTACGTCGTCGTCAAGGTTCCGCGCTTCAACTTCGAGAAGTTCCCCGCCGCTGACACAACGCTCACCACGACCATGAAGTCGGTCGGTGAGGCGATGGCGATCGGCCGCAATTACGCGACGGCGCTTCAGAAGGCCCTGCGCTCGCTCGAGAAGCGCGGCTCCAGCTTCCACTGGGGTGCCGAGGAGCGCAGCGTCGACGAGCTGCTCGAGATCGCGCGCACGCCGACAGATGGCCGGATCGTCGTCCTCCAGCAGGCCCTGCGTAAGGGCGCGACAGTCGAGCAGGCGTTCGAGGCTACCGCAATGGATCCGTGGTTCCTCGACCAGATCGTGCTCATCAACGAGGTCGCGGCCTTCATCGCTGCGGCGGGGGAGTTGGATGCCGAGACACTCCGCATCGCCAAGGAGCATGGCTTCAGCGACGCGCAGATCGCCGAGCTGCGCGGGATCACCGAAACCGAAGCGCGCGGCATCCGGCACGGCCTCGACATTCGCCCCGTTTACAAGACCGTCGATACCTGCGCCGGTGAGTTCCCCGCTCTGACCCCGTACCACTACTCCAGCTATGACGCCGAGACCGAGGTCATGCCCTCGGAGCGCACCAAGGTCGTGATCATCGGGTCTGGACCGAACCGCATCGGTCAGGGGGTCGAGTTCGACTACTCGTGCGTGCACGCCTCGTTCGCCCTGAGCGACGCCGGTTTCGAGACGATCATGGTCAACTGCAACCCCGAGACGGTGTCGACCGACTACGACACCTCTGACCGGCTCTACTTCGAGCCGCTCACGCTCGAAGACGTGCTCGAGGTGCTGCACGCGGAGGCGCGCTCGGGAACGATTCTCGGGGTCATCTGCCAGCTGGGCGGACAGACTCCGTTGGGACTTGCGAAGGGGATCGAAGCCGCCGGCTACACGATCCTCGGCACGAGCCCCACGGCGATCGATCTCGCCGAGGAGCGGAGCCTGTTCAGCGGCATCCTCGCCGACGCGGGACTCATCGCGCCGCGTCATGGCACCGCGGTTGACGTCGAGGGCGCCGTTGCCGTGGCCGAAGACATCGGATACCCGGTGCTTGTCCGTCCGAGCTTCGTGCTCGGTGGACGCGGCATGGAGATCGTCTACGACACGGCGAGCCTGCGTGACTACTTCGTGCGCGTTGCCGACCAAGCGATCATCGGCCCCGGGATGCCACTCCTGGTCGACCGGTTCCTTGACGACGCGATCGAGATCGACGTCGATGCGCTCTACGACGGCCACCAGCTCTACATCGGCGGCGTGATGGAGCACCTCGAGGAAGCCGGCATCCACTCCGGTGACTCAAGCTGCACCCTGCCGCCCGTTTCGCTCGGACGCACCGAGATCGATCGCGTTCGCGAAGCCACTCTCGCCATTGCGGCTGGCGTCGGGGTCCGAGGGCTCCTGAACGTTCAGTTCGCTATCAGCGCGGGCGTGCTCTACGTCATCGAGGCCAACCCACGGGCCAGCCGCACCGTCCCGTTCGTGTCCAAGGCGCTGGGGATTCCGCTTGCCAAGGCGGCCAGCCGCATCATGGCAGGCTCCACGATCGCTGATCTGATCGCTGAGGGGCTACTGCCGGCATCCGATGGCTCGCGCGTACCGCTGGATGCGCCGGTCGCGGTCAAGGAAGCTGTTCTTCCCTTCAAGCGGTTCCGCACCAAGGATGGCCAGATCGTCGACTCGGTCCTCGGGCCTGAGATGCGATCCACGGGTGAAGTCATGGGGATCGACCGCGACTTCCCCACGGCCTTTGCGAAGAGCCAGGCCGCCGCATACGGTGGGCTTCCCCTCGAGGGAACGGTCTTCATTTCGGTATCGGATGCTGACAAGCGCGCGGTGATCCTGCCGGCCCACCGGCTGCAGGAACTCGGGTTCGAGCTGCTTGCCACGGAGGGCACGGCCGAGATCCTTGCCCGCAACGGAATCGCGGTCGAGGTCGTCAACAAGTACTCCGCGACTCAGGCCTCGGGTGAGACCAACGTCGTCGACCTCATCAATGAGGGACGCATCGACATCGTGGTGAACACCCCGAGCGGCGGGATGGCCCGAGCCGACGGATACGAGATCCGCGCCGCTGCTGTGGCCGGTGACAAGGCCCTGTTCACGACGATGGCAGTCCTCGGCGCAGCAGTGAGCGCGTTCCCCGTGCTCCGCGAGGGTTTCGAGGTCAAAAGCCTGCAGGACTACGCACGTGAAAGGGCTGAACGCGCGTGAGGTCGTTCGGTTCACGCCTGTGGGAGACGCTCGGTCAGTCTGGCCCGCTGTGCGTGGGTATCGACCCTCACGGGAGTCTGCTCGATTCCTGGGGATTGGACTCCACCGCCGAGGGAGCCCGGCAGTTCGGACTCCGTGTGGTGGAGGCGTGCGCGGGTCGGGTCGGCATCGTCAAGCCTCAGGTTGCGTTCTTCGAGCGCTACGGCTCGGCGGGATTCGCGGCACTTGAAGATGTCATGGCGGCTGCGCGTGCGGCGGGGCTGATCGTCATTGCGGATGCCAAGCGCGGCGACATCGGAACCACGATGGACGGCTATGCCGCGGCCTGGCTCGAACCCGGCTCTCCGCTCGAGGCTGATGCTGTGACACTGAGCCCGTACCTCGGCCCCGACTCGCTCTACGCCACGGTCACGACGGCGATCCGCCGCGAGAAGGGCGTCTTCGTTCTCGCAGCGACGAGCAATCCGGAAGGCAGGCCCATACAGACCGCACTCACCAGCGATGATTCGGGGCCCGATGACGAGCGCGTCGCGGCGCGGGTAGCTCGCGAGATCGGTTCCCTCAACATCGGTCTGCCCGGGGCGCTCGGTTCGGCGGGACTCGTGGTCGGCGCAACCGTCGACCGCGCTGCATTCGGGCTCACCGACGTCGTCCTCGCCGGAACACCGATCCTGGCGCCCGGCTTCGGCGCGCAGGGCGCGCAGCCGGCCGATCTGCAGCGTCTTTTCGGCTACGTGGCAGCCAATGTCATCGCGTCCGAGAGCAGAAGCATCCTCGCCGTCGGCCCCGACCGCCTGGCCTCGCGTATCGAGGAGCGCGCAGCGCTGTACCCGCGAACCAGCCATGACTGAGCGCCCCGCCCCTCCCGCGGTCGACCGCCTCGCAGCATCCCGTCGGGCCGTCGCCGCCAGGCGGGAGCGTGCCTCGTTGAAACAGGATGTCGCAACTCGCGTGATCAGCCCGCAAGAGCTGCTCCGCCGCGCGCTTGCCGCCCCGGATTCACCTGCGGGCGCGATGCGTGTCACAGAATTCCTCACCGCAATCCCTGCGATCGGCGTCGGCAAGCGGGACAGAATCCTCGACCATCTGCAGATTTCGCCCGTGAAGCGACTCGGCGGCCTCGGCCGCAGGCAGCAGCAGGCTCTGCGTGCGTTTCTCGATGAGCGCCTGCCCGAGCCGCATCCACGCGCTGACCGGTCGGCCCTGGTGGTGCTCGCGGGACCCACCGCGGTCGGCAAAGGGACCGTGGCGCAGCACATCCGCGCTCACCACCCCGAGATCCACCTGTCCATATCGGCTACGACCCGCCCGGCCCGTCCGGGGGAGCGTGACGGAGAGCATTACTACTTCGTCGACGATGCGGAGTTCGATCGGCTCATCGCAGATGGCGAGCTTCTCGAGTGGGCAACGGTCCACAACGCGTACCGCTACGGCACTCCGCGTGCACCGATCCGTGCCGCGCTCGATCGCGGTCAGGCGGTGCTGCTCGAGATCGATCTGCAGGGCGCACGGCAGGTGCGTGCGGCCCAACCTGACGCAACGCTGGTGTTCCTTCTCCCACCCAGCTGGGACGAGTTGGTCACCCGATTGATCGGACGCGGCACCGAGGACACGGAAGAACGCGCGCGACGCCTCCGCACAGCGCGCGTCGAGTTGGCGGCCCAGGATGAGTTCGATTACCGCGTCGTGAACGCCGACGTCGCCGTTGCGGCGCGCGAGGTCGTAGAATTGATGAATGCGCCCGCGCGCTGAGCGCGACTGCGGCGCCACAGACCTCTCACCGACATCCGTCGCCAGCGAAGGGATTCCGCCATGGCCGGGAACAACAAGGGCATCATCGACCCCCCCATCGACAGCCTTCTCGAGAAGGTTGACTCGAAGTACCAGCTGGTGATCTACGCATCAAAGCGCGCCCGCCAGATCAACGACTACTACTCCGACCTGCACGAGGGAAACCTCTTCGACAACGTGGGGCCGCTGGTTGATTCAACCGTCGAGGACAAGCCGCTGACCATCGCGCTCCACGAGATCAACGAAGACAAGCTTCGCCTCCGTCCGATCGACTGACGGTCACCTGTTCGCGCGCCGGTGTCGTAGGCCGGCGCGATACTGATCGGCGTCCACTACTGACGGGAGCTCCATGACCGCGTTGCGTCTGTTTACGTCCGAGTCGGTCACGGAAGGTCACCCCGACAAGATCTGCGACCAGATCTCTGACAGCATCCTCGACGCCATCCTCAGTGAGGATCCGACCGGGCGCGTCGCGGTCGAGACCCTCGTCACCACCGGACTGGTGCATGTCGCGGGTGAGGTGAGCACGTCCGCGTACGTCGAGATTCCCGCGATCGTTCGCGATGTGGTCAACCGCATCGGATACACCTCGAGCGAGACTGGGTTCGACGGCGACTCGTGCGGCGTGAGCATCTCCATCGGCGCGCAGTCCTCCGACATCGCGTCGGGTGTGAACAAGGCCTTCGAGCAGCGTGAACGCGGATCATCCGACCCTCGTGACGAGCAGGGCGCGGGCGACCAGGGCATCATGTTCGGCTATGCGACGACCGAGACGCCTCAGCTGATGCCGATGGCCGCGTGGACGGCGCACCGCATGGCTGAGCGCCTCGCCGAATCGCGACGCTCAGGTGCGCTGCCGTTCCTGCGTCCCGACGGCAAGACGCAGGTCACCCTCGGCTTCGAGGGGGCCGTGCCGCGCACCGTCGAGTCCGTGGTGCTCTCGACCCAGCACCACCCTGACATCTCGCAAGAAGACCTGCGCGCCCAGGTGCAGGAGACCGTCATCGATCCGGTTCTGGAGAGCACTGGACTCGATCTTTCCGCGGTCACCTACTACATCAATCCCGCTGGTCCGTTCGTGATCGGCGGCCCGAAGGGCGATGCGGGCCTCACGGGCCGGAAGATCATCATCGACACCTATGGCGGTGCCTCGCGCCACGGAGGCGGAGCCTTCAGCGGGAAGGACCCCTCGAAGGTCGACCGCTCTGCTGCCTACGCCATGCGGTGGGTCGCGAAGAACGCCGTGGCCGCAGGACTTGCTGATCGGCTCGAGGTGCAGGTCGCCTACGCCATCGGCAAGGCCGCTCCGGTCGGCCTGTACGTCGAGACGTTCGGAACCGGTCACGTGGCCGACGACATCATCACGACGGCGATTCTTGACGTGTTCGACCTGCGCCCGAAGGCGATCATCGACCAGCTCGATCTGCTTCGCCCGATCTATGCGCAGACCGCAGCCTACGGGCACTTCGGTCGAGAACTCGCCGACTTCACGTGGGAGCGCACGGACCGCGTCGACGACCTGCGCTCAGCCGCCGGTCTCTGACATGACCGCTCGGCGCATCGCGCGAGTGCTCCTGGATTCCCCGCTGCCCCAACTGGATCGGCTCTTCGACTACGAGATTCCCGACGAGCTGGCACCTGAGGCTCACGAGGGCGTCCGCGTACGCGTGCCGCTTCGTGCGGCCGGCCGGATCGTGGACGGCTTCATCGTGGAGCTGGACGACGAACCGTCCGCTGACCGCCCCCTGTCGGAGGTCGAGTCCGTCATCTCTTCGGTACCCGTGCTGCCACGGCGGCTCTACGACCTCGCACGAAAGGTCGCCGACCGGTCGGCAGGGTCGGCATCCGACATCCTGCGCCTGGTCGTACCGCGACGGATGGTGCGAGCCGAGCGTTCATGGCAGAACGCCGAACGAGCGGGCGTCCCCGAGGTGTCGGCATCCACTGCAGAATGGGCGGCAACTGCCCTCGCAAGCTTCCCCGGCGCGGCTGATTCGCTCACCCGGGGCGCGCGCATCGCCCTGACGGCGCCGACGGCGCCGGTAACGCCCGGTTCGCCCGCACCGGGGTGGGTGGGAATCCTCGCTGCCGCGGCCGCGAGGCTGCTCGTGGCAGGACGCAGCAGCATCCTCGTCGTGCCCGACCACCGAGACCTCGACCAACTCGAGCAGGGCCTGATCGCGCACGGACTCGGCGAGGCACTCATCCGGACGGATGCCGCTCAGAGCGCCCCTGCCCGCTACGGCGCGTATCTGCGGGTGCTCGAGCCCACGCCCTCGATCGTGATCGGCAACCGATCGGCCGTGTACGCGCCCGTCCACGCGCTCGGACTCGTCGCAATCTGGGACGATGGCGACCCGCTCCTGCGTGAGCCGCTGTCACCGGGCGTCCACGCGCGCGACGCGGCGCTGGTCCGGCAGGAGCAGGAACAGTTCGCGCTCGTCTTCGCCGGGTTCACCCGCACCACCGACGTCCAACGTCTTGTCGACATCGGCTGGGTGGAGGAGCTGCGCGCAGCCCGTCCCGCAGCGCCGCGCGTCGTGCTCACGCCGCTGCGAGAGGGGGAGACCGGGGCCGCGCGGATTCCCTCTGCGGCCTTTGCGGCCGCACGCGAAGCGGTGCGGAACGGGCCGGTTCTGGTGCAGGTCGCTCGACCCGGGTACGCGCCAGTGCTCACCTGTGCCGACTGTCGGCATCCCGCGCGTTGTCGTTCCTGCGGCGGACCGCTCCATGCCGGAGCGCGGGGGGCGACACCGACCTGCTCAGCCTGCGGACGCCGCGCAGAAGGCTGGACGTGCGTCTCCTGCGGCGGAGCACGTTTTCGACTCATCGGCTCCGGGAGCCGCCGCACCGCCGAAGAACTCGGACGCGCGTTTCCCGGCATCCGAGTCATCGTCTCGGATGCCGATCATCCCGTTCTCGAGGTGCCAGACACACCGGCGCTCGTCATCGCGACGCGGGGCGCGGAGCCTCGGGCCGCCCGCGGATTCCGCGCGGTGCTGCTCTTGGACGGCGAACGGATGCTGCTCGCAGATGATCTGCGGATCGCCGAGCACTGTCTGCGCTGGTGGTCCAACGCGGCGGCCCTGGCTGCACCGGGTGCGCCGGTGCATCTGGTCGGAGTCGCCGGGACCCTCGGCCGAGCACTGGCTACCTGGTCCCAGCCTGCCTTCGCACGCGCTGAACTCGCCGAACGCGCAGAGCTTCGCATGCCTCCCGCGGTTCGTGTTGCCTCGCTCGAAGGACCTCGACCGGCAGTGGAGACCGCGCTGGCCGCCGTGCGGTCGGATGTGCCACGGCTGCGGGCCGACGACGTGCTCGGGCCCGTGCCGCTGCCCACCACCGGCTCGCACGATGACGACGTGCGCGCGCTCGTGCGCTGCGACTATCACGACGGACCTGACCTCGCACGTTCCCTTCGGGCGGCGCTCGTTGCCGCGGCGCTGCGGGGACGCCGCTCACGCAGTCGCGGCGGAGCACGCGCGACGCTACGCATCCGTCTCGACCTGCCCGACCTGAATCTGGAGACACAGCCATGAGCCGGAAGAGACAGCCATGAGAATCGTGTTCGCCGGAACGCCCGAGCCGGCCGTACTGTCGCTACGCGCCCTCGTCGACGCCGGTCACGAGGTGCCTCTCGTGATCACGCGGCCTGACGCGCAGATCGGTCGCCGCCGCGTCGTGACGCCTTCGCCGGTGGCTACCGCCGCTGACACGCTCGGCCTGTCGATGCATCGCACCGCACGTCTCGACGATGTAGCACTCGAGGCGGTACGCGCTGCTCACGCCGACCTGGGCGTGATCGTCGCCTACGGCGGCCTGGTCCGCGAGCCCCTGCTCTCGACGCCTCGGCACGGCTGGATCAACCTCCACTTTTCAGCCCTGCCCCGGTGGCGGGGGGCTGCTCCCGTGCAGCACGCCATCATCGCGGGAGACCCCGAGGTGGGCGCCGACGTCTTCCAGCTGACGGCAGGCCTTGACGAGGGAGACATCTTCGGCGAGGTGCGCTTTCCGCGCCCGATTGAGGCGACGGCGGGGGAGCTGCTCGCGACCCTCGCGGATGCCGGAGCAGACCTCTTGACCACGGTCGTCGGCCAGATCGCAGACGGCACTGCGCGAGCCCGCCCTCAAGAGGGCGACCCGAGCTATGCGCCGAAGCTCTCGATCGAGGACGGTCGTGTCGACTGGCAGCAAAGTCGGGAGCAGATCATGTCACGGATCCTCGGCGTGACCCCCGAGCCCGGTGCCTTCGCGACCGCGCAGGACGCGCGGCTGAAGATCCTCGCCGCTGTCCCGGCATCCTTCGATGCGCCACGGTTACGGCCCGGACTGGCGACCGGTCACTCGAACCAAGTGATCGTCGGAACCGCCGGTGATCCAATCGTGCTGGTGCGTGTCCAGCCAGCGGGGAAGCCTGCGATGGATGCCGCAGATTGGTGGCGCGGCACACGGCTGAGTGAACTGCAGTTCGATGCTGACGCTCAGATGCCCGGGGATAACGGAGCCACGGCATGAGCGGCGCACCGTCGGCCCGACAGGTGGCCTTCGACACGCTGCGTGCCGTCCACGACGCCGACGCATACGCGAACCTCGTGCTGCCGACAGCAATCGCCCGTGCACGGCTGAGTCCGGCGGACGCAGCGCTCGCGACGGAGCTGACGTATGGAACCCTGCGGCAACAGGGCACCTGGGATGCCGTCATCGCTGTAGCTGCGAACCGGCCGGCCGAGAGCCTCGACCCGCCCGTCCTCGACATCCTGCGGCTCGGGGTGCATCAACTCTTGGCCACGAGGGTCCCACCGCACGCGGCGGTCAACGAGTCGGTGAGTCTCACGCGTTCGAGCGCGGGGGAGCGTGCTGTCGGTTTCGTCAACGCTGTGCTGCGCAAAGTCGGTGAAGCGGATGCGGAGACCTGGATCTCCCGCGCCGAAGACGCTGCACGCTCCGACGAGGAACGCCTCTCGGTGCGCACCTCACACCCGGTATGGGTCATCCGGGCCCTGCGGCGCGCTCTCGACGACGAGGGGCGCGCCAGCGAACTCCTCGAGCTTCTCGCTGCCGACAACGACCCACCCCGCGTCACAATGGCGGCTCTCCCGGGACTTGCCACAGCTCCCGAGGAGTCGGAGCCGACATCCTTCTCGCCCTATGGGTTCCGAGCACCGGCGGGGGATCCCGGCAGGCTTGTGGCTGCCTCGAATGGCGCGCTGCGCGTCCAGGACGAAGGATCCCAGCTCGCAGCCCTCGCCCTGTCGGAGGTTGACCCGGTGCGGCCCGGCGAGCGCTGGCTCGACCTGTGCGCAGGCCCGGGCGGAAAGACCGCGCTGCTGGCTGCCCGCGTGCTGCAGGCGCGGGAGGCCGGGATCCCGGTCGACCTTGAGGCGAACGAGGTCTCGTCCACGCGCGCCGGGTTGGTTCGCCGATCCCTCGAGCCGATCCCGTTCGAGGTCGTCGTCTCTGAGGAAGACGGCAGGGAAAGGGTTGGCGCTAACGCGTACGACCGGATCTTGGTCGACGCGCCCTGCACGGGCCTCGGTGCCCTGCGCCGCCGACCAGAGTCGCGCTGGCGCAAGTCGCCGCAGGATGTCGCACCGCTGGCAGATCTGCAGCGCGAACTGCTCTCTGCCGCGGTGACCGGGCTCAGGCCGGGCGGTGTCGTCGCTTACGTGACGTGCTCGCCGCACCTCGTCGAGACCCGCGATGTGGTGGCGGCGGTGCGAGACCAGCACCGAGACGAGCTGGACGAGCTGGACGCTCGGGACGTGCTGCATCGGGTGTCGCGGAGCGCGCTGGACCTGGCGAGCCCGACGGGCGGCGGCGGGCGTGCGCAGTTGTGGCCCCACCGGCACGGCACCGACGCAATGTCGATCACACTCCTGCGGCGGCGAAGCTGACAGACGCTCTCGCCCATAATGGACGGGTGAGTTTCCCCGACACCGCGACGCATCACCCTGCGGTGCGCATCAATCCCAGCATCCTTGCCGCCGACTTCGTCAACATGCAGGCGGAACTGCAGCGCATCGCCGCCGCCGACTTCGTCCACGTCGACGTCATGGACAACCATTTCGTTCCAAACCTCACGTTCGGTCCGCAGATGGTTGAGAGGATCCAGGCGACATCTCCCGTACCGCTGGATGTTCACCTGATGATCGACGACGTCGACCGCTGGGCGCCGGGATACGCCGAGATCGGCGCGGCATCCGTGACCTTCCACACGGAGGCCACGACAGAGCCGGTAGCCCTGGCCCGGAGGTTGCGGTCTCTCGGCGCACGAGCCGGAATCGCACTCAAACCTGCTACACCGGTCGAGCCGCTCTTCGATGTTCTCGACGAGTTCGATCAGATCCTCGTGATGACGGTCGAGCCGGGGTTTGGGGGGCAGTCCTTCATGGCCGACATGATGCCGAAGCTCCGCCTGCTCGCCGACGAATGCCACCGGCGCGGCTCTGCGGTCTGGCTGCAGGTCGACGGCGGCATCTCGCCGTCAACGATCGAGCAGGCCGCAGCAGCAGGTGCCGATACGTTCGTCGCCGGATCAGCCGTGTTCGGGGCCGGGGACCCGGATGCTGCAATCGCAGGGCTGCGTTCTCGCGGCGCGCACGCTCATCGGCACTGACCGGGCTACCCCCGCGGTTCGCTACCCTGGCATAGTGAAGTCGTTCGAGGAGCTGTTCGCCGAGTTGACGGTGAAGGCGCAGACCCGTCCCGAGGGATCGGGGACCGTTGCCGAGCTCGATGCAGGCATCCACACGATCGGCAAGAAGATCGTCGAAGAGGCCGCCGAGGTGTGGATGGCCGCCGAGTACGAGTCGGATGAGGCCGCGGCCGAAGAGATCTCGCAATTGCTGTATCACCTGCAGGTGTTGATGCTGGCGAAGGGGCTTTCGCTCGAGGACGTGTACCGACATCTCTGAACCCGTCGCCTCTCCCGCTTCGACCCGAAAGACCCCCATGCTCCGAATCGCCGTGCCCAACAAGGGTTCGCTGGCTGAGACGTCCGCCGCAATGCTCACCGAAGCTGGATATACCGGCAGGCGTGACCCGAAGGACCTCCACGTCATAGATCCCGCGAACGAGGTCGAGTTCTTCTACCTGCGTCCGCGCGACATCGCGACGTATGTGGGCTCCGGCGCCCTGGATGTCGGCATCACCGGCCGTGACCTCCTCCTGGATGCGCGGATGCCTGCGCGCGAGATCGAATCCCTCGGATTCGCAGACTCGACCTTCCGCTTCGCGGGACCTCCCGGGCGCTTCACCGACCTCGCTGACCTTGAGGGAATGCGCGTCGCCACCGCCTACCCCGGTCTCGTGGACTCGTTCCTCGACGACCGGGGGATCGCGGTCGACCTCGTTCCGCTGGACGGTGCGGTCGAGTCGGCGGTGCGGTTGGGCGTGGCGGATGCGGTAGCCGATGTCGTCT
The DNA here is from genome assembly GCF_040687115.1 of Microbacterium sp. NPDC076895. Taxonomy (NCBI): domain Bacteria; kingdom Bacillati; phylum Actinomycetota; class Actinomycetes; order Micrococcales; family Microbacteriaceae; genus Microbacterium; species Microbacterium sp. NPDC076895. The sequence goes on from NZ_JBFBMQ010000001.1 coordinate 29,903, forward strand.
CGACAGGCACGACCCTCAAGCAGGCGGGGCTCGAGATCTTCGGCCCCGTGCTCCTGGAGTCAGAAGCCGTCCTCATCGGAGGGCCGCGCGAGGTCGAGGGGACCGAAACGCTCCTGCGGCGGCTGCGCGGAGTGATGGTTGCCCGCCGGTACGTTCTCATCGACTACGACCTGCCAGCAGACCTCGTCGACCGGGCAGTCGAGATTGCGCCCGGCATCGAGTCGCCGACGATCTCGCCACTGCGCGACCCGTCGTGGGTGGCAGTGCGCGTCATGAGCCCCCGCAAGGGCGTCAATCAGGTGATGGACGCGCTGTACGGCATCGGTGCTCGCGCCATCCTGGTGACCGAGATTCACGCGGCGAGGCTCTAGATGGCTGTCGCGACGCGCGTCATCCCGTGCCTCGACGTCGCCGCCGGGCGCGTGGTGAAGGGCGTCAACTTCCTGAATCTTCGCGACATGGGCGACCCTGTCGAGCTGGCAGCTGCGTACTTTCGCCAGGGCGCTGATGAGATCACGTTCCTCGATGTCACGGCGACCGTCGACGAGCGCGCAACGACGTACGACGTCGTCCAGCGCACCGCAGAAGAGGTCTTCATTCCGCTCACCGTCGGGGGAGGGGTGCGTTCGGCAGACGACGTCGCTCGCCTGCTCGGAGTCGGCGCCGACAAAGTAGGAGTGAACTCCGCAGCGATCGCCCGACCCGGACTCGTGGACGAGATCGCCGACCGCTTCGGTGCCCAGGTCCTCGTGCTCTCCCTCGATGTGAAGCGCTCAGACACCGTCGACTCCGGGTTCGTCGTCACGACCCACGGTGGCCGAACCGAGACGACTCTGGATGCACTTGCGTGGGCTCGCGAGGCCATCGAGCGCGGGGCAGGCGAGCTGCTGGTCAACTCGATTGACGCTGATGGCACACGGGAGGGTTTCGATCTCGAGCTTGTCTCGCTGATGCGCGAGATCTCGTCGGTACCGGTGATCGCCTCCGGCGGCGCGGGATCGGTCGAGCATTTCGCACCCGCCGTGCACGCCGGGGCTGACGCGGTGTTGGCCGCCAGTGTTTTCCACACCGGTCAGCTCACCGTCGGGGACGTGAAGTCGGCGCTGGCAGCCGAGAACGTGGAGGTGCGAGCGTGACCGAGCTCGAGGAACGCATCGCGGCAGTCGCCTTCAACGGCGACGGTCTTGCGCCGGCGATCATCCAGCAGTGGGACACCGGAGAGGTGCTCATGCTCGGCTGGATGGATGCCGAAGCACTCCGGCGTACGCTCACGACCGGACGCGTGACCTTCTGGTCTCGCTCACGCCAGGAGTATTGGCGTAAGGGCGACACATCCGGGCACGTGCAGTATGTGCGCGGCGCCAAACTCGACTGCGATGGCGACGCGCTGCTGATCGAGGTCGAACAGATCGGTGCGGCCTGCCACACCGGCACGCGGAGCTGCTTCGACACGACCGACCTGAAGCCTGCCGTCACCCACGGGGACGCATGATCGCGCGGGCTCGGCTCATCGGCGTTGTCGGCCTGCTCATCGCGGGGGCGACGGGCCTCATCTCTTCGACCCAGACATGGCTGCTCGTGTCCTTGACTGACGGAGCCGCGGAGCCGCTCGCGATAGCCGGCGCCTCTGCCGTGGTGCTCCTCGCACCGCTGAGCCTGACTGCGCTCGCCCTCAGCGCCGCTCTCTCCATCGTCGGCCGGATCCTGCGTCCCGTATTCGGCGTCATCGGAGCCGCACTCGGGATCGCACTAGCCGTCCTGACGGCGCCGATCGCCTTCGACGCACCGGTAAGCGCCGTCGCTTCCGAGGTGGCGGCCGTGACCGGCATCCGCGGTGATAGCGCGATCGCGGAGCTTGTGGCAGGGATCACCGTGACGCCTTGGCCCGCCGTCACCCTCGCCGCTGCCGTCCTCATGGCTGCCGCGGGGATCTGGGTTCTCGCGACCGCGCGCCGGTGGCCCGAGGGCGGAAAGCGGTACCAGTCAGAGCGTGTCGGGCGACGTCGGAGCGGCGAACCGCTCGATGCCATTGACTCGTGGGATGACCTCTCCCGTGGCGGGGACCCCACGACCTGACCGCTAGACTGACCACAGCCCGCGCACTACCGGAGGATATCCATGAGCAACCCCATCGGCGACCCCGGCCACGGACACTCGCCGGCGGCCTGGACGGCTGTCGTCATCATGCTCGCTGCCATCGCCCTGGGCACAGTGGCGTTCTTCCTCGAGATCGTCTGGCTGGTGTGGGCCTCTGTCGGCCTTGTTGTGGTGGGCGCTCTGGCCGGCTGGGTCATGGCAAAGGCCGGCTACGGCGTGGGCGGCTCCAGGTACACCGCGAAAGAGCATTGAGCATGCTCGCCGACCTTACGGCCGGCGCTCTCGAGGACGCCCGGACGCGCGAAGCCGTGCGACCGCTCGCGGATGTCGAACGCGCCGCGCTCGCTCGCCCCGCTGCACTCCCGGCGCTGGCGTACCTTGCGCCCGCCGAGCGTGTGCGCATCATCGCCGAGGTGAAGCGCGCGAGCCCCTCGCGCGGGGATCTCGCTGAGATTCCCGACCCGGCTCACCTCGCGTCGCTGTACGAGCGCGGCGGAGCGTCTGCCATCTCGGTGCTGACCGAGCAACGTCGGTTCAAGGGGAGTCTCGCCGATCTCGACTCAGTCCGCGCTTCAGTATCTCTGCCCGTGCTGCGGAAAGACTTCGTCTCCACCGAGTACCAGGTCTTCGAAGCCCGCGCCGCGGGCGCCGATATCGTTCTGCTCATCGTCGCGGCCCTCGACCAGCCGGTGCTCGAGCGGCTGTTCCATCTGATCGAACAGCTCGGGATGACGGCCCTTGTCGAGACACACTCACTCGAGGAGCTTCACCGTGCTGCCGACATCGGTGCACGCCTGGTCGGTGTCAACGCACGGGACCTCTCCACCTTTGAACTCGACCGGGACCTGTTCGGGCGCTTGCGCGACTCGATTCCCGCAAACGCCATCGCCGTCGCCGAGTCTGCGGTGCTGGCGCCGGCCGATGTCGCGCACTACCGGGCTGCCGGCGCGGATGTCGTCCTCATCGGCGAGGCACTGGTGACCGGCGACCCCGTCGCGACCCTCACAACGTTCCTGGAGGCAGGATCATGACCACGAGCCTGCGCGAACAGCGCGGTCCCTTCTTCGGCGATTTCGGCGGACGTTTCATGCCCGAGTCGCTCATCGCCGCCATCGACGAACTCACTGCCGAGTACGAAGCAGCTCGCATCGATCCGGCGTTCCAGGCGGAGTTCGTCCGACTGCTGAACTCGTACGCTGGCAGGCCCTCGGCGCTCACCGAGGTGCCCCGGTTTGCCGAGCACACGGGGGCCGGCCGCGTCTTTCTCAAGCGTGAGGACCTGAACCACACGGGATCCCACAAGATCAACAACGTGCTCGGACAGGCTCTGCTCACGCAGCGCCTGGGCAAGACGCGCGTCATCGCTGAAACCGGGGCGGGCCAGCACGGGGTGGCAACTGCCACGGCCGCCGCGCTGTTCGGTTTCGAATGCACGATCTACATGGGCGAAGTCGATACGCAGCGCCAGGCGCTGAACGTCGCCCGTATGCGCCTGCTCGGCGCCGAAGTCATCCCGGTCACGACGGGGTCGAGGACACTCAAGGACGCCATCAACGAGGCGTATCGCGACTGGGTCGCCAGCGTCGAGAACACCAATTACATCTTCGGAACAGCTGCCGGCCCGCATCCGTTCCCCGCGATGGTCCGTGATTTCCAGAAGGTGATCGGCGAAGAGGCGCGCGCTCAGCTCCTGGATGAGATCGGACGGCTTCCCGATGCTGTCTTCGCCTGCGTCGGCGGGGGATCGAACGCGATCGGCATGTTCGACGCCTTCCTCGACGACGAGGGTGTCGCCCTCTACGGCGTAGAGGCGGCCGGCGATGGTGTCGACACGCCTCGACACGCGGCATCAATCGAGCGGGGCACGCCGGGCATCTTGCACGGCGCCAAGACCTACGTTCTGCAGGACGAAGACGGCCAGACCGTCGAGTCGCACTCCATTTCTGCGGGCCTGGACTATCCCGGAGTCGGACCCGAACACGCGTGGCTTTCCGACATCGGTCGCGCGCACTACATTCCTGCCACCGACACCGAAGCGATGGAAGCTCTGCGCCTGCTCTCGCGCACGGAGGGCATCATCCCGGCTATCGAATCGGCGCACGCGCTGGCTGGGGCCTTGCGCATCGGACGCGAGCTCGGACCCGATGCCGTTCTGGCCATCTCGCTGTCAGGTCGCGGCGACAAAGACATGGACACTGCGGCCCGCTGGTTCGAGCTGTACGACGAGGGGGCCCAGCTGTGAGCGCCGTCGCCGACGCGATCGACGCCGCTCGCGACGCAGGTCGCGGCGCCCTCATCGGCTACCTCCCCATCGGCTATCCCGACCTCGATACCAGCATCGAGGCGGCAGTCACGCTCGCCGAAGCCGGCGTCGACATCCTGGAACTCGGCCCGCCCTACTCGGACCCCGTTATGGACGGCCCCGTCATCCAGGAAGCCACCAACGCCGCGCTGGAAGCGGGCTTCCGGATGCGTGACACCTTCACCGCGGTTCGCGAGGTCACCGCCCGCACCGACATCCCCGTCCTGGTCATGACGTACTGGAATCCGGTAGTCCAGTACGGGGTCTCCCGCTACGCCGACGACCTCCGCGCCGCTGGCGGGGCCGGACTGATCACGCCCGACATCACTCCCGATGCGGCAGCCGACTGGCTCGCCGAGAGCACCCGCACCGGGCTCGACCGCGTTTTCCTTGCCGCCCCGAGTTCAACGGATGCCCGGCTCGAGATGATCGTGCGCGAGACCACCGGCTTCGTCTACACGGTCTCGACAATGGGAATCACGGGGGAGCGGGCACAACTGGATGCCGCCGCCCGCGCCCTCGTCGGCCGCCTCCGCGAGCATGGCGCCGAGCGCGCGTGCGTGGGAATCGGCGTCTCCAACGCCGACCACGTGCGGAGCGTGCTCGAGTACGCCGACGGCGCGATCGTCGGCACAGCGCTTGTGCGCGCCCTGCGCGACGGGGGCCTCGACGGCCTCGCGGCGGCAGCGCGCGAGCTTGTCGCAGGCACCGTTCGCGAGTGAGCGCGTCCCACTCGAACTAGACTCACGTCGTCGGCCCACCGGTCGGCGCCCGACCAACCGAGGACGATCGACATGATCAGCGCTTTCCAGAACGTCCTGACGAGCATCCCGAGCCCGAGTGTCAGCTACATCGACCTCGGCCCGCTGCGCATCCACTTCTACGCGTTGTGCATCATCGCCGGCATCATCGTCGCGGTCCTGCTCACGAACTACCGCCTGACCAAGCGCGGTGCCGAGAACTGGATCGTCATCGACATCGCCCTGCTGGCGGTTCCCCTCGCGATCATCGTCGCACGGATCTATCACGTCCTCACCCATCCCGGTTTCTACTTCGGCGAAGGAGCCGACTTCTGGGCTGTCTTCCGGATCTGGGAAGGCGGAATCGCGATCTACGGCGCGCTCATCGGTGGGGCAGTCGGGGCGTGGCTCGGCTGCCGCTGGACCGGCATCCGATTCTGGTCATTCGCCGACGCATTGGCGCCAGGTCTGATCATCGCTCAGGCCATGGGTCGGCTCGGAAACTGGTTCAACCATGAGCTGTTCGGCCTTCCCACCGACCTGCCGTGGGGCCTGGAGATCGAGTCCACCAACGCCGCGTTCCCTCCGGGCCTCGCCCCGGGCACTCTCTTCCATCCCACGTTCCTGTACGAGATGATCTGGAATCTCCTCGGCGCCGCTGTGCTGCTGTGGGCGGGCCGTCGTTTCGCGCTGCAGTGGGGTCGCCTGTTCGGTCTCTACCTCATCTGGTATAGCGCTGGGCGCATCGTCTGGGAGTCCATCCGGATCGATCCGAGCGAGATCTTCCTCGGCATCCGCACCAACGTGTGGGCTGCGATCTTCGGCGTCGTCGTCGGCCTCGCGATCATGATCGTGCAGAAGCGCCGCCACCCGGGGCGCGAGCCGTCACCGTACGTTCCCGGTCGCGAACGCGCCGCGAAAGGCACTGTACAATCACAGGACACTCCCGACTTCGTCGACGTCAGCGAACCACCGGCCCCCGAAGTCACCGCCGGCAGCGCCACAAGCACCCCTCGGCCGCAGTGATCTGATCACCGGAGTAGTACCCCGATCACCGCGTACACCACACACAGCCGGGCCGACGTCGTCCCATCTTGAGCATCAACGTGAGGACGGTAGCAATGGCATCGAGCCCCCGTCGCATCGCCACCGGCGAAGCCGGCTTCCCCGCCAAGCAGGGGATGTACAACCCTGACTTCGAACGGGACGCCTGTGGCCTGGCCATGGTCGCAACCCTGCGCGGCGAGCCCGGGCACGACATCATCGACCTGGCTCTGACTGCCCTGCGCAACCTCGAGCACCGGGGTGCCATCGGTTCGGATGCCGGTACTGGCGACGGCGCCGGCATCCTTACCCAGATGCCGGATGCGTTCCTGCGCGCGGTCGTCGACTTCGACCTTCCGCCGGTGGGGGAGTATGCGGCCGGCATGGTTTTCCTGCCGCTGGATCACGAAGCTCGGACCGAACAGAAGGCCGGCATCGAGCGGATCGCTGCGAGCGAGAACCTTGAGGTCCTCGGGTGGCGCGAGGTCCCCACCGAAGATGAGCACCTCGGCAAGCTCGCGTTCGAAGCTCGCCCAGCCTTCGAGCAGTTGTTCGTCTCGCGCCCCGCCGTCGGCGACGCTCACGCTCTGTCGGGAATCGCGCTGGATCGCCGCACCTACCGCCTCCGCAAGCGCAGCCGCACCGAGCTCGGCGCGTATTTCGTCTCGCTCTCGGCGCGCACCCTGGGTTACAAGGGCATGGTGACGACGCTGCAGCTCGAGCCGTTCTACCCCGATCTGCAGGACGAGCGCTTTGCATCCGAGCTCGCCGTGGTTCACTCGCGGTACTCGACGAACACCTTCCCCTCCTGGCGACTGGCGCAGCCGCTGCGCATGCTCGCACACAACGGCGAGATCAACACCGTCAACGGCAACCGCAACTGGATGCGCGCACGCCAGTCCCAGCTCGAGTCCGAGCTGATCGGCGACATCCGTCCGCTGCTCCCGATCTGCACCGACGGCGCCAGCGACTCGGCCTCCTTCGACGAAGTGCTCGAGTTGCTCACGCTCACCGGCCGGAGCCTGCCCCACGCCATCATGATGATGGTGCCCGAGGCCTACGAGAAGCAGGTCGGACTCGACCCTGATCTGCGCGCGTTCTACGACTATCACGCGATCCAGATGGAGCCGTGGGATGGCCCGGCTGCCCTGATCTTCACGGATGGCACGCTGGTCGGCGCGACACTGGACCGCAACGGCCTGCGCCCGGGCCGCTGGACCGAGACCACCGACGGCCTCGTCGTCATCGGCAGCGAGACCGGTGTGCTCGATTTCGAGCCCGAGCGCATCAAGCGCCGCGGACGCCTGCGTCCCGGTCGCATGTTCCTCGTCGACACGGCGCAGCGCCGGATCATCGAGGATGACGAGATCAAGCGCGATCTCGCAACGATGCAGCCCTGGCAGGAGTGGCTGGATGCCGGCCGCGTGCGTCTGTCCGAGCTGCCTGAGCGTGAGCACATCGTGCATCCGATCGCGTCGATCACCCGCCGTCAGCGCACCTTCGGCTACACCGAAGAGGAAGTCCGCATCCTGTTGACCCCGATGGGGCAGAAGGGCGCGGAGCCGCTCGGCGCCATGGGTAGCGACACTCCCGTTGCGGTCCTGAGCGATCGCCCACGTTTGCTGTTCGACTACTTCACGCAGCAGTTCGCTCAGGTGACCAACCCGCCGCTCGACTCGATCCGGGAAGAGGTCGTGACCTCGCTGTCGCTCGGCATCGGTCCCGAGCGGAACCTCTTGGACTGGGGTCCGAGCCACACGCGCACCGTGACGCTGGACTTCCCGGTCATCGACAACGACGAGCTCGCGAAGATCCAGCACATCGACACCGCCGTTCCCGGACGTTCCTCGGTCACGATCCGCGGCCTGTACCGCGTCGAGGCGGGACACAAGGGGATGCAGAAGCGCATCGCCCAGATGTGCAGCGAAGTCGATCAGGCAATCGAAGACGGCGCCGAGTACATCGTTCTCAGCGATCGAGACTCCAACAAGGACCTCGCGCCGATTCCCTCGCTGCTGATGGTCGCTGCCATCCATCACCACCTGATCCGGCGCGAGACCCGAATGAAGGTTGGGCTGGTCGTCGAGGCTGGCGACGTGCGCGAAGTGCACCACGTCGCGACATTGCTCGGTTACGGGGCCTCAGCTGTGAACCCGTACCTTGCCATGGAAACCGTCGAGTACCTGGTGCGCGCCGGTTACATCACCGGTGTGACGCCTGAGAAGGCCGTCAAGAACCTCATCTATGCGCTCGGCAAGGGCGTTCTGAAGATCATGTCGAAGATGGGCATCTCGACCGTGTCCTCGTACGCGGGCGCCCAGGTGTTCGAAGCCGTCGGCCTGTCGCAGGAGTTCGTGGACGCCTACTTCACCGGTACGGAGACCAAGCTCGGCGGCGTCGGGCTCGACGTCATCGCCGCCGAGAACCGTGCCCGGCACGCCTACGCCTACCCCGAGGACGAAGCAGAACGCGCACACGAGCGCCTGTGGACCGGCGGTGAGTATCAGTGGCGCCGAGACGGCTCGCCGCACCTGTTCAACCCTGAGACGGTCTTCCGCCTGCAGCACTCGACACGCACGCGTCGGTACGACGTGTTCCGCGAGTACACGAAGCTCGTCGACGACCAAGCCAGCGAGCTGAAGACCCTCCGCGGACTCTTCCGTCTGCGCACCGGCGTGCGCCGCCCCGTGCCGATCGACGAGGTCGAGCCGGTGTCGGCGATCGTGAAGCGGTTCTCAACGGGCGCCATGAGCTATGGCTCCATCTCGAAGGAAGCCCACGAGACCCTCGCTATCGCGATGAACCGGATCGGTGGCAAGTCCAACACCGGCGAGGGCGGCGAGGATGTCGACCGTCTGCTCGATCCGGAACGTCGTAGCGCGATCAAGCAGGTTGCCTCGGGCCGATTCGGCGTGACGAGCCTGTACCTCACCGAAGCAGAAGACATCCAGATCAAGCTCGCGCAGGGCGCCAAGCCCGGTGAGGGCGGGCAGCTGCCACCGACCAAGGTCTATCCGTGGGTCGCGCGCACTCGGCACGCCACCGCGGGTGTCGGCCTGATCTCGCCGCCGCCGCACCACGACATCTACTCCATCGAGGACCTCAAGCAGCTGATCTTCGATCTCAAGCGCGCCAACCCCCACGCCCGCATCCACGTCAAGCTGGTCAGCCAGTCGGGAATCGGCGCGGTAGCAGCGGGTACGGCGAAGGCCCTGGCCGACGTCATCCTCGTCTCGGGCCACGACGGCGGGACGGGCGCGAGCCCGCTCAACTCGCTCAAGCACGCGGGAACGCCGTGGGAGTTGGGCCTCGCCGAGACCCAGCAGACCCTGATGCTCAACGGCATGCGGGACCGTGTGGTCGTACAGGTCGATGGCCAGATCAAGACCGGTCGCGACGTCATCATCGGCGCGCTGCTGGGTGCCGAGGAGTTCGGTTTCGCCACCGCTCCGCTGGTCGTCTCCGGATGCATCATGATGCGCGTCTGCCATCTCGACACCTGCCCCGTCGGTGTCGCCACGCAGAACCCCGTGCTGCGGTCGCGGTTCACCGGCAAGCCGGAATTCGTCGAAACCTTCATGGAGTTCATCGCCCAGGAAGTACGGGAGTACCTCGCAGAACTCGGGTTCCGCTCCCTGGACGAGGCGATCGGTCACCACGAACTGCTCGACACCAACCGTGCCATTGAGCACTGGAAGGCGAGCGGGATGGACCTGACCCCCGTGCTGGAGGGTCCTGCGTTCGCCGAGGACGAGCCGCGTCGCAACCTGCGTGCGCAGAACCACGAGATCGACGAGCACTTCGACGTCCCGATCATCGAGCGAGCCCAGGATGTCATCGCCCATGGCGGTCAGATCACGATCGACCTGCCGGTGCGCAACACCGCCCGCGCGGTCGGCACCTTGCTCGGGCACCACGTCACGAAGGCTCAGGGCCAGAACGGTCTGCCGGCCGGATCCATCACGATCAACCTCACCGGGTCGGCCGGGCAGTCCTTCGGTGCCTTCATGCCCGCGGGAATCACCCTGCGACTGACGGGAGACTCGAACGACTACGTCGGTAAGGGACTCTCGGGCGGTCAGATCGTCATCCGGCCTCCCCAGAATGCAGCCTTCGACGCGTCGCAGAGCGTCATCGCCGGCAACGTGATCGGTTACGGCGCCACGCAGGGAACGCTCTTCCTGCGCGGCATCGTGGGCGAGCGCTTCTTCGTGCGCAACTCCGGGGCCACCGCTGTCGTCGAAGGCGTCGGCGACCACGCGCTCGAGTACATGACCGGCGGGCTCGCCGTCATCCTCGGTCCGACGGGTAGGAACCTGGGTGCCGGTATGTCGGGTGGAACCGCGTACATCTACCGGCTCGACCCCGACCTCGTGAACCGGGATGCGCTCGCCACGGGTGAGCTCGAACTCGGACCACTGGGCTCCGGGGATGCCGAAATGCTGCGGGACCTGCTCGCGCAGCACGCGGAACAGACGGGTTCCGCGCTTGCTGCGGACTTCCTCGCACGCTTCGACGAGGAAGTCGCCAACTTCGTCCGCGTCGTCCCTCGCGACTACGCCGCCGTGCTGCGCACGCGGCAGGAGGCCGTGGACGAAGGCCTCGACCCCGACGGCGACGTCGTCTGGACCCGCATCCTGGAGGTGACCGGTGGCTGATCCCAAGGGCTTTCTGAAGGTGACGGAGCGGGAACTTCCCGCCCGTCGTCCGGTGCCTGTTCGCATCATGGACTGGAAAGAGGTCTACGAACCCGGTGACAGTGCTGTGCTGCGCCGGCAGGCCGGACGCTGCATGGACTGCGGCATTCCGTTCTGCCACCAGGGATGCCCGCTGGGGAACCTCATCCCCGAGTGGAACGACCTCACGTGGCGCGGGGAGGGGCGCGCGGCGATCGATCGCCTGCATGCGACGAACAACTTCCCGGAGTTCACGGGTCGGCTCTGTCCCGCACCGTGCGAGAGCGCCTGCGTCCTGGGCATCAACCAGCCGGCGGTGACGATCAAGCAGGTGGAGGTCTCGATCATCGATCAGGCCTTCGCGAACGGCTGGGTCGACCCCAAGCCGCCGGGGCGCTTGACCGGCAAGACCGTGGCTGTGGTCGGTTCAGGCCCCGCAGGTCTGGCAGCCGCACAGCAACTCACGCGCGCCGGTCACACCGTGGCCGTGTACGAGCGGGATGACCGCATCGGCGGTCTGCTGCGTTACGGCATCCCGGACTTCAAGATGGAAAAGCGCCACCTCGAGTCCCGGCTTCGTCAGATGCAGGACGAGGGCACCCGGTTCCGCGCCGGCGTCAATATCGGTACCGACATCACCTGGGACGCCCTGCGCGCCCGGTATGACGCTGTCGTCGTCGCGACCGGGGCAACAGTTCCGCGTGACCTCCCCATCCCCGGACGCGACCTCGCCGGGGTTCACTTCGCGATGGAGTACCTCGTCGAGTCGAACCACGCTGTCGCAGGGGATGCCGTCGCCAATCAGATCAGTGCCGAGGGCAAGCACGTCATCGTGATCGGTGGCGGCGACACCGGTGCTGACTGCATCGGAACCGCCCACCGCCAGGGCGCGCTGAGCGTCACGAACCTCGCGATCGGACGTCGCCCTCCCGAGGCACGCCCTGACGCGCAGCCCTGGCCGATGGCCCCGACCCTGTTCGAGGTGCAGTCCGCTCACGAGGAAGGCGGGGAGCGGATGTATCTGGCCTCCACCGTCGAGTTCCTGGGCAACGACGCCGGCGAAGTTCAGTACCTTCGTGTCGCCGAGACCGAGTTCGTGGATGGCCGGCGCGTCCCGAAAAGCGGCACGGAGCGCGAGATCCCGGCAGACCTCGTTCTCATCGCCATGGGCTTCACCGGCCCCGAGCGACTTCTCCTCGAGGACCAGCTCGGTACCAGATTCACCGATCGCGGCAACGTTGCCCGTGAGGACGATTACCAGACGACGCATCCGGGGGTGTTCGTTGCCGGTGACGCCGGCCGCGGTCAGTCCCTCATCGTCTGGGCGATCGCCGAAGGACGCGCGGCCGCTGCAGCGGTGGACCGGTATCTGATGGGTGACACGGAGCTTCCGTCTCCTGTTCACCCCACGGATGTCGCCATCGGCGTGGCGCACGCGTAGGCTGGGCCCGGCCCCTGCCTGTACCCGCAGGCCTTCTGCCTGCACCACGCAAACAACGGAGCACACTCGGATGAGACGCGCGAAGATCGTCGCAACCTTGGGCCCGGCAACCTCGACATACGAGATGGTTCGCGCCATCATCGATGCCGGCGTTGACGTTGCCCGCTTCAACCTTTCCCACGGCGACTACTCGGTACACGAGAACAATTTCGCCAATGTCCGCAAGGCTGCAGACGACGCACAGCGCGCCGTCGCGGTCCTCGTGGATCTGCAGGGACCCAAGATCCGTCTCGGAAAGTTCGAGAACGGACCTCACGAGCTCGCGCCCGGAGACATCTTCAAGATCACCATTGAGGACATTCTCGGCACGAAGGACATCGTCTCGACGACGTTCAAGGGTCTGCCGGCCGACGTGAAGCCTGGCGACTTCCTCCTCATCGACGACGGCAAGGTTCGTGTCAAGGTCGTCGAGACCGACGGAACCGTCGTCACAACGGAGGTCATCGTCGGTGGTCCGGTGTCCAACAACAAGGGCATCAACCTTCCCGGCGTCGCGGTGAACGTGCCCGCCCTCTCCGACAAGGACGAGGCCGACCTCCGCTGGGGTCTGCGCACCGGCGCCGACCTGATCGCACTGTCGTTCGTCCGGGATGCCAAGGACGTGCAGCGTGTTCACGTGATCATGGCCGAGGAGGGCCGCCGGGTTCCGGTTATCGCCAAGATCGAGAAACCGCAGGCCGTTGAAAACCTCGAGGAAATCATCGATGCGTTCGACGGCATCATGGTCGCCCGTGGCGACCTCGGCGTAGAGCTTCCGCTGGAAGCCGTGCCGATCGTGCAGAAGCGCGCGGTCGAACTGTGCCGCGCGATGGCCAAGCCCGTCATCGTCGCCACGCAGATGCTCGAGTCGATGATCAACAACCCGGTGCCCACTCGCGCCGAGACCAGTGACGTCGCCAACGCCGTTCTGGATGGTGCCGACGCCGTCATGCTCTCGGGCGAGACGAGTGTGGGGGAGTACCCCGTTGTCGTCGTGCAGACGATGGCCCGGATCATCGAGTCAACGGAAGAACACGGACTCGAGCGCATCGCTCCGATCCACACGAAGCCACGCACACAGGGCGGCATCATCACGCTCGCGGCCAATGAGGTCGCTGACTTCGTCGAGGCAAAGTTCCTGTGCGTGTTCACGGAGTCGGGGAACTCGGCTCGCCGTCTGTCGCGTCTGCGGCCGAAGATCCCCATGCTCGCTTTCGCACCCGACCCGGCGATCCGCCGTCGGATGGCAGTGACGTGGGGCATCCAGTCGACCCTTGTCGAGCACGTATCGCACACCGACCGGATGTTCCTCCAGGTCGATGACTACCTTCTCTCGAACGACCTGGCACAGGTCGGCGACAAGGTCGTCGTGATCTCGGGTTCGCCTCCCGGAATCGAGGGCACGACCAACGACATCCGCATTCACAACGTGGGCGATGCGGTTCACGGCAAGGCTCCCGCCTACCAGAACGCGGGCTGACACTCGCTTCACACGAAACGGTCGCGCTCGGCACTAAGCTGCGCGCGACCGTTTCGCATTCGGAGGTAGCCGTGCTCGGCGTCTGGGACATTTTCTTGTTCGCGCTCGTGATGTTCTACATCGCCGCGTACATCTACGTCGTCGCCCTGATCATCATCGATCTCTTTCGCGACCACACGCTCGCAGGCGGCTGGAAGGCGCTCTGGATCATCTTCCTCGTGCTCGTGCCCTTCCTGACGGCTCTGGTCTATGTGATCGCTCGAGGACGCGGGATGGCAGCTCGTGCAAGCATCCGTCGCGGCGTTGTTCCCGAGACCGACGACTACCGCCCCACGGCCGCCGCGAACCCGACTGCCGAGATCGAGCGCGCCAAGGCGCTGCTGGATGCCGGCACCATCTCGCAGGGCGAGTTCGACGCTCTCAAGAGCAAGGCGCTCGGGAACCAGTTCTTCGGAGCCTGAGCGGCACCATCGAGACGTGATGAAGGCCGCAACCCCGACGGGTCGCGGCCTTCATCACGTGCCGGTGGTGGGAGTCGTCCCCACGGCCACTCCACGCGCCGCTCTGCAGCGCGCGGAGCCTCCGGCCGCGTGGGCCCACCCACCGTGCGCTCTTCCCAAGCCACACCATCGAGACGTGAGAAGAGCCGCAACCCTGACGGGTCGCGGCTCTTCTCACGTGCCGGTGGTGGGAGTCGAACCCACACGCCCTTTCGGGCAACCGATTTTGAGTCGGTCGCGTCTGCCATTCCGCCACACCGGCCGGGCACGTCCGCATTGACCATACCGTAGGATTCAAAGGTGACAGAGCAAGAGCAGGCAGCTACGTCCGCCGCCAACACCCCCCGCCGTGTCGTCGTAGCCGAAGATGAGTCCCTCATCCGACTCGACATCGTCGAAATCCTTCGCGACAACGGGTTCGATGTCGTCGGCGAAGCCGGAGACGGCGAGAGCGCGGTCCAGTTGGCCACGGAGCTGCGTCCTGACCTCGTCATCATGGACGTCAAGATGCCCCAGCTCGATGGCATCTCCGCTGCCGAAAAGCTCAACAAGAACAACATCGCTCCGGTCGTTCTGCTGACGGCGTTCAGCCAGAAGGAACTCGTTGAGCGCGCGAGCGAGGCCGGTGCCCTCGCGTACGTCGTGAAGCCCTTCACCCCGAACGATCTTCTTCCCGCGATCGAGATCGCCCTCGCTCGCCACGAGCAGATCCTCACCCTCGAGGCCGAGGTTGCCGACATGGTCGAGCGGTTTGAGACCCGCAAGCTCGTGGATCGGGCCAAGGGCCTGCTCAACGAGAAGATGGGCCTTTCCGAGCCTGAGGCGTTCCGGTGGATTCAGAAGGCATCGATGGACCGTCGGCTCACGATGCAAGACGTCGCCAAGGCGATCATCGAACAGCTGGCGCCGAAGAAGGCTTGAGGCCTCGGCTTCACTCGGCCAGTAGCTCCTCCCACACGTGACATCAGTTCACGCGCGAAGCTCGCTCACCCTTCAGGGCGTGTGAGCTCCTCGGGGAGCGGAACATCCTTGATGAGGTTCGTGATGCGGATGGTGGAGCATCGTCGCCCCTCGTCGTCGGAGACGACGATCTCGTGAACGGTCATGCTTCGCCCGAGGTGCACGGGGGTGCACACGCCTGTCACCAGACCCGAGCGGGCGGATCGCGTATGGGTCGCGTTGATATCGACACCGACAGCGAGGCGGCCCGGGCCCGCCCACAGATTCGCAGACATCGACCCCAGGGACTCGCCCAACACGACGTATGCGCCGCCATGCATGAGGCCCACTGGCTGCGTGTTGCCCTCAACGGGCATGGTTGCAACGGAACGTTCAACCGTGAACTCGAGGAACTGCATCCCCATCTTCTCGGCGAGGGTCCCCATGCCGCGCTGCGCCGCCCACTCCATGCCATTGACGTTCACCGGATGCTGCGTGCTCATGACCACCCTCGGGGAGAAGTGCTGTCGGAAGCCCTGGGTAGGCTGACAGAGTGACGGACTCCTCGAAGCCTACCCTCCTGGTCGTCGACGGCCACTCGCTGGCCTTTCGGGCGTTTTTCGCCCTCCCCGTCGAGAACTTCACCACCAAGGACGGTCAGCACACGAACGGGATCTACGGGTTCCTGTCGATGTTTGTGAACCTGGTCAAGGCCGAGAAGCCCACGCATGTCGCTGTAGCTTTCGACACTTCGCGCCAGTCGTTCCGTACCCGTGAGTACGCGGAATACAAGGCGAACCGTGCCGAGACCCCGAAGGAGTTCCAGGGCCAGATCCCCCTGCTGCAGGACTGCCTCCGGGCCATGAACATCACGGTGCTCCAGCAAGAAGACATCGAAGCCGACGACATCCTCGCCACTCTGGCAACCCGGGGCGCGGATGCCGGGTATCACGTGCTCGTCTGCTCGGGTGACCGCGACACGATTCAGCTCGTGGATGAGCGCATCACACTGCTCTACCCGAGTGTGCAGGGGGTGTCCCAACTCAAGCGGTACGACCCTGAAGCGGTACGCGAGCGTTACGGCGTTTCGCCTGAGCAATACCCCGACATCGCGGCCCTGGTCGGCGAGACCAGCGACAATCTCCCCGGCGTCCCCAAGGTGGGGGAGAAGACGGCGGTGAAGTGGCTGACCCAGTTCGGCACCCTTGAAGACCTGCTCGAGAACGCCGACCGTGTCACGGGAGTGGTGGGCAACAACCTGCGCGAGCACCTCGATGACGTCAAGCGCAACCGCGCGCTGAATCGGCTCTTGCGCGACGTCGAGCTGCCGGTCGGCCCCGACGAGCTAGCTGTCACCGGTATGGATGCACAGGGCGTGCGCGACATCTTCGCGCGGCTGGAGTTTCGTACCCTGCTGCCGCGCGTGTTCGAGGCCTTTGGCGGCGAGGAACCCGCGGATGCAGCGCCGGCGGTGCATCTGCCGGTTGCCACAGAGGCGAACTCCGATGCTGTGGCTGCGTGGCTGGCAGGCGGCGTCGGCGAGGTCGCGGTGACTGTCGTTCCAAGCGCAGGCGCCGCGAGTTCGGCATCCCTCCCGGCCCGTGTGGGGTTCGCGCGCGAAGCCGATGTTGTCGAAACCAGCTGGACGACAGAGTCGGCGGCCCACCTCTCGGGCTGGTTCGCGTCCGATAGCCCGAAAGTTTTCGCCGACGCCAAGGCCCAGATAAAGATGCTGCGTCGTGCGGGCGTCACCGTCGGGGGTGTCGCGTTCGACACTGCGTTGGCCGGGTGGCTTCTTCGTCCGAGCTTCCCCGACAAGACACTCGCAGATCTCGTCGACCGCTACCTGGGGGAGAAGCTCCCTGAGGCCGATCCGACGCAGCTGATTCCCGAAACCGAGGGCGCCACTCCCGGGCAGCTGTCGTGGTTCACGCTGCGGGTCGCGAACGCGCTTCGGGCTGAACTGCCGGATGACCTCGCCGGCGTGCTCCGCGAGATCGAGCTTCCGACCCTCGACGCGCTCGTCGACATGGAGCTGGACGGGGTGGCAGTTTCGCACGAGACGCTTGCCGCGTTCTCGGCAGAACTCGGCGCCCGCGCCGATGCGATCGCCGCCGAAGCTTTCGACACAATCGGTCGCGAGGTCAACCTCGGGTCCCCGAAGCAGCTCCAGGAGGTGCTCTTCGAAGAGCTGGGACTCCCCAAGACCCGCAAGACGAAGACCGGCTACTCGACGGATGCCGCGGTTCTGGCCGATCTGCAAGAGACCAATCCGCATCCGTTCCTTGGTCTGCTCCTCCAGCATCGCGAGGCGACCAAGCTCAGGCAGATCATCGAGTCGCTGGATGCCGCGATCGGCACCGACGGCCGAATCCACACAACCTACGTGCAGACGGGGAGCCAAACGGGGCGCCTCTCGAGCACCGACCCCAATCTGCAGAACATCCCCATCCGGACCGAAGACAGCCGCCGTATCCGTTCGGCATTCGTTGTCGGCGCCGGGTATGAAACCCTCCTGACCGCCGACTACTCGCAAATCGAAATGCGCATCATGGCGCATCTGTCGGAGGACCCCGGGCTCATCGAGGCCTTCAATTCGGGTGAGGATCTGCATCGCTTCGTCGGCGCGCGCGTGTTCGGTGTGGACCCCGCCGATGTCACCCCGCAGATGCGCACGAAGGTCAAAGCCATGTCGTACGGCCTCGTCTACGGCCTCTCTGCCTTCGGGCTGTCCAAGCAGCTGCGCATCGAACAAGCCGAGGCCAAGCAGCTCATGATGGAGTACTTCGCGCGATTCGGCGCGGTGCGCGACTACCTGCGCGCTTCTGTCGAGAAGGCTCGGATAGACGGGTACACCGAGACGATCTTCGGTCGCCGCCGCCCCTTCCCAGACCTCACCAGCCCGAACCGTGTTCTGCGCGAGAATGCCGAACGCGCTGCGCTCAACGCACCCATCCAAGGCAGCGCTGCCGACATCATGAAGATCGCGCTGTTCCGCATCCACCAAGACCTCCGCGACAGCGATCTGCGTTCGCGGGTGTTGCTGCAGATCCACGACGAGCTCGTTGTCGAAGTCGCGCCGGAGGAGTGGGACCAGGTCGAAGAGATCGTCAGGCAGAGGATGGCTGACGCGGCGACCCTGTCCGTGCCGTTGGATGTCGAAGTGGGCCGCGGCGGCGATTGGAATCTCGCCGGGCACTGACCGCTCGTTCTGGTTAGGCTCGAACGCATGACTGAAGCTCCTCGATCTGCCACGCCCATCGACGCGATTGCAGACGCGTGGGTCGATACGCTCGCAGAGCGCGTTCCCACCCTCGCCACGTACATCGGTCGCGCTGAGCACAACGCCCGCTACGGCGACTATTCTCCAGCGGGCGCTGACGCACTCGCCGACGAAGCCCGCACGACGCTCGCTGCGCTGCGCACCACCGAGCCCGTGGACGACATCGATCGCGTCACGAAAGCAGACCTTACCCGCGAGCTGGAACTCGACCTCGAACTCCACGACGCCCAGTGGCATCTTCGCGACCTGAACGTGATCGCCTCGCCGCCGCAGGACATCCGCGCGGTCTTCGACCTCATGCCCACCGACACGGCGGAGGACTGGTCTGTCATCGCGACGCGACTGGGAGCGGTCCCAGAGGCGGTACGCGGCTACATCGAAACCCTCCGAGCCGGAGTCTCAGCTGGGGTCGTACCCGCCAGGCGGCAGGTGCGCGAAGTCGTGACCCAGATCGGGCGCTACACGAGTGACCGCGGCTTCTTCGCGGAGTTCGCCGCCGAGGCCGCACCCAACGACGGGCAGCTTCCGGCATCCCTCGCCCGTGAGCTCGCCGACGCAGCGGGCACTGCCCGCGTGGCGTACGAAGAGCTCGCCGATGTTCTCTCCGCCGAGGTCGGCCCTGCCGCTTCTGAGCAGGACGGAGTCGGCCGGGACCTCTACGCGCTGCACTCTCGACGCTTCCTCGGTGCGACCATCGACCTCGATGAAACCTACGAGTGGGGCATCGAAGAGCTCGCGCGCATGGTCGCCGAGCAGGAACAGATCGCCGACGAGATCCTTTCCGGCGCGAGCGTCGAGGAGGCTGTCGCGTTCCTCGAGAGAGATACCTCGCGAAAGCTTCACGGTACCGAGGCGCTGCAAACGTGGATGCAGCAGACGAGCGATCATGCCGTGGCAGAGCTCGGGAAGACGCACTTCGACATCCCCGAACCGATCCGCACGCTCGAGTGCATGATCGCGCCCACCAAGGAGGGCGGGATCTACTACACCGGCCCGACCGATGACTTCTCGCGCCCCGGGCGCATGTGGTGGTCGGTTCCGGAGGGCGTCGAGGACTTCGACACGTGGCGAGAACTGACGACCGTCTATCACGAGGGCGTTCCCGGTCACCACCTGCAGATCGCTCAGGCCGTCTACAACCGCGCACAACTCAACTCGTGGCGGCGTCTGCTGGCCGGTACGTCGGGCCACGCGGAGGGTTGGGCGCTGTACGCGGAGCGCCTCATGGAGCAGCTCGGCTACCTGGATGACCCCGCTGACCGGCTCGGCATGCTCGACGGGCAGCGGATGCGGGCAGCGCGCGTCGTGTTGGATATCGGCGTCCACCTCGGCAAGCCCCGCTTGGACGGCGAAGGCGTATGGGACCACGACTACGCCCTCGCCTTCATGCGCCGCAACGTCAACATGTCGGACGAGTTCATTCAATTCGAGGTCAACCGCTACCTCGGCTGGCCCGGGCAGGCTCCGTCCTACAAGGTGGGTCAGCGCATCTGGGAACAGTTGCGAGACACCGTGGCCGAGCAACAGGGCGACGCGTTCGACATCAAGGCGTTTCACAAGCGCGCGCTCGACATCGGCGGAGTTGGGCTCGACACGCTACGTGCGGCGTTGCTGATCTGAGGAATGGAATAGGGACCGGACCCGTATGGTTCTATGCACATGCATGGAAAGGATGCCGTCATGATTCAGTTCGGTCTCGATACCTTCGGTGATGTCACGGTCGATGAGAGCGGAGCGCCCCTCTCTGACGCACAGACGCTGCGCAATCTTGTCGACCAGGCTGTGCTCGCCGACGAACTCGGCATCTCGTTCATCGGCGTCGGCGAGCACCATCGGCCCGACTTCGCGGTGTCGAGCCCCGAGATCGTGCTCGCGGCCATCGCCGGGCGGACCCGCGACATCCACCTCGGCACTGCCGTGACGGTTCTCTCGTCAGACGATCCGGTGCGGGTCTACGAGCGGTTCGCGACCCTGGATGCCATCTCGAACGGTCGTGCCGAGGTGGTACTGGGCCGTGGGAGCTTCATCGAGTCCTTCCCCCTGTTCGGGTACGACCTGAAGGATTACGAGGCCCTGTTCGAGGAGAAGCTCGAACTGTTCTCCCTCTTGCGCCAGGAGCGCCCGGTCACCTGGTCCGGAACCACCCGCGCCGCGCTCACTGGTGCTGACGTGTACCCGAAGACCGAGGGGTCCGGCCTGACGACCTGGGTGGGCGTCGGAGGGTCACCCGAATCCGTCGTCCGGACAGCGCGGTACGGCTTCGGCCTCATGCTCGCGATCATCGGCGGACCCGCTGAGCGCTTCGCACCCTATGTTGAGCTCTTCCATCGTTCGCTGGCCTCGTTCGGGCACGCTCGCAAGCCGGTCGGCGTCCACTCGCCGGGTCACATCGCCGATACCGATGAGCAGGCGTGGGAACAGGCGTATCCTGCGTTCGAAGCGATGAACAACCGTATCGGAGCCGAACGCGGGTGGCCGCCCTACAGTCGGATGCGGTTCCAGCACGACGTCGGAGCCGGGGGAGCGGTTTACTCGGGGTCACCCGACCGGGTTGCTCGCAAGATCGCCGACACCGTGTTGACGCTGGGGATCGACCGTTTCGATCTGAAGTACTCGAACGGCACGCTCGGACACGAGCAGCTGATGCGCTCGATCGAGCTCTACGGCGCCAGGGTGATCCCGATGGCGCGCGAGATGATCGCAGAAGGCGCAGACCGGCAGCGCGATGAGGCACCCGTAGGCTAGGGGCGTGCACGAGATCCGCTACGTCGCCATTGGTGATTCCTTTTCCGAAGGCGTCGGCGATGAGCTGCCCGATGGCACTGTGCGGGGGTGGGCAGACCTCACCGCTCTGGGATGGGCGAACGCGCTCGGCGCTCCGATCTCGTACGCGAACCTCGCCATCCGCGGCAAGCTTGCGTGGCCCATCGTCGAAGAGCAACTGGAGCCGGCGCTGGCTCTTCGTCCGACCCACCTCTCGTTCAACGGGGGAGGCAACGACATGCTGCGGCCGCGCACGACGATTCAGAGCATCGCGGATGCCTTCAGCACCGTCCTGCGCCGGTGCGATGAGGAGGGCGTCCGCCTGATTCTGCTCTCGGGGGCCAATCCCTCGGCCCAGCTACCGTTCCGTTCGCTTATCCAACGCCGCGGCGACGACCTGTCGAGAGCAGTTGTGGGGCGAATCGCCGAACGTCCCGATGTCGTTCGTGCCCTTAACTGGCCGGATCGCGAGCTGTCGCATCCGTCGTTCTGGTCTGCGGATCGGCTGCACATGAACGCCCGCGGGCATCACCGCGTCGCCGCGCGCCTCCTTGGCGCCCTGGGCCACCCGGCACCAGGGGAGTGGTGGTCGATGCCTGAGCAGTCCACCGCCGACGCGGTGCGTGGATTGGCCTACTACCGAGAGCACGTCGGGCCGTGGGTTCGTCGACGACTGACGGGCAGGTCGTCGGGCGATGGCCGGATGCCGAAGTTCGGGGATTGGGTGACAATCGAGCCCGCTGGAGCCTGAGCTGGTCTATCGTGGGGCACAAGGGGGTGGCGATGATGACGTTCTGGAACCGGGTGACTCGCCTCTTCGTTCGCAAGCCCGTCTCGTTCTCCGAGGCGAAAGAAGGCCGCGAAGCGCAGGAAGCTGTTGATCGAGCGCGGGCTGCCGCTCAGCATCAGTTCCAAGACAGAACCGTGCGCAACAGCGGCTGGTTCACGTGACTCCGCCCGGATGAGGCCATATGCCAGATCCGGAATCTAGTGTCAAGGCGCTCTGGGTGACCACGGTGAGCTGCGCGCCGACTGGTGCCGAGTTCAGCCCGCGACGAGCTCCGTAGGGTGTGTCAGTCGCCACCAGTCGGTGGGCGGATCGATTGACTCGGTCACGATGAGGTCAGCGCTCTCGCTGTGCGGACCGGCTGTCCAGGTGATGTGACCCACGACATCGCCGGTCGCGAACTCGGTCGGGTCGTCCATAGCAACCTCGACCGCGATCGGCGTGTCGGACCAGGTGAAGATCTCGACGTCGCGGGAGATCACGACCTCGGTGGTTCCGCCCCACGGTGCCGTGACGGTGCCGATGTGGTCACCCGCTAGTCCAACAGGGACATCGTGGAACCCGCGGCGAATACTGTCGAGCATCCGGAGCACGTCGGCGTTGACTGACTCTCGTGTCGCGCCACCTTGAATTGCGCCTGTCACCTCCAGGTGCAGAATGTCGACGTCGATTCGGGCAGTGAACAGGAAGGCGAACGTGCCGTAGCCGAGGTTTCCGGTTTTCATCCCCGTGATGCCATCGACGCCGAGCAAGGCGTTCGTGTTCTGCAGGGACCCGGGCCCGGGGATCGTGAGCGACGGGGTTCCCACGATGGCTGCGATCGTCGGGTTCGCTGCTGCAAGCTTTGCGATAGCGACAAGATCCGTGGGTGTGCTCACATTCGCGGAGTCCAGGCCGGTCGGCTCGACCACCGTGGTGCCCGCCAGACCATGCGCCGCGAGCCAATCGCGGGCCGCCGCGCGGAAGCCCGATATCGAGCCGAACGCCCAGCGGCTGATCGCCTCGGCGTAGTTGCTCGCCGATGGGATCAACATCGTGGCAAGGGCGTCGTGCAACGACATCCTCGTCCCCGTCGGCATCGCCGCGATCGTGGCGCCACGTACGTAGTACTGGTCGTAGAGATCGTGGTCGGCTTTCGAGAACGTGATCGTCGGGCCGGGATCGGATGCGTCGGCCAGCGGGTACTTCTCAAGCACCACGAGGGCCGTGATGATCTTGCTGATGCTCGCCATGACCTGGGGATCCTGCTGACCGGACGTCTGCCAGATTCCGCTCGCGCCCTCTCCGAGATAGATATCTGCACCTGACACGCTCAGCGCGGAAGAGCCGAAAGACGGAAGCGAGATTTGGGCCGCAAGGGGAGTCTCGACGGTCGGCGTCTGCCACTCCAGCGTCGCGGCTGGCAGGGGAGTGTTCAGCGCCCAAGCGACGTAACCACCCGTCGCCACCATCCCGACAACCATCACGATGGCGATCACGAGACCCGTGATGCGCAGCGCCCGCGAGGGACCGTTGGTGGCGACAAACGCGTCGTCGTCCGAGTCCGGGGTCATGAGGTCAGCGATCGTGACCTGTTCGTCGGCGTCCGGGGGAGGAGTGGTCATGACAGCCGACCCTTGGCGCTCACCGCGCAACCAGGCCAGGCACGATCATCTGAACCGACACGTCCCCGCATCCGACACGCCCTCCGCGTCACGCACCACACCCGATAGAACGAGGCTAACCCGGGAGCCCAGCGAGCACGAGCGCTGCCAGGCCAGGAGAGCGGGCTCAGCCTCGAGCAGCATGGTCAGTTCAGACCGAGCTGACATAATGTGCATTATCGGCGACTATCCACGATGGCTCGGTTGTAACCGAGCCGACGCAGTCTGGCTCGTTAGGCTCGAAGGATGCGGCGGCGAAACCTGACGTGGACGATCGGTGGCAGCGCACTGATCCTGGCCGGTATCGTCGCGATGCTGGACGCCGTCATGCTCGGCTCTGTCTTGGGTTACCTCGACCTGTTGATACCGCTCGCCGCCGGGACCATCGCGACCGTCCAGATCGCGCGGACCCGCATCGTTCCATCTCCGTGGCGGTGGGCGCCGCTCTGGGTTCTCGGTCTGAGCGTCCTCGTGGGCGTCATCACCCAAGGCATGTATGCGACCCTGGCACTCCCACAACAGGCGCTGGCCGATGTTGCAACACTCCTCAGCGCGCTGTCGAGCCTTGCGGGCACAATCGGACTCGGTGTCCTCGCGCTCATCCTCACCGAACGCGACCGCGCAGATAGCGTCCACATCTTCCGTTCCGGTCACTCATAGCCCCAGCCGCCACGCGCGCGTGATTGGCGCGTCGGGAGCCGGCGGTAGCGTGGGACGATGCGAGCTCCGGACCTCCCGTGCTGAACGTTGCGACCGGATTCGCGGTCATCGGCCTCGCGATCGCAGTCGGGTACGTCATCGGACGAATCAATCTCCTTGGCCCGCAGGCCGGCCCGGTCCTCGGGCGGCTGGTGTTCTTCGTCCTCTCCCCCGTGCTGCTGTTCGTCGTCTTGTCCGAGGCTGACATCGGCACCCTCTTCTCTGCGCTCCTGCCGGTCTCGGCCATCACCGCGATCATCATCATCGGTCTGTACGCGGCGATCTCCCGCCTGTTCTGGCGGCGGCCCGTGGGAGACACACTGATCGGCGCACTAGCCTCTGGCCAGGTCAACTCCAACAACATCGGCATCCCCCTCTCGCTCTATCTGCTGGGCTCGGCCGCATACCCCGCACCCGTCATCCTGTTCCAGCTCCTCGTGCTCGTCCCGATCTCGATGGCGATCCTCGAAAGCGTCACCGCCGCCACCCGCAATGTCGGCAGGATCATGATCCGCACGGTGACGAACCCTGTCGTCATCGGATCCGTGGCTGGCACGCTGGTTGCCGCCACCGGGCTCGAGCTCCCGTCACTTGTGACCGAACCCCTGCATTTCCTCGCCGCCGCCTGCGTCCCCGTGCTGCTGCTGAGCTACGGAATGTCGCTGCACGGGCAGCGGGTTCTGGCCGCCGGTGGGCACCGCCGTGAGGTCATCGTTGCGACAGCCTTCAAGCTGATTCTGATGCCGCTCCTGGCGTGGGCGCTCGCGAGCGTGGTCTTCGGTCTTCCGAAGGCGGAAACGCTCACGGTCGTCGTGCTGGCGAGCTTGCCGACCGCCCAGAACGTCTTCAACTTCGCCCAGCGCTTCGGAGTTGCTGAAACTGTCGCGCGCGACACGGTCTTCCTCACCACAATCGGGTGCATCCCTGTTCTGATTGGAGTCCTCGTCCTTTTCGGGTGATCTCGGGCCGACATACCCCTCCCACTCCCCCGAAGCCGGGCCGGAACGCTACGCTGAGAACGCAAGCTCTCAGCTAACTCCCAGAAAGGGAACGCCATGTCAACCGAAAGCTCCGTCGCCAAGGAGGCCATCAACGGCGTCCGCACGGCGCTCGGCATCGCCGGTGTCCTCTCGCTCATCGTCGGAATCCTGATCCTCGTATGGCCAGGCCGCGCGGCGATGGCAGTCACCGCGATCGTTGCGATCTACGCCATCGTGGGCGGGCTGGTCTACGCCGGGCTCGGTATCTTCTCGAAGTCGATGGGCGGCTGGTCTCGCGTGGGCCACATCATCCTCGGCATTCTGTTCATCGCCGCGGGTATCTTCGCCTTCTTCAACCTCGCCGCGACCACAGGTTGGTTCGCGACCTTCATCGGCGTCCTGGTTGGAATCATTTGGATCGTTGAGGGCATCGTCTCACTCACCACCCTCAACGACGCTGCCTCGAAGGGCTGGACGATCTTCTTCGCGATCATCAGCATCATGGCCGGTATCGTGCTGCTGTTCTCGCCCATCTTGGGTGTGGCCGTCCTGTGGTGGATTGTTGGGATCTCGCTCGTCGTGCTCGGCATCATCCAGATCGTGCGTGCCTTCACGTTCGGCAAGAAGAGCGTCTGACTGCTCGTATCAGTGAAGAAGGCCCCGGGAATTCCCGGGGCCTTCTTGCATGCACGGATGTCGTGACGACGTCACTCCCCCATGAAGGAACTCGTGTCACCGACGAGCCGCGTGTTGTCGGCGGGGATCGGGTCCACAGCGGCCTGTGCGACCTCCGCGGCGAACTCCGACACGTTGTAGAGCTTGCCGGCTGATTCGCGACGCGAAGCAATGGCTCCCGGGTTCGCGCGCTCCAGCAGCGTCGCGGTGATGGTTCCTTCGATCATGTCGCCCGAGACGACGACGAAGCCGATCCCGCGTTCGAGGAGCGCAGGCACACGCTCGCGAAGCGCATCCTCGCCGGCACGCTTGGACAGCGCAACCGGCTCGTATTCCGGCATCGTCGGGGTCGTCCGGATGAAGTGCGCCTGGTGGCTGGTTACGAACACCACCCGTGCGTCGCTGCGAAGAAGCGGCACCGCCGTCTCGAGCACGTTGACCTGGGCGTCCCGGTTCAGCAGCAGGGCATAGTCTTCTGCCATTCCGGATTCCATGCCACCGGATGCGTTCAGGACCAGGATGTCGAGCCCCCCGAACGCCTGCTCGACGGCAGCGAACATCGCCGCGACCGACTCAGGATCGGTCAGGTCGGCTCCCACGACGAGAGCGTCGACGCCAAGTTCCCGGACCTCGGCGGCAAGCTTCTCGGCGCGTGGAGCCTTGTTGCGGAAGTTGATGACGACGTTCGCTCCCGCGGCTGCGAGATAGCGGACGGTGTCGGCACCGATTCCGCGCGACGAACCGGTGACGAGCGCAGTCTTGCCGCGCAGCGTTCCGAGGGCGATCGGGGTGGAAATGTCGCTCACAATTGCTCCTGTTGCAGGTCGGCGCTTCAGCCGCGGGGCAGCACCGGAATGGCGCGCGTACCGACCCTACCAACCGGTCCGCGCCGGGCCCTGCGTTGATAGGGTCGGACCAAGAGGAAGGAGATTCGGATGTTGCCCGATCTCACGCAGTATCTGTGGATCCTCTGGCTCGCTCTGGCAGTCCTGTTTGTGATCATCGAGCTCCTCACCCTCGAGTTCACGTTTCTGATGCTCGCTGCCGGAACACTGATCGGCGGCCTCGGGACGAACCTGTTGGGCGGCCCGTGGTGGCTTCAGATCGGGCTCGCCGCAATCGCCTCAGCACTTCTTCTGTTCACGATTCGCCCCCTCCTGCTGCGCGCGCTCCATCGAAGTTCGCCGGTCGTCCTCACGAACGTCGATGCGCTCGTTGGGATGCCGGCCCGTGTGACCCGCGCGTTCACGCAGGGGGCAGGTGAGGTGAAGCTCGACAACGGCGAGACATGGACGGCACGACTGAGCGCCGGTCTGACGGATGCTGAGGCGAACGTCGGACAGCCGGTCAGCGTCATCGCGGTACGGGGCGCCGCCGTCGAAGTGGCTCCGCAGCCCCGGCCATCGACAGAAAGGACCATGGAACATGATTGACATCGGCGCGTTCGCGGGTCAGATCTTCGTCATCGTCCTGCTGCTGGTCATTGCGATCTTCGTGGTCGTGGTGATCTTCCGATCGATTCGGATCATTCCGCAGGCCACAGCCGGCGTCGTGGAGCGCCTCGGCCGGTACCACAAGACCCTCTCCCCCGGCTTGAACCTTCTCGTGCCGTTCATCGACCGGGTGCGGCCGCTGATCGACATGCGCGAGCAGGTCGTTTCTTTCCCCCCGCAGCCGGTCATCACCGAGGACAACCTCGTTGTCTCGATCGACACGGTCGTGTACTTCCAGGTGACGGATGCCCGCGCGGCCACCTACGAGATCGCGAACTACCTCGGCGCGGTGGAGCAGCTCACGACCACGACGCTGCGAAACGTCGTCGGTGGCCTGAATCTCGAGGAGGCACTGACCAGCCGCGATGAGATCAACACGAAGCTGCGGGTCGTGCTGGATGAAGCGACGGGTAAGTGGGGCATCCGTGTCTCGCGTGTGGAGTTGAAGGCGATCGATCCCCCGGTATCCATCCAGGACTCGATGGAAAAGCAGATGCGCGCCGAGCGTGACCGTCGTGCGGCGATCCTCACCGCAGAGGGCACGAAGCAGTCCGCCATCCTGCAGGCAGAGGGCGCACGCCAGGCCGAGATCCTGCGGGCCGAAGGCGAAAAGCAGGGCCAGATCCTGCGGGCACAGGGCGAAGCTGAGGCCATCGCTACAGTCTTCAACGCCATCCACGAGGGCAATCCGGACGACAAGCTCCTCGCGTACCAGTACCTGCAGACTCTTCCGAAGATCAGCGACAGCGCGTCCAGCAAACTCTGGATCATCCCGAGCGAGTTCACGGAGGCACTGAAGGGTGTATCCAGTGCGTTCGGACCGCGAGATGCCGCGAAGCCTGCACCTGACGAGCAGGCGTGACGCACCCCTACTTCGTCGATGCCCCGTATCCGCGCGTCCTTGCGCACCGGGGGTTGACGGTTGACGACGCGATAGCGGAGAACTCCTACGCGTCGGTCGCCGCGGCGCAGCGAGCGGGCGCGACCTACGTGGAGTCCGACTGTCATCTCACCCGCGACGGCGAGGTCGTGCTGTTCCATGATGCGGATCTTCGTCGGGTCACCGGCGATCCTCGACGCATCGTCGACGTCGATCTCGCGGAATTGACCGCCTTGATGGCAGATCGCGGTGGCCTGATCACGTTACGCACTGCGCTCGAGGACTTCCCGACCGTGAGGTTCAACCTCGACGTGAAGGCGCCCGGCGCCGCTGACGCCGTGGGTGCCCTGGTCGCCGGCCACGGTGAGCGCGTCCTCCTGACGAGCTTTGCGGATGCCCGCCGACGAGCGGCCCTGGCATCGGCCGCTCGTCACGCACCGTCCGGCGCGGTCGCGCCTGCAGCATCGGCGGGACGCGAGACGATTGCCCGCGTCGTCTGGGGTCTCGTCGCGCGGTCGCCGCGGCTCGTCACATCTTCACTGGCGGGAGTCGACGCACTGCAAGTCCCGGAACGGCAGGGGCCGGTGCGGGTGGTGACGCCGCGATTGATTGAGGCCGCTCACGCGCACGGGGTCGAGGTGCATGTCTGGACCGTGAACGATCCCGCAGACATGCTGCGGCTTGTCGATATGGGAGTCGATGGCATCGTCACGGACCGTGTAGACGTTGCGCTCGAGACTCTCGGACAGCGCCGCCGCTGAAGATCGGCTGAGAATGCTCTCATCTGCGGGTCGGCATGGATGATCTGCCCAGGTGAGCGCGTTATACCTGTACAGCGACGAGAGGACCACACAATGGCAGACCGAAGCCTCCGCGGCATGAGACTCGGCGCCTCCAGCCTACAGAGCGAGGACGGCGTCGTATTTCATGAGCGAGCACAATTCACCTACTCCTGCACGTCTTGTGGGCGTGACACCACCATGACCTTCGCGGCAGATGCCGAGGTCCCTGAGACCTGGGAATGCCGCACCTGTGGCGCCGAGGCTTTGCTCCGCGTCGATGGTGAGACTGTCACCGTTGACCACGGCGACGTCAAAGCCCCCCGCTCGCACTGGGACATGCTTCTGGAGCGTCGTACGATTCCCGAGCTCGAGGAGCTCCTTGAAGAGCGCCTCGCTTTCGTCCGCTCGCGCCGCGGCGCCGGCGACGACGTCACGGTCGACAAGCTGAGCGCCTGACAGACGCCCACCGCAGCCTCCACCGATGCGGTGCGTGAAACGGGACCGATCCGATCACGGGTCGGTCCCGTTTCATGTCCGGCGGCGGCTCGCGACGATGCCGCTGGCAACCAGGCCGACGATGCTGAGGATTGCGATTGCGATGCCCAGCGAGCCGCCGATCACGATGCTCGGCGTCAGACCGGTTCGCAGCGGAACGTCGGTGAGCATCGCACCAGCCTCATCGGCGGGCAGTGAATCGATCGTCGCACCGTCGGGGCCGATGACCTGGCTTGTCCCGACGGTGGAGATGTTCACCACGGAACGACCGGTCTCGATCGCGCGCGTGCGTGCGAAGGCGAGCTGCTGCAGGTTCTCATCGGTGTTGCGGAAGTCGGCGTTGTTGGTCTGGAACATGTAGACCTCCGCACCGTCGCGCGCGCCGTCGTGGATGACGTCGTCGTAGATGACGTCGAAGCAGATCGCGAGCCCCACCCCGGTGCCGTCGATGTCGACGAAGGGAGGGTTAGATCCCGGGGTGTACTCACGCCCGATGAGCCCGATCAGGTCGGGCACGATCATCTCGTAGAACCACCTGTCGGGCACGTACTCGCCGAACGGAACCGGGTGGGTCTTGTCGTGATACTGCACGGCGCCCTCCCCTGCTTCCCACAGGATCGAGGTGTTGTAGGTCAGGTCGCCGCGCGTCGTCGCGGCGTTGACAAGAAGCGGAGCATCCACCGCCTCCGATAGTCCGTCCAGAACCGCGGCGGTGGTCGCGTTGGTCATCGGGTCCGAATCGATCCCACCTTCGGGCCACAGCAGCACATCCATGTCCTGACCGATCAGGTCGGTGGATGCTGACAGCTGCGCGTTCAGAATGTCGTTGCGTTGACGGGCATCGAAGTAGCCGGACGGGCCGTTTCCCTGCACGCTCCCCACGGTCATCGTGCCCGCCGGGGTGGTGGGGAACTGCGGCGTGATGAGCAAGACGACCCCGAGGCCCGCGACCGGCAGCGCAGTGCGCACATCCGACCACTGGCGCAGACGCAGCCACTCGATGATCCCGGCGGTGAAGGCGACCATCAGGAACGACAGGCCCGTCACCCCGATCCACGAGGTCAGGTGTGAGAGAGGGCTCTCGGATTGGCTCATCCCGATCCGCGCCCACGGGAAGCCGGTGTAGGGCCAAGACCCGGTGACAAGTTCCCGCAGTACCCACAGACCCGCGATCAGCAGCGGCGTGAGGACGAGCTGAGCCCACCGGCCAGGGACGGCTCTCGGCATCCATCGGTAGGCCAACGCGATGAGCACCGACCCCAGAGCGACGTAGATCGTGGCAACGACCGCCAGGGCGAACCACGGGATCACGCCCAGGTAGCGGTTTAGCCACACGATGTGGACGAGATAGAACGTGATCCCGAAGATGAACCCGACAAGCAAGGCGCCCCAGGCGCTGCGCCCGATGAGTGTCACCAGAGACAGTCCGACCCCGACGAAGGCGAGCGGCCACCAGCCCACCGACGGGTATGCCAGGTCCAGAATGAGCCCGGCGGCAACTGCCACCAGCACCGCGGCCCACAACGGCAGCATCGGACGCACGGCGATGGCACGACTCTGTGTGGCGCTCGAGGCTTCGGGCATAAGGTCCAGCCTAGATTCCGACGGCTATGGTGCGGCTGAAGGTTCGGCGATCACACCGACGAGTACGCCACGATTCCGCGCCGAACGCCATCGAGCGCGCGGCGCGCGACCGCGGCGAGACCGGGCTCGGCCACCAACGACATCTGGTCGAGAAGGTCGATCGTCTGCTTGGCCCACCGCACGAAATCGCCGGCAGCGAGGTCAGCCTCGCGAAGCACACGATCGAGCGGCATCCCCTTGGCCCACGAATGCATGGCAAGCGCGAGTCCTGCAGCAGGCGGCTCCGACCCGGGAAGGCGTGAGTCGCGCTCGAGGTCGTCGAGGCGTTGCCAGAGGTCCAGGGTCTGCGCTAGAGCCTCGCGGAACGCGCCGCGGGGAAGCGCTCGCTCCCCCGGCTCGTCACGGCGCGGTTCGTAGACCAGCGCGCACGCCAGCGCAGCCAATGACGGCGCATCCAGCGAGCTCCAGAGACCAAGGCGCAGTGACTCGGCCACGAGCAGATCCCGCTCGCCGTAGATCCGCCGCATCGTCCGACCAGCGGCCGTGAGCCTGGCCGCACCCTCTGCATCCACGCGCACGTAATCAAGGGACGCCAGAACGTCGACGATACGGTCGAAGACCCGGGCGACAGTTCCCGTGCGCGCATCGATCTGGCCACGAAGGCGCTCGACCGTGCGGTTCAGCTTCCAGTACCGCTCTGCCCAGCGGGCGTGATGCTCACGGTCCGGGCACTGGTGGCACGGATGCCGCTGCATGCGCCGGCGCAGCTCACTGATCTCGCGCTGACGCTTGTCGCGCGTCTGGCGGGAGGCATTGGCGTCCTTGCGATTGAGCTTTTCGAGATCACTCAACTCGCGACGGATGCCCGAATACTCGGCGAAGTCGCCCTTGTCGCAGCTCATCGCCTTGGCGTAGCCCGCGAGCGACTCCTCAGCATCCTTCACCTGCCGGGCCAGGCCCACCACAGCGCGGTCGGCCTGGAACTGCGCGAACGAGGACTCGAGAATCTCTCTCGCGCGGGCCCTGCCGAACTGGTCGATGAGGTTGACTGCCATGTTGTACGTCGGCCGGAAACTGGAGTTCAGTGGATACGTACGGCGGGACGCCAATGCTGCCACTGCCTGCGGGTCAAGTCCCTCGGTCCACTGGACGACGGCGTGGCCCTCGACGTCGATCCCCCGGCGTCCGGCGCGGCCCGTGAGCTGCGTGTACTCCCCCGACGTGATCGCGACCCGCGCTTCGCCGTTGAACTTCTCGAGCTTTTCGAGCACAACCGTTCGCGCCGGCATGTTGATCCCCAGGGCGAGGGTCTCGGTCGCGAAGACGACCTTCACGAGCTTGCGCTGGAAGAGCTCTTCGACGACCTCTTTGAACGCCGGAAGAAGACCCGCATGATGTGCAGCGACACCCCGCTCCAGGTTTTCACGCCACTCCCAGAATCCGAGCACGGCGAGGTCTTCCTCGAGCAGCGTCCGAGTGCGTTCCTCGACGATCGCCCGGATCTCCGCCCGCTCTTCGGGGGTTGTGAAGCGTGCTCCGGAGCGACGCACCTGCTGCACAGCAGCGTCGCATCCGGCGCGGCTGAAGATGAAGAAGATCGCGGGAAGCAGATTGGATCGCGCGAGCAGTTCGATCACGTCGGGGCGATCGAGCCGTTCGATCCGTTGTGCGTTCGCGGACCGCACGGGACGGTGACCGCCCTTGTGCGGCCGGCGATGCTGGCCGTCGCGCCCGCGGCTTCCCGACATGGCGGCGCTGCGACTGGCCTGCACGCGGCGGTTGCTCTCGTAGGTCGGACCCTTGAACGAACGGATACGCATGAGTTCTTGGTTCACCTGCGCCGTCGCGACGCCGGCACGGTCGTCGAACAGTGGCAGGAGGTCCCCGCGCACCAGAACGTGTTGCTCGAGCGGGACGGGTCGGGTCTCCGACACGATGACGTCAGTGTCTCCGCGCACGGTGTCGAGCCAGTCACCGAATTCCTCAGCGTTCGACACCGTTGCCGAGAGCGAGACCAGACGAACCGCGGGCGGCAGATGGATGATGACCTCTTCCCACACGGCACCGCGGAACCTGTCGGCGAGGTAGTGGACTTCGTCCATGACGACATAGCGCAGGTCGCGCAGCGCCGGCGAGCCCGCGTAGAGCATGTTGCGCAACACCTCGGTCGTCATGACGACGACGCGGGCATTTCCATTGATGTTGGTATCGCCCGTCAGAAGCCCCACATCGTCGGGACCATAGACATCCACGAGCTCACGGAACTTCTGGTTGGAGAGCGCCTTCATCGGCGTCGTGTAGAACGCCTTGTCGGCGGGCTCCCGCATCGCCAGATGAATCGCGAACTCGCCGACAATGGTCTTTCCCGCGCCCGTGGGGGCGGCGACGAGCACGCTTCGACCCGACTCGAGCGCGTGGCATCCGGCGATCTGGAACGGATCGAGATCGAACCGCTGATCGTCGGCGAACGCCGCCGTGACCGGATACACGCGGGCCGCCTCGGCCCGCGCAAATCGCTCCGCTGGGCTCGGAACGCTCACCCCGCAGCCTCAGGCGGCAGCAGGGAGGCTTGGCGCTTGGATTTGCGTCTGTCGAACAACATCGAGACGCCGGCAGCCGCGAAGAAGAGCACGATCAGGATCCCCGCGAGCATCACCATCGACACGGCATCAGCGGCGGGCGTCGCGACCGCGGCGAACAGTGTTGCGACGAGTACCGCGACCCGCCAGCCCTTGAGAATGCCGCGACCCGACATGACCCCCGCGACGTTCAGGGCGACGAGGAAGACGGGCAGGACGAAAGAGACCCCGACAACGAGGAGGAACTTGAACACGAAGTCGTAGTAATACGTCGCGTCGTAGAACAACGACGTTCCTGTGGGCGCGAACGTCGCCATGATCTCCACGACGTGCGGGAGCACCAGCCACCCCACGACGGTCCCGGCGAAGAACAGCGGCACGGCTGCACCGACAAAACCAGCCGTGTAGCCGACTTCTTTCCGGGTGAGTCCCGGCATGATGAAAGCCCAGATCTGCCAGAGCCAGATCGGCGCCGAGATCAGGATGCCGATCGCGAAAGCGATCCGGATGCGAAGGTCGAACGGTCCCGTAACCGTCGTGAACATGACCTCGACATTGAGATCCTCCCCCCGCGAAGCCGCGACATCAACGATGGGGACCGTGATCAGCCGAATGATCGGATCGGTGATGATGAACGCCACGACCATGCCGACGACCAGAGCGAGGGCAGAAATCATGAGCCGCTTGCGCAACTCGATCAGATGCTGCCCGAGAGACATCCTCCGGTCACGGCGCGGCCGGTTGGGCTCTCCCACCTGCGGCAGGGAACTGGTCGCCACGCGGCAGGATCAGGCTGTGGAATCTCGGCCGCTGGATGACGCGGCCTGCGACGAGCCGGCAGAACCCGTCGAGGACGGGTCAGCGGCCTCGGATGCTGCGACGTCGGGCTTCGCGGCATCCTTGGAGTCGTCGTCCTTCATGGCCTTCATCTCGCCCTTGAAGACACGGGCTGACTGACCGAGGCTCTTTGCCAGCGCGGGCAGCTTCGCCGCGCCGAACAGCAACAGGATCACCGCGAGAATGATCAGCAGGTGCGGCCACCCGAATGCGTTCCCCATGGGGTCTCCTCACGATTGCGGTGTGTGCAGTCTACCCCGGCGCCGCTCGCGGGTGCCGGAACCTGGCCTGAGAACCGTCGACGTCGTTCGTTTGGTCTGCCTATGTCTGCTCGGGGTATTGGGCAAGACCCGCCTCGGCCCACTCCCGCGCGGCCTCGCGGGCGCCGATCGGCGCGAGAATCCGCACGTCTCCCCCGCGACGTGCTGCCAACCGCCGAAGGCTCACCTCGTCGGCTACGCGCATCCGGGCGGTGCTGACACCCGAGGTCGTCGTGACGGTCGCTCGATCGAGATAGTCACCAAGAAGAGGCGCAACGGATGCCGGGAACTCCAACGTCACGATCACCTCGTCGCCCGCATTCGCACCGGCTGCATCGAACCAGTCCGGCGCCGGTTCCTGCCCATGTGCGATCGGGATGTCGGTCAGCGCGAGATCGCTCACCCTGTCGAGGTGGAAGGTCCGCATCGCCTCGCGCAGATGACACCATCCCTGGAGGTACCACTGCCCCTGAGCGATCAGGACCTTCACCGGGTCGACAGTCCTGGTTGTCGGAGGACGTTCGGGGGTCTTGTAGGTGAAGCTCACCGCGACGCGCCGCCCCAGAGCATCCGTCACCAGCCGCCTGACGGCATCCACCGGCTCTGAGGCCACGACCACGGCCGCGGGGGTCCGAGAGGCGCCGCGCCCGAGCTTGGACAGCAACCCGGCGTACAACTGCGAGTCGCCGACGCCGGGGATCGTGGCGGCAAGCTGGAGACCCGCGAGCAGAGCCGCAGCCTCCCGCGCCGTGAGGCGAGGCGCGCGCTCGAGGCCCACCGAGTTCGTGATGACAATGAGGTCGCGTTCCTCGAGGAGGTCCCAGTCGATGTCGAACAGCTCGTTTGCCATCTGCCAGTAGCCGGAGTCACCCGGCAGGCCGATGACGGTGAGCCCTCGCACCATGGCGCGCATCTGGTCGGCCGTGACGTCGAACTCGTCTGCGGCCTCGGCGACAGAAACTTCTCCCTTGGAGATCAGGTACGGAACGAGCTGCAACAGCAACGCCGCACGGTCGGTCGCCACAGATGCCCCGCTCACAGGACTGCTCCGGTGTGCGCGTCGCGAACGGCTCGAAGCCGGCTAATGACCTCAGACCTGACCTCATCCGGTTCGACGACGCGGACTTCCGGTCCATACGACGCCAACTCGTCAGCGAAAACGTGAAGATCCACGTACGGCACCCAGTAGCCCTGGGCCGCAGGTTCGGCTCGACGCGACAAACGTAGCCAGGCTTCGGTGCCCGGGTCGATCTCTAGGAGGGCCCGCTGTCGCGCCGCGAGTTCTCGTAGACCCGCAAGGGCTCGCTCCCCCGCACCCTCACGCAACGCTGGATCTCCGACAGTGCGAGTGATCACCACATCGTCGATGATCCGCGTGAGTAGGAAGGTGCGCGGCGCGTCGAGGTCGAGATCCAGGCCGTACACGTGCCACCGAGCCTCGAACTCGACGAGCGCGAGCGGCTGAAGTCGACGCACACGCGGCGCGGCGCTTCCCGGCCGCATGTAGCGGAAGCTCACGATCCGCGAGTCCTCGATCGCGCGCTGCAGGGGGGCAAACGACGGCTCGCGCAGGCTGATCCGCGGCGAGTACCCGAGGATCGGGTCCTCCAGCGGGATGCCGAGCGCACGGATCTTGCGTAGCCCGCTGCGAGCGTCGGCCGACAGAGAGCTTTCGCTCCACACGCCCCCCGCGAGATTCAGCAGCGCTAGTTCGGCGGGGGTGAACTCGATGTCGGCGGGCAGCTCATACTCTGCGGTGGGGACGCGGTACCGCGCCTCCCGGA
Source organism: Microbacterium sp. NPDC076895 (assembly GCF_040687115.1). Taxonomy (NCBI): domain Bacteria; kingdom Bacillati; phylum Actinomycetota; class Actinomycetes; order Micrococcales; family Microbacteriaceae; genus Microbacterium; species Microbacterium sp. NPDC076895. The sequence continues at coordinate 66,685 of NZ_JBFBMQ010000001.1, forward strand.
GATCGTCAGGATCGGCGCGATCGCCGATCGTCTCGATCGGCACACCGAGACCGCGGAGGCTCTCTTTGTCGCGCTCGAACATCTTCTCGAGCGCATCCTTTGAGGTACCGGCCTCGGACTGTTCGCGGTAGCCCGAGACAGACGACAGAATCGTCTCCTTCGTAAGCCCCTGCTCGGTCGCCATCAGGGCAACCACGAGGTTGACGAGCCGCTCCTCGGGCGGGATGCGCGCAGTTGACTTCGAGGACACGCCCCTCATCCTAGGTGCGCAGTGCGCGGCATCCCCCCTTGCCGGGGGTGATTTGGACTAGGACGCGGGTTCAGGATCGAGGCCGAGGATGTCGATCACGAAGACGAGCGTTGCTCCGCCGGGAATCGCTCCCTGCCCCGCATCGCCGTAGCCCTGATCGGGGGGCACGACGACGAGCACCTGCGAGCCGACAGTCTGACCCTCGAGAGCCGCAGCGAAGCCCGGCACCACGGCGGTCAGATCGAACGAGACCGGGTCGCCATCCCAGCTGGTGTCGAAGACCTCGCGTGTGTCCCACAGCAGGCCCGTGTAGTGGGCGCGCACCGGCCTGTCACCGGTCACGACCTCGCCATCGCCCTTCTTGATGGTCTGGATCGAGAGCTCGGTCGGTGCGGGGGCGTCGGGGATGATGACCCCGGGCCGCCCGTTCGGGGCGCGGACCACGGAGGGAAGACCGTTGCTGTCGGTGAACTGGTCAGCACCGTCCGCCTTTGGCAGGTAGACCTTCCGCACGTCCACAACCGCCACGGCAGAACTGCCCTCCTCGAGCCCGATCTGGGTCGCAGCTTCCGGGTTGATGGCATCGGATGGGAGCGCGATGACAACGCGGTCCCCCTCCTGTGCGCACTGCAGCGATTCCTCAAGGCCGGGTAGCGTGTCGATCCACCGCGACATCGAGAAGACGCTCGAGAGCGTCTCGTCGTAGGACGTGGCGACAGCGGGCTGACCGGTCTTCCCGTTCAGGACCACCATGTCGAGGACGACCATCTGGTTGGGCGTGGAGATTGGGGTGCCCTCGCCCTCGGTGAGGTCGGTCCACGCCAACTCATCCACTTGGAACGGCGTATACACCTCGACGTCGGGGGCCGCACCGAAGTCGCCGGTGACGCTGACGAGATCGGTCACGGCGGGATCGGTGTCGGTGACCCGCGCGCACCCGTCAGACGGGCTTGCCGAGCAGCCGACGAGCGCGGCAGCAGTCAGTCCGAGGGTCGCGAGGAAGGCGGGTGTCTTTCGCACCGGATCAGTCTAGGCGGTCGGGCTCTACCGTTTCGGCAGCCGCCGCAGGGGCCGCGCCGGCAGCAGCGTGGCGCGCACCGTCGGCCGCGCGCTGCGCCTCGCGAACTCGCTTCCGCAGGTTCTTGTCGGTGATCTGACGGTCCCCCACGGCGCCGGGAGTCCACAGCTCGACATCCTCATCGCCGTAGCTGCTCTTCGAGGCTCGCCGCTTCTGCTCGGGGGCGACAGCACCCGGCGCAAGGCGGCGCGCCCACAGCAGGAAGCCCGTGTGAGCGACCATTCGGTGGTCGGGGCGCACGGCGAGACCCTCAACATGCCAGCCGCGGACCATCGTCTCGTTCGCATCGGGTTCGGTGAACAGACCGGTGTTGCGGATGTACTCGGCGACGCGACTGAGCTGGGTCGCGGTAGCGACATAGCAAAGGACCACCCCTCCCGGGGTCAGGGCCTCGGCTACCGCGTCGATGCACTCCCATGGCGCGAGCATGTCGAGGATGACGCGGTCGACCGTTCCGGGCTCGACAGCTGTCGGAAGCTCGGTCGCGAGGTCGCCGACGCGCACCTCCCAGGATGCGGGGCGGTGACCGAGGAACGTCTCGACGTTGGCCTGGGCGACCTCGGCAAACTCCGGCCGTCGTTCGAACGAGACGAGACGGCCGGCGTCGCCGATCGCGCGCAGCAGCCAGAGGGAGAGTGCACCGGAGCCAACGCCGGCTTCCACGACGACAGCGCCTGGGAACACGTCAGCCTCGGAGAGGATCTGCGCTGCATCCTTCGGATACACGATCGCTGCCCCCCGCGGCATCGACATGACGAAATCACGCAGCAGCGGGCGAAGTGCCAGATACTCGTGACCCGCACTGTTGACCACGACCGATCCATCGGGGATGCCGATCAGGGTCGAGTGCGGCAGGACTCCATGATGCGTGTGGAGTTCCCCACCTTCGCGAAGCGTGATCGTGTGAAGCCGGTTCTTCGGGCCGGTGAGTTGGACGCGATCGCCAACGCGGAAGGGACCGGACAGACGGGGTGTCGTGCTCATGCGGCACCGACCTTTCGATGTGCCCGGTGAAGCTCACCGAGGTCGGAGGCACTCACGCCGTGAAGCGTGGGCCACACCGCGTGGGCACCCGCTCCCTCGAGCGAGACCATGGCTGGAACGCCCAGGACAACCGACCCTGCCGCTACAGCAGAGCGCAACCCGTTCGGCGAATCCTCAATGGCCAGTGTGTCGACGGGGTCTACGCCCAGCGACGCGCACGCCTGAAGATACGGATCCGGATACGGCTTCGGGCGAGTGACGTCATCCCCTGCAATCACGATGTCGAAGGCGTCGAAATCGATGAGCTCGGCGATATGGGTAGCCATCCGTCGCATCGACATCGTCACCAGGGCGGTCTTTACACCGGCATCCTTGAGGTCGGCAAGAAGTTCTCTCGCGCCCGGGCGGAACGGAACCCCGTCCCGAGAAATGCTGCGCATCACCTCAGTGGTGAGGTGATCGATGATGTCGTGGCTCGACATACGCACTCCCTCCCCCTGCAGGATGCGCGCGGAATCCTCGAGAGCGAGCCCGACCAGCGACAACGCCTTCTCGTGGGTCCAGGTGCCACCGTAGCTTTCGACAAGCGGCGTCTCCGCGGCGATCCAGTACGGTTCGGTGTCGACGAGCGTGCCGTCCATGTCCCAGAGAACAGCGGAGAGGGCGGATGGTGCAGTCACCGAACCATGCTACCGACGGCCCCACTGGCGATCACCCACGCCCAGGTCCCCACGACCTCGACGTTTCTCGCACTCGGCTGACGGCAGCGTCCTATTCTGGATGGATCGCCACCTGAGGAGGTCACGTGGAGGGACTGGGACGCAGGGTTCTCGTCGCCGCATTCGACGGCTGGAACGACGCAGGTGAGGCAGCGTCCTCCGCGGTAGCTCATCTGCGCGACTCCGGCGGCTACGAAACTGTCTACTCGGTCGACCCCGAACTGTACTTCGACTACCAGTACACGCGTCCGCAGATTCGTACGACGGCGGATGGCGCGCGGGAACTCACGTGGCCCGAGACGACCATCCTCAGGCCGACCCGGGCAACACGTGGAACGCAACTCTGGCTTCTCACGGGAGTCGAGCCTGCGCGAGCATGGCAGGCTTTCGCCTCCGAACTCGTCGATGTTGCCCTGCGCGAAGACATCACCGGCTTTGTATCGATGGGGTCGATGATGTCGGACGTTCCGCACACTCGCCCGATCTCCGTCTTCGCGGGTAGCGAGAGCGAGCCGGTGAGGGCAGCCTTCGGACTTGAGCGCAGCTCCTACGAAGGACCCGTCGGCATTCTGAGCGTGATCTCGCACGTTGCCACAGCCGCCGGCATCCCGTCAGCGCAATTGTGGGCGAGCGTGCCGCACTACGTCGCCGGGCACACTCCCTCACCTAAGGCGAGCCTGGCGCTGCTCGATCGGCTCGAAGACATCACCGGCGCGAAGGTCGATCGGGGAGATTTGCCGACGCAGGCACGCACGTGGGAAGCATCGATCGATGCGGCGGCAGCGGATGACGAAGAAATGACGGAGTACATCCACCAGCTCGAGCGCACGCGAGACACCTGGGACTCACCGGAGGCATCCGGAGACGCGATCGCGCAGGAGTTCGAGAAGTACCTGCGTCGCCGCGGCGATGGACCCGGTCGCGGTGGACGCGACGAGCCTCGCAAACCCTGACATCTTTCGGCTGGAGCCGTCGACTCAGTAGGGCTGGATGATGCCCATGCTCAGCAGCACGAGCAGGATCGCACCGAGAGCTACCCGGTAGACCACGAACGGCAGGAAGCTGCGCTTGGAGATCCAGCTCATGAAGAATGCGATAACACCGAGTGCGACGACGAACGCCACACCGGTGGCGGCGGCGGTCTCGATCGGGGTGAACGGCCCCTGCTCGTCCCAGCTCTTGGCCACCTGATAGAAGCCACTCCCGAAGACCGCGGGAATCGCCAGCAGGAACGCGTAGCGGGCGGCAGCCGCGCGCTCATAGCCGAGGAACAGCCCCGCCGTTATCGTGCCTCCCGAACGCGACACCCCGGGAATCAGCGCAAGAGCCTGCGCGAACCCGAAGATGATGCCATGCCCCAGGGTGAGCTGGTCGAGCTTTCGACGCTTCGCACCCACAAGGTCGGCGATGCCCAGCAGCACACCGAAGAAGATCAGCATCCCGGCGACCAGCCACAGCGATCGCAGGGTCGTCTCGATGTGATCCTGGAAAAGCAGACCCAGCACGACGATCGGCACCGACCCGATGATGATCAACCAGCCCATGCGGGCGTCCGGGTCGTTCCGCGGCACCTTGCGTACGAGAGCGAGTGACCATCGCGAGACAATCCGGACGATGTCGCGCCAGAAGAACACCACGACTGCCGCCTCGGTACCGATCTGGGTGATCGCGGTGAAGGCGGCACCGGGGTCCTGCGCACTCGGGAGGAATTCCCCGAGGATGCGCAGGTGAGCACTCGATGAGACCGGCAGGAACTCTGTAAGTCCCTGCACAAGGCCGAGGATGATTGCTTCCAGCAGCATGGATGCCTTCCGACTCAGTACGACAGCAGCAGGTCGGTCAACACGCGCTGACCGAAGACGAGCGAGTCGAGCGGGACCCGCTCGTCAACGCCGTGGAACATACCGGTGAAGTCGAGGTCAGCAGGCAACCGTAGCGGCGCGAATCCATAACCTCGGATGCCGAGAGCCGCCAGTGCCTTGTTGTCGGTGCCACCGCTCATCAAGTACGGGAGGACGGGGACACCCGGGTCATGTCGCCCGAGGGCCGCGACCATCGCATTGACGAGTTCGCCCTCGAAGGGAACTTCAAGGCCAATGTCCCGGTGGACGACCTCGATCTCGATGTCTGGCCCGACGATCTCCTGGATGGCACGAAGGGCGCCGTCTTCGCCGTCTGGAAGCGTGCGCACGTCAATCAGCGCTTCGGCGCGGTCGGGAATGACATTGTGCTTGTATCCGGCCGTGAGCGCCGTCGGGTTGGCCGTCGTGCGGATGGTTGAGCGCAGGAATCGCGAAGCCGGTCCGGCCGCCGCAGCGACCGCATCCGGGTCATCGGACGGCTGCCCGGTGAGCTCGGCGATCCGCTCGGTCAGGCGCTTCGTCGTTGCGGTCAGCTCCACCGGCCATGCCGTGCGCCCCAGCGCGGCGACAGCCTCAGCGAGGCGGGTGACAGCGTTGTCTTCGTGGAATGCGCTGCCGTGTGCCGCCCGGCCTCGGGCGACGAGGCGAATCCAGACCAGAGCCTTCTCCCCCACCTGAAGGAGGTAGGCGCGTCGTCCAGCGAGGTCGATCGAGTAGCCGCCGACCTCGCTGATGGCTTCGGTCGCGCCAGCGAACCATTCAGGGCGGTCACGGACAACGAGCGCCGAGCCTTCACCGCCCCCGTTCTCTTCGTCGGCGAAGAAGGTCACCACGAGGTCACGGGCGGGCCGGCGTCCGCTGCGCAGGATGTCGGCAACGGAGGTCAGGATCATGGCGTCCATGTCCTTCATGTCGACCGCACCGCGTCCCCACAGCATGCCGTCGCGAATCTCTCCTGCGAACGGATCGACCGACCAGTCCTCCGCTACCGCTGGCACGACGTCGAGATGGCCGTGCACCACAAGTGCGGGCTTGCCGCGGTCGACACCCGGGATTCGCACGCCGACGTTCGTTCGCCGTTCAATCGGCTCGTAGATCTCGGGCTTCAGATCGAGGTTGCGAAGATAGTCGGCCACATATTCCGCCGCTTCCCGTTCGCCTCGGGCATGTCCGCCACCCCAATTCGTGGTGTCGAAACGGATGAGGTCCCGGGCGACGACGACAACTTCGGGAAGCTCGGACTCGGTATGTGACACGGCCACAAACCTACCGCGCTCAGACGACGCGAATGTTTCGGGTCAGGCCCCTGAGCGATTATCGGCGGCGCCGTTGTCGTGATAATGTCGATCTTCGGTTGCAAGACCGAAACCACTCTGCGCGGGTGGCGGAATAGGTAGACGCGCTAGCTTGAGGTGCTAGTGCCCGTATAGGGCGTGGGGGTTCAAGTCCCCCCTCGCGCACAGACGAAAAGGGTCCCGAAAGGGGCCCTTTTCGTTTGTCTGGCTTCGCTAGCTCGTCGATGCGTCGTCGGCGACGGAACCGGGGATGATGCACGAGTCGCCTTCGCAGACGACACCGCCGCCGCCGAGCATTGTGAACGGCTGGGCGGCGGCCTGCGGTGTCGGGGAAGCGTCGGTCATGCGGGAGTCCGCTCCGATGCCACCTGCGCAAGCACCTGGGCGAAGGTCTCACTCTCCTGCGCTCCGGAGACACCGTACTTGCCGTCGAAGACGTAGAAGGGTACGCCCTGGATGCCGTACGCAGCGGCTTGCGCGACATCCGCCTTCACTGCGGCGGTGTACTGGCCCGACTCGAGCGCCCGGACGACGTCGTCATGGTCGAGCCCGACGGTTGCGGCGAGATCGGCGAGATCCTCGATCCGGCCGACATGCCCGCCGTCGACGAAGTAGGCCTTCAGCAGGGCTTCCTTCATCTCAGCCTGCACACCGCGCTCCTTCGCGTAGTGCAGCAGTTCATGGGCTTTGATCGTGTTCGTCTGGTGGATGTGGTCGTAGTCGTATGCGAGACCCTCACCCGCAGCGAGTGTCGTCACGCGCTCGACCATCTGAGCGGCCTGCTCGGGCGAGACGCCCTTCCGCTCGGAGAGGTACTGTACCGGTGAGCCGTCGTAGTCAACCGGAGTATCGGGGGCCAACTCGAAGGAGTGGTACTCGATCTCCACGGGAACTCCCGAGGCCAGCACACCCTTCTCGAAACGTCGCTTCCCGATGTAGCACCAGGGGCATTGCACGTCCGACCAGACGTCGACCTTGATCGGGGCAGCAGAAGACTCGCTCATGTCACATCGAACCGCGACATCGCGGGGACTATTCCCGTCGGCACCCATCGCAGGCCCAGGCGCCCGCATCAGCCGACCGACACGCCGAAGAGCAGTCCCAGAACGTACGTCACCGCTGCTGCTCCAAAGCCGATCGCGAGCTGCCGTAGCGCACGCTTCAACGGCGGACCACCGGACAGCAGCCCGACGGTCGCGCCCGTCGCCAGGAGCGCAACGCCGACGAGCGCCAGCGCCGTCACAACTGCCGCGAGTCCCGACAGTCCGAATATCCACGGCAGCACCGGAATGATCGCTCCCGAAGCGAAGAACAGGAAGCTCGAAATCGCTGCGCCCCACGCGCTTCCGACGACGTCATCCTCGCCCTCGCCGCCGATGCCACCGCGAGCAAGCGCACCGGGGCCCGCCGCTTGCGCGTCGCCGATAATTGCGCGCGCCGCCGCAAGAGCCTCGTCTTCCGGCATCCCTCGTGTTCGGAACACCAGCGCCAGCTCGTTCGCATCGAGATCGAGGAACGACAAGACGTCGTCCGCGTAATCGTTCGGCTGCGTCGCCGCCAGCAGCTCACGCTGGGATCGCACGGACACGAACTCACCGGCGCCCATCGACAGCGCACCGGCGAGCAGACCCGCGATACCGCTGAACAGCACGAACTGCGGGGCGACTCCGGTCGCACCGATTCCCATGACGAGGGCGAGGTTCGAGACCAGGCCGTCGTTCGCGCCGAAGACCGCGGCCCGGAACGTCCCCGACAGCCGCCGTCGTCCGCGGGCGGCAAGCCCACGCACGACCTCGTGGTGGATCTTCTCATCGGCAGCCATCTGCGAGGTCGCGTGCGGATCGCTGTCGTAGGGAGAACGGGCCTCGGCGTTCTGAGCGAGCGCGAGCACAAAGATCGATCCGAAGTGCCGCGCCATCCACGCGAGCGTTCGCGTCGACAGTCGTGGCCGGGGCAGCGTTTCCGGCTCACCGCCGAGCAACTGGAGCCAGTGGGACTCGTGCCGACGTTCGGCATCCGCGAGGGCTTCCAGGATCGCCCGCTCCTCGCCGGTGCGGCGGGCAGCCAGCTCACGGTATACGCGCGCTTCGGCGCGCTCGTCCACAAGGTACTGAGCCCACCTCCGCCGCTCGCCAGCCGTCGATTCGGCGTTCATCGGGCTCCTTCTGGGGTCCTCCCCAGGGTAGGAGACACGGCGAGGGCCGCCCGCTCGAATCCGAGGATTCGCAGCATTTTGGAGAACCGAATCCCGGCTACGACCTCACCCGGACGCGCAGCACATCAATACGCGCCTGAAGCTGCGCGACCGTCGCGTGCGAGACTGCCGGGCCCCCGCAGATACGGCGAAGCTCGGCATGGACATGGCCGTGCTGTTCGCCAGACTGCCTCGCGTACAGCCCCACGAGGCTGTTGAGCAGTTGCCGCTGTTCCTTCAGCGTGCGGTGCAGCGCAGGAGGCGGCGCGGGCGGCGCGTCATCCATCGCCCCCGCCTCACGCTCTCGCGCTTCGCGCGCCTGCCGGTGGCGGCTTTGCCGCGCCTGCCGCTGCATCAGCAGATCGTGTACGTGTTCGGGTTCGAGGAGCCCGGGAAGGCCGAGGAACTCCTCCTCTTCGGGCGTTCCCGGCGTGGCGAGCTGTCCGAACTCCTTACCGTCGAACAGCACACGGTCAAAGTGTGCGATGGCGCCGAGAGCCGCGTACTCGAACTCGTCGGTCAACGCGTCGGATGCGGCATCCTCGCGCTCCGCAGCCGCGAGCAGGTCGTCTTCAGCCGACCATTCGCCGTCCTCGTCCGAGGGGCGGTCGAGCGCGTGATCGCGCTGGCGTTCGAGCTCTCCGGCCAAGGCGAGCAGCGGCGGCACGTGCGGCAGGAAGATGCTGGCCGTCTCGCCGCGGCGCCGCGCCCGCACGAACCGGCCGATCGCCTGCGCGAAGAACAGCGGCGTCGACGCCGAGGTCGCGTACACCCCGACCGAGAGCCGCGGCACATCAACGCCCTCGGACACCATTCGCACGGCGACCATCCAGCGGCTCGTATCGGCGGCGAACGACTCGATGCGGGCGGATGCCTCGGGCTCATCAGAGAGCACGACCGTCGGCTCTTCGCCGGTCACCGTCTGCAGGATCTGTGCGTACGCCCGCGCGGCAGTCTGATCCGTGGCGATCACCAGGCCGCCGGCATCCGGAACGTGCTCTCGCACTTCGGTGAGCCGGCGATCGGCCGATCGCAACACTGCAGGAATCCACTCGCCGCCCGGATCGAGAGCTGTGCGCCAGGCCTGCGCCGTGATGTCTTTCGTGTTGTCTTGCCCGAGCTGCGCTTCCATCTCGTCGCCGGTGCGGGTTCGCCACCGCATGTGGCCGGCGTAGACGAGAAAGAGCACGGGACGCACGACCCCGTCTTCGAGGGCGCGCCGATACCCGTAGTCGTAATCGGTACGAGACACGCGGATGCCTTCAGCCGTGGGGTGGTACTCCACGAACGGGATGGGCGCCGTGTCACTGCGGAAGGGAGTGCCCGACAGCAGCAGGCGTCGTGTCGCGCGTCCGAAAGCCTCGCGGAGCGCGTCTCCCCAGCTGAGGGCATCACCGCCGTGGTGCACCTCATCGAGGATCACGAGCGTCCGTGCCGTCTCCGTGACCCCCTGGTGCACTGACGCCTTCGTGGCTACCTGCGCGTAGGTGACCGCGACCCCGTGGTAGTGGCGGGCGGGACGGGTGTGACGGTTCGTGAAATGGGGGTCCAGGCGCAGCGATACTCTCGCCGCGGCATCCGCCCACTGGGTCTTCAGGTGCTCCGTCGGCGCCACGACGACGACCCGGTCGATGATGCCGCGCCGCAGCAACTCGGTGGCCAGCCGCAGAGCGAACGTCGTCTTGCCTGCACCGGGAGTCGCCGCAGCCAGGAAGTCTCGAGGTCCACCGCCGGGGCCGTCGGGCCCGTCCATGTCGAAATACCGATCGAGTGCCTCTGCCTGCCACGCACGCAGACGACCGGCAGTTCCCCAGGGCGCGCGTTGCGGATAGGACGGCGACAGATGTTCGGCGGCGAAACTTCCCCGGGGGTGGTCGGATGCCGGGACCGGTGCTGTCTCGTGCACGCTCCCCCTCCCACACACATCGGTCGCACGTCGGACCGCCCGACTACGATAGACGACCAGGAGGACAGAGCATGGCCGCCACCGACGAACACCGCACTCCGTTCATCGCGAACAGCGAACCTCACCCCTGGCGACGGTTCGTCGCTCTTGGCGACTCGTTCACGGAGGGCATCGGCGACCCCGACCCCGCTCATCCCGGATCACACCTCGGCTGGGCCGATCGCGTCGCCGACGTGCTGGGGTCACAGTCCGCGGACTTCGCGTACGCGAATCTTGCCGTGCGCGGCAAGCTCATCGCACAGATCGTCGACGAGCAGGTCGAACCGGCCCTCGAGCTTTCTCCCGACCTCATCACGTTCTGCGCCGGCGGCAATGACGTCATCCGTCCCGGCACCGATCCTGACGAGATCTCCCAGCTGTTCGAGGATGCCGTCGTGCGCTTGAGCAGCACCGGCGCGACAGTCGTGATCTTCACGGGCATCGACACGAGTTTCACCCCGGTGTTCCGCGCGTTTCGCGGCAAGATCGCGATCTACAACGAGAACCTGCGCGCCATCGCCGACCGCTACGACTGCATCGTCGCCGACCAGTGGTCTCTCAAAGAGATTCAAGATCCGCGCTTCTTCGATGACGACAGACTCCATCTGAACGCGCTGGGTCACCACGAAGTGGCACGGATGGTCTTGCGCGCGTTGAACGTGTCGAACGATCTCGTGCCGATGCAGCCAGATCCCTTCCCTTCCCGCACGTGGCGCGAAGCGCGTGCCGGCGATCTGGTCTGGGCACGCACGCACCTCGTGCCGTGGGTCCTGCGGCGCCTGCGTCATCAGTCGTCCGGAGACAACCTGACAGCCAAACGTCCGCAGCCGCTTCCGGTAGCGACTACTGGTGCGATCACTCTGCCGCGTGAGGATGCCTGAGCGCCCACAGCGCGACGGCGCTGGCCGCGGCGACGTTCAGTGAGTCGACACCTCCCGCCATCGGGATGGTCACGACGGTGTCGGCAGCGGCGAGAGCTTTCGGTGTGAGCCCGTCACCCTCGGCGCCGAGCATGAGCGCCACGCGGGAGGCCGGCTCGAAGTCATCGAGCGAAACAGCGTCCTCGCGCAGCGCGAGTGCCGCGATCTGGAACCCTTCCTCGTGCAGGATGCTGCGCGTCTGGTCCCAGTCGGGCAGTCGCGTCCACGGCACTTGGAAGACGGTTCCCATGCTGACCCTGACGCTCCGCCGGTAGAGCGGGTCGGCACAGCGCGGCGAGACGAGCACCGCATCGGCGCTGAGGCCTGCGCAGGCACGAAAGATCGCACCGACGTTGGTGTGGTCGACGATGTCTTCGAGCACGACCACGAGTCTCGCTTCTCGGAGGACATCCCGAAGCGGCGGCATCTCTGGCCGGTGCATGGCCGCCAAGGCGCCACGGTGCACGGCGTAGCCCGTGAGGCGCTCAGCGAGGTCGGCCTCGACAACGTACACCGGCACGTTCGGGTGCTGTGCGAGCAACGGGACGAGATCATCGATCCACTTCTCCTGCACCAGGACCGAACGCGGCCGATGACCCGCGCCCAACGCGCGGCCGATCACCTTCGCAGACTCCGCGATGTACAGGCCTCCGGCAGGCTCGATGCGGCGGCGCAAGGCGACATCGGTGAGATCCCGGTAATCCTCAAGCCGCGGGTCCGTTGCATCTCGGACGTCGATGCGCTGCATCCCTCGATCCTCTCATTCATGCGGTGCAGGCCCAGCAGCACGAAACATCCCCGAAAACCTGGATGCCTAGACTGGAATGAGGCAAGGCAGAGGAGGCAGGCATGTCGCTCATCGACGGTGCTGCCGCGGACGTTCCCGAAGCCCTCGCCCGAGCGCTACGCGTCCTTGACGGACGCACCATGACGATCCTCACCGGAGCCGGAGTATCAACCGATTCCGGCATCCCCGACTACCGGGGAAAAGGCGCGCCGGCGCGGCGCCCGATGACGGTCGAGCAGTTCCTCGGAAGCGATGAGGCGCGTCGCCGCTACTGGGTCGGCTCGCATCTCGGCTGGCGGAGCTTCGCCTCGGCGGAACCGAACGCCGGGCACCGAGCCATCGCCGGGCTCGAAGAGCACGGGATCGCGACCGGGGTCGTCACGCAGAACGTCGACGGTCTTCATGTGCGCGCCGGTAGCCGTCGTGTCGTCGAGCTGCACGGCACGATGCGCCGCGTGTTCTGCATCCGCTGCGGTCAGGTCTTCGACCGACGAGACCTCTCGTCGCGGGTGGAGAGCGACAACCCGTGGCTGGTCACCACCCACGAGCTGCCCCTCGGACCCGACGGAGACGTGACGCCCGAGACGACCGAAGGGTTCGTCGTGCCGGATTGCTCCGTGTGTGCGGGAACCCTGAAGCCCGACGTCGTCTTCTTCGGCGAGTACATCCCATCCGAGAAATTCCGCGAAGCCGAGCAGCTCGTCCTGGGTAGTGACGCGCTGGTCATTGCCGGATCGTCGCTCGTCGTGAACTCGGGGATCCGCCTGCTCGAACGAGCACGACGACGCCGCATCCCCATCGTGATCATCAACCGCGGCCAGACGCGGGCCGATGCTCGCGCAACCGTGAAGATCGACGGCGGAACCTCCGAGGCCCTCACCGCGCTGCTGGAGGGGCTGGCGCCCACCGGGCACCGGGAGCTGGCAAGTAGTCTCGAGAGGTGATCCACCTCACGCTCATCCGCCATGGCGAGACCGACTGGAATCGCGCTCGGCTCATCCAGGGCAGTACCGACATACCCCTCAACGACACGGGTCGGGAGCAAGCCCGGCAAACCGCCGACCGGCTGAGCGGCGTGCTCGATGACCCGGCCGCTGCGCGCATCGTCAGCAGCGACCTCTCCCGTGCCCGTGAGACAGCGCAGATCATCGCTGACCAGTGGGGCTCGCCAGCCCCACTGGCGTATCCCGCACTGCGTGAGCGCGCGTACGGCGACGCTGAGGGGGTCACCATCGAGGACTTCGCCGCACGGTGGGGCGATTGGTACACCTCCGAGGTCCCCGGCGCCGAGTCACGCGAACTGCTGCGCCTCCGGGCCTTCGAAGGCTTTGACACCCTTGTCACCGATGCGCTCCGGTCTCAGCCCGATGTCACGCACATCTTCGTGGTCACCCACGGCGCACTCATCCGCTCTGTCATCCATCACGTGAGCGACGGCAGGTTGCCGGCGCGCCAAGAGCGGCTGGCAAACGGATCCGACTACACCTTCCACTACTCACCCGACGGGCTGACGCTGATCGAGTACGCCGGCACCACGGTTTCGCTCTGAGCTGGGCATACCGATCTGCCCACTGGAATGCACTACGCAGCTCGCTCAGTTTCGTAATGACATTGTGAGCAACATGACCAATCCGCGAATCGGCAACATGCTAGCCTTCCGCGATATGACCGCTCTTGACCATGTCGACCTCGAGCTCTTGGCCGCGCTCGCGGAAGACCCGCGCGCGACAGTTGTTGCGCTCTCGGATCGTCTCGGTTTATCCCGAAACACCGTGCAGGCGCGGATGTCGAGGCTCGACAAGGCCGGAGTCTTTCTCTCGTACGAGCGAGCCCTCTCCCCCACGGCGCTGGGCTTCCCGATCGAAGCATTCCTCAACGTCACGGTCCGTCAGGGGGAACTGCCGCGCATCACGGCAGAACTCGAGCGGATTCCCGAGATCGTTCAGGTGCATGGCCTGAGCGGAACCGTGGATCTGCTCGTGCGGGTCGCGTGCCGCGACACACAGCATCTGTTCGACACCGACGCCCGCATCCTCGCGATCGAGGGTGTGGAGCGCACCGAGACCTCGCTCGCGATGGGTGAGGTGATCGGTTACCGCGTGCGCCCGCTCATGGAGCTGGCACGAGGGGAACGCTAGCCGCCTCCTCCTTGGCGGCCTCACCCGGGTCGGATCGCACCAGGATCACGCCTGCCAAGATCATCGCTCCCCCGACAGCTTGCATGACGGTCGGGACTTCGGCGATCACAAGCCACGCGATCAGCAGGGCGAACAACACTTCGGTGAGCCCGACGAACGATGCGACGCGGGATCCGAGCATCGATCCCGCTCGCACTCCGAACGCGTAGCCTCCGGCGGTTGCCACGACGATCACCCACACGATCGGGATGTACCAGGGAACGCTCACGCCGGCCAACACAACGTCAACGGCCGGTGCGGTGAACGCCAAGAATCCCGTGCCGACCAGCACACCCATGAGAAGAGCGCCGGTAATGAGACCGCCCGAGGCCAGCGCGAGGGGCGGGATGTCGTCGCCGGTCTTCTCGGCGATGAGAAAGTACGCGGCGGTGCAGGCCGCAGCGGCCAAAGCCAGCAAGGTGCCGATCAGGTCGAAGCTTGCACCAGCGATGTCGACGACGAGCACGAGCCCCACGATCGCAAGGACGGAACCCGCCAGGATGCGACGCGAGGGTGCGCGCCGGGTCCGAACCCAGGCGAGCCCGACGAGAAGAACCGGGGCGAGGTACTGAATGAGGAGGGCCATCGCCACCGGCATCCGTTGCAGCGCGGCAAAGTAGAAGATTTGACACCCGGCCACTCCCGTGAGCCCGAACGCGATGATCAGCAGTCCGTGCTTGCGAAGAAAGCCGGGCCGGCGACGGATCGTGACGATCAGAACGGGCGCGAGAATCAGCGCCGCGCCACCCATGCGCAGCAGCAGGGTCGCACCCAGGCTCCAGCCCGCCTCCATGAGCGGCTTCATGAAGCTCCCCGAGGATGCGAAGCTCAGGGCAGAGAGCAGACCGATCGCAAGCCCAGCCATCGATGAGTGCCGGCCCGCGGGGGCAACGAGCACAGGGACCGGAGTGGTCGGAGCGGACATGGCAGCCTGTCAGGAGTGAAAGGGTTTGACACTCGTGACACACTGGTCACGAACGAAACAGTAGCCCTCGGAATGTCAGGAGTCAACATGGTCTTTATCCATGACACCGAGATGGCCCTGCGCGCAGCCGTCGACCTGGTCAACACGCTGCCACTTAGCGGCGACGAAGACACCCTGACGACCGCTGACGAGTACGACGCCTTCCTTGGGCGGTACCCGTACAGCGGCAAGATCTCACGCACGAGGCAGGAGCGAGAGGCGGTACGCAGCATCCGCGCTCGCCTACGCGCTCTGTGGGATGCCGACCGCGAAAGCGCCGTGCCGCTGGTCAATGCGATGCTTCGCGATGGCGAAGCTCTCCCCCAACTCGTGATCCACGACGACTACGACTGGCATGTGCACGCGTCGGTTGACGACGCGCCCCTGGCCACCCGCATCCTCGTCGAGACCGCCATGGCGTTCGTGGAGGTCATTCGCATGGATGAATATGACCGCG
Organism: Microbacterium sp. NPDC076895; assembly: GCF_040687115.1. Taxonomy (NCBI): domain Bacteria; kingdom Bacillati; phylum Actinomycetota; class Actinomycetes; order Micrococcales; family Microbacteriaceae; genus Microbacterium; species Microbacterium sp. NPDC076895. The sequence continues at coordinate 82,317 of NZ_JBFBMQ010000001.1, forward strand.
TGCTCGTCTGCGAAGCCGATGACTGCGAGGGCGTTCTGGTCGATTTCTCTCGCAACCGCTCAAAGCGCTACTGCGACACCGGCAACTGCGGCAACCGCATGAATGTCATCGCGTATCGAGCTCGTCGAGCCCAAGAAAGCTCCTGACCGCCGCTGCCGCAACCTGTGGCGTCTCATAGTGGATGAGGTGGCCCACATCAGGGATCTCCACGAGGTTCGCGTCAGCAAACAGTCCCGCAAGCACACGCTCGGCCTCGATGGGCGTGATGTCGTCGCGCTCGGCGGCGATCAGCAACGTTGGCTGAGAGATCTGCGGCGCGAACTCCCGCACATCGTGGGAGACCGAGGTCACGAACGCGTCGTGCAGCACGTCCCGGTCGGCAAAGCGGGAGAAGTACGTGTCGTGCTGGTCATGGATGAACCGGCGGAGCTCCGGGTCTTTCGTCTTGGCCATGGAGACACTCATGACCCGCACCACAACGCCGTTGCGCAACAGGGCCGTGCCCGCCCGGCTCGGCATCCGCGCCCCGGCCCAGTAGTAGAACACCGCAAGCCTCGTGAGGATGCCGCGCGGGCCCTCCAGCGCGGGTGCGCCGATCGGATTGACGAGGATCACCCGGGGCGTAGCCAACCCCCCGGCCACGGCTGCCGAAACGACGATCGAGCCGAACGAGTGGCCGAGGATGACGGCCCCCGGCGCGATCTGGGCGACGAAGTCAGTCAGCCACTCGACGTAGAGGGCGAGGTCGTGACGGCGCCCGGGAACCGGCGCCGTCTCACCGAAACCGGGGAGGTCCGGCGAGATGACGCGGACGTCCGGGAGGTAGGCGACGACAGGCTCGAGACCGTGGTGTTCGCCGCGAAAGCCGTGCACAGCGACGATCGTGACCGGCGCGTCAGCGGGCCCGTACTCCCAGAACACGGTGGTCCCCCCGAGTACCGGCACTTCGCGACGCGTGACCGGTATCTCGTCCAGGAGCGCGGCGTACGGATGCGGGGCGGGCACCCGACGAGTCTAGTGACCGTGCCTCATGGGGTCGGGCAGGCCCAGAACGACGAAGACCCCGCTCGAAAGCGAGGTCTTCGTCGTGTGCGGTCGGGCTTACTTGCTCGAGCCGCCGAAGTTCTTGAAGCGCTGGTTGAACTTCTCGACACGACCGGCCGAGTCCATGATGCGCTGCTTGCCCGTGTAGAACGGGTGCGATGCCGAGGAGATTTCGACGTCGATGACGGGGTACTCCACGCCGTCGAGTTCGATCGTCTTGTCGCTGCTCACCGTCGAACGCGTGAGGAAGGTCTCGCCCGAACCGAGGTCGCGGAACACGACAGCCTGGTAGTCGGGGTGAATGTCAGTCTTCATGGGGTTCCTTGCCGAGATGGGGAAAGAAAGTCTGCGGTGCGCTGGCACCAAAGGACGAGTCTACCAGGTTCGCGTGCGGATGCCGATCACGAGGTCCGCGCCCGCGCCGCGTAACGCCCTGCCTCCTGATGCAGCGCGATCGGCACCCCGAACGCTGTGCTGAGCGCATCCTCGGTCAGAGTCTCGCGTAGCGGTCCCGCAGCCACGACGGCGCCGTCGCGGAGCAACAGCACGTGAGTGAAGCCCACCGGGATCTCTTCCACGTGGTGGGTGACCATGACCATGGCAGGAGTGGTCGGCTCCGCAGCGTAACCGCTGAGGAGTGTGAGAAGCTCCTCACGCGAGCCCAGGTCCAGGCTCGCGGTTGGCTCATCCAACAGCAGCAGCTCGGGGTCTGTCATGACGGACCGAGCGATCTGCACACGCTTCTGCTCGCCGTCCGAGAGTGTGCCGAACGTGCGCGTTGCGAGATCGTCGAGTTGCCACTCGGCAAGGACCCGCATCGCGCGACGGATGTCGACCTGGTCGTACTCTTCGCGCCAACGACCCATGACCGCATAGGCGGCGGTCATCACGACATCCAGCACTGTCTCATCCGGCGGGATGCGACGCGCCATGGATGTCGAGGCAAAACCCACGCGCGGGCGCAGCTCGAAGACGTCGGTGCGTCCAATCCGCTCCCCGAGGATGTTCACGCGACCGGAGGTCGGGTGGAGGAGCGATGCACAGAGCTCGAGCAGAGTCGTCTTGCCTGCCCCGTTGGGACCGAGGACGACCCACCGCTCATCGTCGGACACGGTCCAGTCGATGTGATCGATGATGTCTCGGGCGTTTCTGCGGACGACGACGTCGGAGAATTCGAGCACCTGAGCCATGCCGTCAAGCCTATCGGGAGCCGCGGATCACCTCTGCGTACAGCGCGGCGGTTTGCTCCGCGATCCGCTGCCAACTGAAGGCGGTCGTCGCGCGCTCTCGACCCGCCCGCCCGTAGGCCTTGGCCGCCTCACGATCGCTCACGACCTCGCTCAGAACCCGAGCCAAGTCCGCGACGAACGCCTCGGGGTCCAGCGGCGTACCCGTGCCGTCCGAGACCTGCTCGATGGGCACGAGCCTTCCCGTGACACCGTCGACCACGACTTCCGGGATGCCGCCGGTAGCGGTGCCGACGACGGCTGCTCCGCACGCCATCGCCTCGAGGTTCACGATGCCCAGGGGCTCGTAGATCGAGGGGCAGACGAAGGTCGTCGCCGCGGTGAGCGCTACGCACAGCTCGTGCCGGCTGAGGTGGCGGTCGATCCAGACCACCCCGTCTCGAGTCTCCTGCAGGCCGCGGACAAGACCCTCGACCTCGGCGAGGATCTCGGGCGTATCCGGGGCGCCGGCGCACAGGATCAGTTGCACCTCCGGATCCAACCGCTCGGCGGCGCGAAGCAGGTACGGCAGGCCCTTCTGTCTGGTGATGCGCCCGACGAAGACGACGGAGGGCCGGGTCGGGTCGATCCCCAGCGCAGCAAGCGTTTCGGCATCCTCGATCGGATGCCACTGCGCGGTGTCGATGCCGTTGTAGATGACCCGGACGGTCGCGGGGTCGAGACCGGGGTAGCTGCGCAGGATGTCGGCACGCATGCCTTCACTGACCGCCACGATCGCCGCCGCCCCGTGGTATGCGGTGCGCTCGATTTCACTCGAGACCGCGTACCCGCCACCGAGCTGTTCAGCCTTCCAGGGCCGCAGCGGCTCGAGGCTGTGCGCGGTGACGATGTGCGGGATGCCGTTGAGGAGGGCCGCGATGTGACCGGCGAAGTTGGCGTACCAGGTGTGAGAGTGGACCACGGCGGCACCAGCGACGTCATTGACGATGAGCAGATCGGTGCCCATCGTCTGAATCGCCGCGTTGGCATCCCGTAACTCCGCGGGGGTGACGTAAGACGTCGTGTCAGTCTCGTCGCGGTCAGCGCCGAACGCACGCACCTGAACCTCGAGCGGCTCATCGCCCGGCGCATCGGTTGCTGGTAGCGCGCGAAGCGCTTTGACGAGCTCCGCGACGTGGACGCCAGCGCCCCCGTAGATCTCGGGCGGATACTCCTTGGTGACGATGTCGACGCGCATGTGTCGAACGCTAGTACAGGGTCGTGGGGCGGCATAGTGTTGGGGGTATGGCTACGTCGCCCAAGATCTTTGGAATCGTCCTCGCCGGTGGAGAGGGCAAGCGGCTGATGCCGCTGACCGCCGACCGAGCCAAACCCGCTGTTCCCTTCGGCGGTCAGTACCGTCTGATCGACTTCGCAATCTCAAACCTGATCAACTCGGGGCTTCGGCAGATCGTCGTGCTCACGCAGTACAAGTCGCACAGCCTCGACCGACACATCTCCCAGACCTGGCGGATGTCCCCGATGCTGAGCTCCTACGTGACGTCGGTGCCGGCCCAACAGCGGCTGGGCAAGCGCTGGTTCTCGGGGTCTGCCGATGCGATCTTGCAGTCGATGAACCTCATCATCGACGAGCAGCCCGACATCGTCATCGTCATCGGCGCCGACCACGTCTACCGCATGGACTTCCGCCAGATGCTCGACGCCCACATCGCCTCGGGCGCGCGGGCGACGGTTGCCGGCATCCGCCAACCGATCGGCCTGGCGAACCAGTTCGGCGTCATCGATGTCGAGCCCGGTTCGACGCGGATCCGCGAGTTCCTCGAGAAGCCGCAGAATCCGAGCGGTTTGGCGGATGCTCCGCACGAGGTGCTGGCGTCGATGGGTAACTACATCTTCGACACGGATGCCCTCATCGAGGCCGTCGAGGCCGATGGCGAGATCCCGACATCGAACCATGACATGGGCGGCGACATCGTGCCGTATTTCGTCGACCGCGGCGAAGCGAGCGTGTATGACATGAAGCTCAACGACGTTCCGGGCTCGACGGATCGGGACCGGTCGTACTGGCGCGACGTCGGAACCATCGACTCGTTCTTCGACGCGCACATGGATCTGATCTCGACGCTCCCGGTGTTCAACCTCTACAACACCGACTGGCCGATTCACTCGCAGACGGTCAACTCGCCGCCGGCAAAGTTCGTGCGCGACTCGGTCGGAAGAATCGGGACCGCCATCGATTCGGTGGTTTCGCTCGGATCGGTGCTCTCGGGGACGCACCTGGAGCGGAGCGTCGTCGGGCCGTGGACTCTCGCAGCCGGCGGGTCGACCATCACGGATGCCGTGCTGTTCGACTACGTGCGCGTGGGACCGGGTGCGCGCGTTCACCGCGCAATCCTCGACAAGAACGTCGTGGTCGCCGACGGCGCCACGATCGGGGTCGACCGGGCCCATGACCTCGAGCGTGGATTCACCGTCACCGACTCCGGAATCACGGTGGTCGGCAAGGGCGTCGTCGTCGAGCGCTGACCTTCCCGTTCCGGCTCAGCACGACCGGGCCGGTAGCGTAGTCGGGTGATGCCAGCCCGTTTCCTTGTCGTCCTCGATGCCGATTCGACGCTGCTGCGTAACGAGGTGATCGAGCTCATCGCGCATGAGGCTGGTCGCGGAGCGGAGGTCGCTGCCGCGACGGAGGCCGCGATGCGCGGCGAGGTGGACTTCGCTGCGAGCCTGCGAACACGCGTTTCTGCTCTGACAGGAGTTCCGCTTGCTGCGTTCGAGCGCGTGCTCGCGCGCGTGGAGCCGACGCTCGGGGCATCCGAGTTCATCGCTGGTGTCCACGACCGCGGCGGCGTTGTCGGTGTCGTGTCCGGCGGTTTCCACGAGGTGCTCGATCACATCGCACCCGCACTCGGGGTGGATCGCTGGCGAGCAAATCGCCTAGCCGCCTCCGATGGTGCTCTGACAGGAGCCGTGGACGGTGAGATCGTCGATGCCGAGGGGAAGGCAGCAACCCTGCGCGAGTGGGCGCGTGTGCTTGAGCTACCCCTCTCGCGGACGATCGCGGTGGGCGACGGCGCCAATGATCTACGCATGATGGCGGCGGCGGGCTTGGGCGTGGCTTTCAACGCGAAGCCGACAGTCCGCGAGCGTGCAAATGTCGTGATCGACCCGGTCGATCTGCGCGAGATCCTCCCGCTCCTCCCCCGCTGAGCGCCACCGCGGACGATGGGTCGCGCCTCAATCGATGGTCTGTGTCGGATGCCAGGACTAGCGTGACGACATGCACATCATTCTGATCCCCGGCCTTTGGCTCGACGCGTCATCGTGGGACGACATTGTTCCGGCGCTTCGCGACGCCGACCACGAGCCGCATCCTGTGACGCTTCCGGGGGTTGGCGAACCGGCCGACGCCTCCGGTGAGGTCGGTATCGCCGACTGGGTGGATGCCGTCGTCGAGATGATCGACCGACTCGAAGGCGCTGTCGTGCTCGTCGGCCATAGCGGCGGGGGCAACGTCGCATGGGGCGCCGCAGACCGTCGCGTGGACCGGACCGCGCGGGTGATCCTGGTCGACACGCTCCCGCCGACCCCCGGCGGCATGATCTGGGAGTTTCCCATCGTCGACGGCGTGGTGCCCTTCCCCGGGTGGGACACCTTCGAGGCCCCCGAGATCCGAGACCTCTCCGAGGCGGTACGGGCCGAGGTGGCGCAGCGGGCGCTCCCGGTGCCGGCCCGCGTGCCGACCGATGCGATCGCGCTCGCGGACGAGCGACGTCACCGGGTGCCGATGACCATCCTCATGGGCACTGCCAGCGCCGACGAGATCAGTGGTCTGCTCGAGGAGCCGCCGGCGTGGGCAGCAGAACTCGCCGCCAGCCAGCACCTCTCGATCGTGGAGATCGATTCGGGTCACTGGCCGCAGTTCTCGGTTCCCGATGAGCTCGCTAAGCACCTCGTCGCCGCCATCAGGGAGACCTGAGCGGTGTCAGTGCCCCATGCCCAGTCCGCCATCGACCGGGATGACCGCTCCCGAGATGTAGGCGGCATCGTCTGAGGCGAGCCAGGTGACAACGCCGGCTACCTCGTCGGGGGTCGCAAATCGGCCCGCAGGAATCGTTGCCTTGTACTGAGCCTGCGTCTCCTCCGGGAGCTCGGCGGTCATGTCGGTCTCGATGAAGCCCGGCGCAACCACGTTCGCGGTGATGGCGCGGCCACCCAGCTCGCGCGTCAGCGAGCGGGCGAAGCCCACAAGCCCACTCTTCGACGAGGCGTAGTTGATCTGTCCGGGCGAGCCGTAAAGGCCGACGACGCTGGAGATCAGGATGACCCGCCCCCACTTGGCGCGCAGCATCCCCTTCGCCGCCCGCTTGACGACACGGAATGCGCCGCCGAGATTCGTCGCCACCACCGAATCGAAGTCGTCTTCGCTCATCCGCAGCAGCAGAGTGTCCTTCGTGACGCCGGCGTTGGCGACGACGATCGTCACGGGTCCAAGCTTCTCCTCAACCTCCGTGAAGGCCGCGTCGACGGCCGCGGCATCCGTCACATCGGCACGCACCGTCAGCGTGCCCACGGGGCCCTCTCCAGACCGGGCGGTCACGGCGACGGGATACCCCTCCGCGACGAATCGCTCAGCGATGGCGCGGCCGATGCCGCGGTTGCCTCCGGTGACGAGAACGACGTGGTCGGTGGACATGAAGCATCTCCTGCTGTCGGTTCGACCCGCGGTGTGAGCGGGACCGACCCAGACTACCGTTCACGTTGACACGCCCGGGGGCGACTGGAACGCTGGTGGCAGCACGAATGATCGTGCGGATGCGTGTCAGAAAGGCCGAACTGTGAGCGACCAGAACTCCCCCGCGACCCCCGAGGAGCAGCCGTCCGCGGCAGCTCCAGTACCGCCGGCGCCGGCCGCCCCCGCCGCATACCCGCCGCCGGCCCCGCCCGCACCTCCGGCCTACAGTGCGCCGGCGGCTCCGCCCGCCTACGGTGCGGCTCCGGCGTATGCCGCGTACCCGCAGGGCCCCAAGACCAACACGCTGGCGATCGTGTCGCTCGTCTCATCGCTCGTCGGCGTGTTCGTGATCCCGATCATCGGCCAGATCGTCGGGATCATCACCGGACACATGTCGCTGAGCCAGATCAAACAGACACGTGAGGGCGGCCGCGGGCTGGGGCTCGCCGGCGTCATCATCGGCTGGGTCTCGCTCGGCCTGTGGATCCTGGGCATCATCGCACTCGTGCTCTTCTTCGTCGCTGTCGGCACCGCGGGGGTGACGAGCTACCGCTCCTGAGACGCACGACATCAGCGCCGCCCCGACGGATCCCGTCGGGGCGGCGCGGCGTACTCTGGTAGCACCGTGAAATCATCAGCAAAGCCGCAACCGGCGACGTCCCTTCCCCGGGCACCGAAAGAGGACGCCGGCAAGCGGTCGACGACGTATCTCGTGATGATGGCGATCCGTCTCGTCTGCTTCGCCCTCGTCCTGTTCGTCACGCCCTACAGCTGGTACACCTGGGTCTTTGCGGCCATGGCGATCTTCCTGCCGTACCTCGCCGTCGTCATCGCCAACGTCAGCGCCGACATGACGGCACCCACGGCACTCGGACCGGAGCGCATGATCGAGGCTCCCGCGCCCAGCGCGGCACCGTCCCCCGCTGCTACGCAAGCGCCGCAAGTGATCCGGATCGACGAGAGTCCGCAGGAGCGCGCGGGTGAGAGCTGAATCCGCGTCACCGGGCTCCGAGACGATCTGTTCGCGCGCCGGATGCCGAGAGGCCGCGCGCTGGAGCATCCGGTGGCGAAACCCGCGAATCCACACGGGAGATCGCAGCAAGACCTGGCTCGCGTGCGATGAGCATGTCGGTTACCTGCGCGAGTTCCTCACTGCCCGCTCGTTCCCGGTGAGCGTTGACGCATTCGCGGCGGAACAGGCGTGAGTGAGCACGAGGCGCCCGCGGCAGAGCACGAGGCGCCGGCGGCAGAGCACAAGGCGCCGGCGGCGGTGCGGTGGACGGCGTACGTCGCCGTCGCGGTGCTGTTCGCGATAGCGTGCGGGTTTCTCTCCAACTGGCAGTTCACCCGCAACGCTGAGCGCTCGACGCAGCTTGCGCTCGTCGAGGCCAACTACGACGCCGAACCGGCGACGCTCAATGATCTGGTGCCCGCGACCGGTGAGCTACCGGTCGACAACGAGTGGCACCCGGTGGCGCTCGAGGGAACTTATCTCGTCGACGACACCGTACTGGTGAGGAACCGTCCGCACGGCGGCACTGCCGCCTTCGAAGTCCTGGTGCCGTTCCAGACCACGGATGGCCGGATCCTGCTCATCAACCGCGGTTGGGTACCGCCCGCCGAAGACAGTGATCCGAGTGCGATCCCCGCGCCCCCGACGGAGACCGTCGAGGTGATCGCGCGGCTGCGGCCGGGCGAGTCGCTCCCCCGATCCGGCCGAACCGACGCCCCCGAGGGCCAAGTGCCGACGATCCACCTTCCCCTCATCGCAGAGGAGCTCGGGGGCGATCCCGCCTTCATCACGAGCGCCTACGGTGTGATGGTCTCGGAGTCGCCGACCGCGGCATCCCTCCCGAATCCGCTGGAATCCCCCTCCGATGACCCCGGGCCCTACCTGTCGTATGCGATTCAGTGGATCCTGTTCGCCGTCATGGGGTTCTTCTTCATCGGCTATGTGATTCGCACCGAGATTCGTCACCGTCGGGAGGAAGCAGACGACTCCCCCCGTCCCCCGCGCGGCCAGCGCCGTCGCGACCGCGATATGGCCGAGGAAGACGAGATCCTCGACCGGCTCCCCCAGTAGTTCGCAGAGTGGGACGACCGAGGGCGAGCGTCACGCGAGCGTGATGAGGTCGATATAGTCGCGACCCCAGATGTCTTCAACACCGTCGGGCAGAATGAGGACCCGCTCGGGGTTGAGCGCCTCGACAGCGCCCTCGTCGTGCGAGACCAGGATGACGGCGCCCTCGTAGTGAGCAAGCGCGCCGAGGATCTCATCGCGGGATGCCGGGTCGAGGTTGTTCGTCGGCTCGTCCAGCAGCAGCACGTTGGCGCTCGAGACCACCAGTGTCGCGAGCGACAGGCGGGTTTTCTCCCCGCCCGAGAGCACGCCGGCCGGCTTGAGCACATCGTCCCCCGTGAACAGGAACGACCCCAGCACCTTGCGCGCTTCGGTCGCGGTGATGTCGGGCGCCGCGGACATCATGTTGTCGAGTACGGAGCGGCCCACATCGAGGTTCTCGTGCTCCTGCGCGTAGTACCCGATCTTCAGACCGTAGCCAGGCTCGACCTGCCCGGTGTCGGGACGATCGACTCCGGCGAGGATACGCAGCAACGTCGTCTTGCCGGCGCCGTTGAGCCCCAGCACGACGACCTTTGATCCGCGGTCGATCGCGAGGTCGACATCCGTGAAGATCTCCAGCGATCCGTACGACTTCGACAGGCCGGATGCCATGAGCGGCGTCTTGCCGCACGCTGCGGGCTTCGGGAAGCGGAGCTTGGCGACGCGGTCTTCTTGCCGCACCTCGTCGAGCCCCGAAAGAAGCTTCTCGGCCCGTGCGAGCATCTGGTGGGCTGCCGCGGCCTTCGTCGCCTTGGCCCCGAACTTCGCTGCCTGCTGCTGCAGCGCCGTCGCCTTCTTCTCGGCGTTCGCACGCTCCTTCTTGCGGCGCTCCTCGTCGGCCACGCGCTGGCGCAGATAGTTCTTCCACGACATGTTGTAGATGTCGATGACCTGGCGATTCGCATCGAGATAGAAGACGCGGTTGACGGTCTCACCGACGAGCTCGACATCGTGCGAGATGACGATGAGGCCACCCTTGTAGTTCTTCAGGAACTCTCGCAGCCACACCACACTGTCGGCATCCAGGTGGTTCGTCGGCTCATCGAGGATCATCGTCTGCGCGTCCGAGAACAGGATGCGGGCAAGTTCGATGCGACGGCGCTGACCACCCGAAAGCGTGCTGAGCGGCTGGTCGAGGATGCGGTCGGGCAGCGCCAGGTTGTGGGCGATCGAGGCGGCTTCAGCCTCGGCGGCGTACCCGCCCAGCGCCTCGAAGCGCTCGGTGAGCGATCCATACCGGCGCATGGCGCGCGCCGCGACATCGGCGTCGTCATCGGCCATCGCGAGGCTCGCCTCGTGCATCCCGATTGCAAGCTGACCCAGCCCCCGCGCATCCAGGATGCGGGTGCGTGCCAGGTCTTCGGGATTGCCCGACCGCGGGTCCTGGGGCAGGTACCCGAGCTCCCCGCTGCGATCCACGCGACCGGCGGCCGGCAGAAGGTCACCCGAGAGCACCTTCGTGAGTGTGGTCTTGCCTGCGCCATTGCGGCCCACGAGCCCGACCTTGTCGCCCGCGCCCACACGGAAGGTGACGTCCGACATGAGCACCCGGGCGCCCACGCGAATCTCGAGGTCGTGCACGGAGAGCACAGCAAAGCTCCGTTTCATTCGGTGAGAAGGGTACAAGGGGGCTGATGGCCAGCCCCCTAGTATAAGTCGCAATACCTCCCCGCCTGGCTTCCCACCGACCAAGGAGCACCATGACGACTGCCGCAGCACCGGCCACGAACACTCGGGTTCTCGCCGACATCATCGCCCGGCCCTCCTCGCGGGCGCGCGCGTTCGCCATCGACGCCGGACTCGTGCTGGCGGGAGTCGCCGTCGTGGCGCTGCTGGCGAAGGTGTCGTTCTTCATCGGGCCGATCCCGATCACGGGGCAGACTCTCGGCGTCATCCTCGTCGGCGCAGCGCTCGGGTCTGCTCGAGGCGCTGCTGCGATGACGACCTACATGTTCGTCGGTCTGCTCGGTCTGCCCGTTTTCGCGGGGCCGGTCGCGGGTCCCGCCTATCTGCTCGCGCCCTCGTTCGGGTTCATCCTGGGCTTCATCCCCGCGGCTTTCGTCGCCGGATGGTTCGCTGAGCGCGCCTGGGATCGCAAGCCCCTGCTCGCCTTCGCAGGCTTCGTGATCGCCAGCGTCATCCCGTTCGTCATCGGCATCCCGTACATGGCCTTCATCCTGTCGACCGTGATGGGTCAGGACATTTCGCCCGCCGGTGTGCTCAACGCAGGTCTGTTGCCGTTCATCGTTCCCGGCCTGATCAAGGCCGGCTTCGCCGCGCTGCTGATCCCCGGCGCGTGGGCCCTCGTGCGGCGGGTCGACGCAGCAAAGAAGCGCTGAGGTTCAGCGGGAGAGGGCGCCGATTCGTTCGATCGCGTCGCGAAGGACTTCCGGCGAGCATCCGAAGTTGAGCCTCACGTACCCTCGACCCTCATCACCGAACGTCGGCCCATGGTGCAGGGCAACGCGCGCGTCGGTGAGGATCCGTTCGGCAGGGTCTGCACCCCACCCCAGGCCAGACAGGTCGACCCAGGCTAGGTATCCCGCATCGGGGATCTCATACCGCGCCGCCGGTACGTGTTCGGCGAGCAGGTCAGCGAGCAGGCGCCGGTTCGCGTCGAGCGCGGCGAGCAAGGCATCCAGCCACTCATCGCTCTCGGGCGCGAAGGCCGCAACGCCGGCCAGTGCACCGAAGTGACCCGTTCGCCACTCGACTTCCTTCGGCAATTCCTGCACGACGCGTCGCGTGTCATCAGTGGCAGTGAGCATGAGCGCGCACTTCAGACCCGCAAGATTGAAGGCCTTGCTCGCGCTCGCAACCGCATATCCGACGGATGCCGCGAGTGGCGATGCGCTCAGAAACGGCGTGAACGTCGCCGGCGCATGAACCAGGGGCGCATGGATCTCGTCGCTGACAACGATTGCGCCGTGGCGTGCGGCGATCTCAGCAAGGGTCGCGAGTGTCTCGCGCGAGTGCACCGTCCCGGTGGGGTTATGCGGGTTGCATAAGAGGACAGCGCGGGCACCTCCGGCCAGAGCCGCGTCGATACCAGCCAGGTCGAGCGTGTAACCGGAATCCGCAAGCAATGGCACTTTCTCGACGACTCCCCCTGCTTCCGGGATGAGCTCGTAGAACGGCGGGTATACGGGAGGCGTGATGACGACGCGGTCGCCGGGCGAGATCATGGCTCTCAGGATCTCGACGAGGCCCATCACGACGTCCCCGGTCGATCGAACGTGCGCGGGGTCGACCTCCCAGCTGTATCTCCGCCGCGCAAACCCGGCGTACGCCTCAGCGATCCCCGGCTTCGGCGGCGTGTATCCCGTGTCGCCGACCTCGACTGCTGCCCTCAGACGCGCCGTGATGGCAGGCGCAAGCGGGAAGTCCGTCTCAGCGACGAAGAGTGGCAGCACGTCGGCGGGATAGGCACGCCATTTCGTGCTCGTCCGCTCACGCAGTCGCTCGATCGGGAGGGCCTGGAGGGGACTCACGGTCATTCTCCGAGCCTAGCCCTGACTGGCCCGAACCTGTCTGGGCACAGCCGCACAGCGGGGTGCCGGCCACGGGGCTGGCACCGGGTCTGGCGGGAGCGGGCGCAGCCCGCGAGGGCATGTCCGTTCCCGACACCCAGCCGCGCAGCGGGGTGCCGTCCTCGGGGCTGGCACCGGGTCTGGCGGGAGCGGGCGTAGCCCGCGAGGGCATGTCCCCGAGGACGGCACCCCGCGGAGCGGCGGACATCCCAACAGCACGAACCTCAGCCGAAGAGGAGGTACCGCGTCGGGTCGTCGGGAAGCACCCAGTTGAAGCCCTCTTCGGCGAAGACGACCACGAGGTTGATCGCGATCGTGGCGACGAATGCCCACACAACAACCCAGGCGAGAATCCGCAGCCAGCCCGCGGCGGGCGCCACCGGCAGCACGTCCTGCGCGAAGACCGCCACGACGCCCGCGAACACGATGACGACGACGAACGTCATGAGCGCCCAGGTGTACAGGTGCATGCCGAGAACAGCCTCGCCGTATCCCGGGTCCCAGGGCAGGATGTGCAGCAGGATCTGGCGGATCGAGATCGCCGCCCCCACGACGGCGCCGAGGATCGCGAGTCCGAGGCCTGTTGCGAGGTCGCGCAGCAGCAGCTCGCCACGCAGCGCCCGTACGACGACGTACAGGGCGCCGAGGCTTGCCAACATCATGCCCATCCGCTGCAGGATGCACAGCGGACACGGTAGTTCACCGAGCCCGAACTGGAAGACGAACATCGCCATCGACAGGATGCCGACATAGGCGACCAGGAAGGCCACGAAGGCCCAGAACGAGAGCTTGCGAACGATGATCGAGACGGCCATCAGAAGCTCAACTCCAACACGTCGGTCGCGTGGTAGGCGAACAGACCAAGCACAGCAAGCGCGGCGATGGCCCAGGAGCCGATGACCAACCACCGACTCTTGGCGAAGATGATGACGAGGGCCACCGCGAGCAGCAGGCCGAAGATGAGGGTGTCCACGGCCTCACCATAGTGGGGGCCCGAGTTCGGCATCCAGAGGAATGCGGTTTCGGCGCACCGCCGGGCGTTCAGTCGCGCGAGCTCGCGTTCACCTGGCCGGAACGCTCCTGCCCGGTGAGTGCGGCGATGGCGCTCATCGTGCGCTCGGTGATCTCCCGCCGAGCCTTCCCTGCCGGGACGCCGTCCAGATCCGAGAGGTCGAGCGGCTCACCGAAGCGCACTTCGATTCGGGGCCTGCCCGGCACCAGATGACTCAACGGCCTGATGGTGCCGGTACCGATCAATCCCACGGGGACGACCGTCGCGCCGGTGTCGTACGCCATCCACGCCGCTCCCCCGTGCCCCTCGTGCAACCGGCCGTCACGAGAACGCGTGCCTTCGGGGAAGACGGCGAAGACGCTGCCGGCTCGCAGGATGCTGGCACCGGCGTCGAGAGCCGCGCGCGCGTCACGGCCCGTTGCCCGGTAGACCGGCACGCCGCCGATCGACGTGAAGAACCAGCGCATGAACCGCCCGAGTGCGCCGGATCGCGTGAAGTACGACGACTTGATGAGGAACTGCACGGGCCGGGCGGCGGAGGTGGGGATGATGACGGTGTCAAGGGACGCCAGGTGATTGCTCGCAAGCAGGACGGGTCCGCGTGCGGGCACATTCGCTCGCCCGACGATGCGCGGCCGGTACAGAATCCAGAACAGCGGACGAAGCACGAGCCGACCGATGAAGTAGATGAAGCCGGGCCGGGTTGTCGCGCGAGCCGGAGCAGGAGCTGTCACGTCGCCACCTTATCCGCGGCGCGGCTGGGTGAGGGCACGACGCGGGACGAGTGATCGGTTCAGATGGCGAAGCCGAGGGCACGCATCATGTCGCGGCCGTCGTCGGTGATGCGCTCGGGCCCCCACGGCGGCATCCACACCCAGTTGATGCGGAAGCGTTCCACGACATCGTCGAGGGCCTGTGCGGTCTGCTCCTCGAGAACGTCGGTGAGCGGGCACCCGGCAGAGGTCAGCGTCATGTGGATGACGAGAGCGTCGTTCTCGTCATCCCAGCTGAGGTCGTAGATCAGTCCGAGGTCGACGACATTGATCCCGAGCTCGGGATCCATCACGTCTTTGAGGGCCTCGGTGACCTCGTCGAACTTCTCAGGGCTGAGAGTCGCGGTCATGTCTTGATCCTAGGCGTCGGATCCGGCGGCGGGCTCGAGGAAGCGATCGTATCCCTCGGACTCGAGCCGGTCGGCGAGCTCCGGACCACCCTCTTCGACGATGCGGCCGCCGACGACGACGTGGACGAAGTCTGGGTGGATGTAGCGAAGAATGCGGGTGTAGTGCGTGATCAGCAGCACGCCCATGTCGGTCTCGGCCTTGGCGCGGTTGACGCCCTCAGAAACAATCTTGAGCGCGTCGACGTCCAGGCCCGAGTCGGTCTCGTCGAGCACGGCGATCTTGGGCTTCAGGAGTTCGAGCTGAAGGATCTCGTGACGCTTCTTCTCGCCGCCCGAGAAGCCCTCGTTGACGTTGCGCTGTGCGAACTTCTCGTCCATGCGGAGGTCCGCCATGGCCTTCTTGACGTCCTTCGTCCACGTGCGGATCGCGGGCGCCTGCCCGTCGATCGCCGACTTGGCGGTGCGCAGGAAGTTCGTCACGGTCACGCCGGGGATCTCGACGGGGTACTGCATCGCGAGGAAGAGGCCCGCGCGCGCACGCTCATCGACAGACATCTCGAGGACATCTTCCCCGTCGAGGGTGATGGAGCCGCTTGTCACGGTGTACTTGGGATGCCCGGCGATCGTGTACGCGAGGGTCGACTTGCCCGACCCGTTGGGACCCATGATCGCGTGGGTCTCGCCCGTGCGAATCGTGAGCGTCATGCCGTTGAGAATCTCGGTCTCACCGGCATCCGTGTCGACCGTGACGTGCAGGTCGCGGATCTCGAGAACAGCCATGGGGTTCCTTTTCAGTGGATGTCTGTGGTGACGGGCTTGGTGACGGCAGGGTCGATCAGGACGTCGTCGCCCTCGATCGTGACCTCGTACACCGGCACCGGCTCGTACGCTGGAAGGTTCAGGGGCTTGCCTGTCAGAAGGGAGAACGCCGAGCCGTGGGCCCAGCATTCCAGGGTCTCTCCCTCGACGAAGCCGTCGGCAAGCGAGATGTCACCGTGCGTGCAGGTGTCTCCGATGGCGTGGACGTCACCGTTGGAGTCCTTGACGACGGCGATCGCAACACCGTCGACCACGACGCGCTTGGCGGCATCCTGTTCCAGCTCGCTCAGCGAGCACACGCGGGTGGCGCTCACGCAGCCGCCTCCTGTTCGAGTTCGGCGGTGACCGCCTCGGTGAGTTCGGCCTCGAGCTCGGGGATGCCGAGGCGCTGGATGATGTCGCTGAGGAACCCGATCACGACGAGCCGGCGGGCTTCCTCTTCGGTGATGCCTCGCGCCTGCAGGTAGAAGAGCTGCTCGTCGTCGAAACGGCCGGTGGCGCTCGCGTGACCCGCACCCTGGATGTCGCCGGTCTCGATCTCGAGGTTCGGGATCGAATCTGCGCGCGCGCCGTCGGTGAGCACGAGGTTGCGGTTGGCTTCGTACGAGTCGGTGCCGACGGCGTCGCGACCGATGAGCACATCCCCGACCCAGACGCTGCGTGCGCTCGATCCCTGCAGAGCTCCCTTGTAGAGAACGTCGGCTGTCGTGTTCGGTCCGCGGTGGTGGACGTAAACCTGGCTCTCGAGGTGCTGACCGGAGTCGGCGAAGGACAGACCGTAGAGCTTGCCCTCGGATCCGGCGCCGGCGAGATCGACCGACGGGTTCACCCGCACGACCGCACCGCCGAGGCTCACCACGGTGTGGCGAAGGGTCGCGTCGCGACCCACCACGGCCTGATGCGCCGCGACATGCACCGCGTCGTCATCCCACCGCTGCAGCGAGACGAGTGTCAGGTTTGCGCCGTCACGGACGATGATCTCGACGTTCTGGGCGAACTGGGCGGAGCCCTCGTGGCGCAACACGACTGTCGCGCGCGAGTGGGGCGCCGCTTCGATCACGACGTGGGAGTGGGCGCTCAGCTGAGCGCCGGCGCCCGCGAAGACGACTTCGACCGGCTCATCGAGTTCGGCGTCGGCCGGCACCTTCAGATAGAGGGCTTCAGCCGAGCGCTGCCACGCGATGGCGCTCGGCAGGTCTTCGGGTGTGAAGGCCTCCCCACGCGGGGCCTCGCCGATGGCGAGGCCGGCTGCAGCCAGCGGGCCGGTAACCGTGATGCCGACAGCGCCCTCGTCGCCGGGCTTGTCGGCGAACAGCGGAGCGACAGCCGCGATGGGGCTGTGCTTCCAGTTGACCTCACGGCCAGTCGGTGCACCGAACGCGGCAGGGTCGTAGGAACGCGGGCGTTCGGAGCGCGTCTGGACGGGAACGACGTCCCAGCCCCCGTCGGTGTGCGCGGTCGATCCGGGCGCCGTCGCCGACGCCTGTGCGGTAGTCGTCATCTCAGCCGACGCTGCCTTCCATGCTCATTTCGATGAGCTTGTTCAGTTCGAGGGCGTACTCCATCGGCAGTTCGCGCGCGATGGGCTCGATGAATCCGCGGACGATCATGGCCATGGCCTCATCCTCGGGGAGGCCCCGCGACTGCAGGTAGAAGAGCTGCTCTTCACTCACCCGCGAGACCGTCGCCTCGTGCCCGAGCTGCACGTCATCGACACGAATGTCGATCGCCGGATACGTGTCGGAACGCGAAACGGTGTCGACCAGCAGCGCGTCACAGCGAACCGTGTTGGCTGAGTGGTGAGCATTCGGGTCCACTCGGACCTCACCCCGGTAGCCGGCACGTCCACCGCCCCGCGCGATCGACTTCGAGACGATCGAGGACGTCGTGTAGGGCGCCATGTGGATCATCTTGGCGCCGGCATCCTGGTGCTGTCCCGGGCCGGCGAAAGCCACCGAGAGGGTCTCACCCTTCGCGTGTTCTCCCATCAGGAAGACAGACGGGTATTTCATCGTCACCTTGGAGCCGATGTTGCCGTCGATCCATTCCATCGTGGCGCCCTCGTGGGCAACGGCACGCTTGGTGACCAGGTTGTAGACGTTGTTCGACCAGTTCTGGATCGTCGTGTAGCGCACGCGGGCGTTCTTCTTCACGATGATCTCGACGACCGCCGAGTGCAGCGAGTCACTCTTGTAGATCGGGGCCGTGCAGCCCTCGATGTAGTGAACGTACGAGCCCTCGTCGGCGATGATCAGCGTCCGCTCGAACTGACCCATGTTCTCGGTGTTGATCCGGAAGTAGGCCTGCAGCGGGATCTCGACGTGCACGCCCGGCGGCACGTAGACAAAAGAGCCACCCGACCAGACCGCGGTGTTCAGGGCTGCGAACTTGTTGTCACCGGCGGGGATGACGGTGCCGAAGTACTCTTGAAAGAACTCCGGGTGCTCCCGCAGAGCGGTGTCGGTGTCCATGAAAATGACACCCTGCGCCTCCAGGTCCTCGCGGATCTGGTGGTAGACGACCTCGGACTCGTACTGGGCGGCGACGCCGGCGACGAGACGCTGACGCTCCGCCTCGGGGATGCCGAGGCGCTCGTAGGTCTTCCGGATGTCCTCGGGGAGGTCTTCCCAGGTCTGCGCCTGCTTCTCGGTGGAGCGCACGAAGTACTTGATGTTGTCGAAATCGATCGCGCTGAGGTCGGCACCCCACGTCGGCATCGGTTTACGGCCGAACAGCTGATACCCCTTGAGGCGGGTCTTCAGCATCCATTCGGGTTCGGATTTCAACGCCGAGATCCCGCGGACCACGTCCTCGTTGATTCCTCGCTGAGCCACCGCGCCGGCGGCGTCGGTGTCGTGCCAGCCGAACTCGTAGACTCCCAGGCCTTCGAGTTCGGGACGCTCGATCAGCACATCGGACATCGGTTTTCTCCTTCGCGGCCATTGCGGTGTCATCCGCACCGACATCCGTCGCCCCCGGCGGAGTACCGGAGGGGATGTCGCTTACGGGCCCTTTCACGTCGTCGGCGGATTCTCGCGCCTAGACTGGTGATGATCCTGCGGCATTTCTCCGCGGAATCAGACCCTTCGAGTCTACAGGCATCGACCCATCCCCGGGCCGAGCACGCCGCGCCCCCACAGGGCGATCCCAGGAGTGAAGACCGTGTCCGCACCGTCCCCGTCCCCCGCCCGCGTCTCGTTGCTCGGGAGGTTCTGGGCCTGGCTTCCCGACCACGTCGATCGGCGCGTCCGCGTTACCGCATGGTTGTCGTTCCTGGCCGAGGTGCTGATCATCGGAACCGGCGGCGCGGTGCGTCTGACCGGGTCGGGACTCGGGTGCCCGACCTGGCCCACCTGCACCGCGGAGTCGCTCGTCAACACGCCAGAGATGGGCATACACGGGCTCATCGAGTTCGGCAATCGGACGCTGACCGGACTCGTCGGCATCCTCGCGATCATCGTCGTGGTCTTCGTTCTGAAGATGCGACGAGAGCGCCGCGACCTCTTCGCTCTCGCTCTGGTCGTGGTGATCGGCGTCGTCGCTCAAGCGATCGTCGGGGGCATCACGGTGCTGACCGGGCTCAACCCGTTCATCGTCGGCTTCCACTACGTTGCCTCGGTGACGCTCGTGGCGGTGTGTGCGGCGTTCCTCGTGCTCATGCGAGCGCCGGGCGGCCCCCGCGTGCGCGTCGTCACCCGGGTTCACGCCATCTGGGCGCACGCGACCACCGCGGTGCTGGCTGTCACGATCTTCTTCGGCATCCTGACCACGGGCGCCGGACCGCATTCAGGCGACGCGGATGCCGGGCGCAATGGCTTCAACGCCGAGCTGCTCGAACACATCCACGCCTGGCCGTCGTACGCCCTGTTCGCGATGACCCTCGTGCTGCTCGGTTTTGCCTACAGGCGGCGCCGCGACATACCGCGCGTGGTGGCGTGGACCCAGGCAGTTCTCGGGGTGGAGGTACTCCAGATAGCCGTCGGGCTCTTCCAGGCTCGAAACGGCCTGCCGCCGCTGGCTGTCGGCATTCACATGGTGCTGGCTTCGCTCCTGGCTGCAGCGATGACCGCACTCGTCCTGAATCTCAAGCAACCGGTCAGCACCTCGGCCACCCCAGAGGAACCCGCCGACGCACAGGCGATCCATAGCTGACGCATCGACACGGCACGCGTCAAGGGACCAGACTGGTCGCGCCGATCTCTTCGGCGTGACCATAATCCATCCCCTCGCAGGAGTTTCCCTATGACCAATCGCCTTGCCCGCAGCGTCCCCTTCTGGGTGCTGCTTCTCGCTTCCCTCGCCAGCATCGGCGTCGGGCTCTGGCTCGTGCTGACCAAGGTGAGCGAGATGAGTGCGACGCTCGCGGATGGTTCGGCGACATACGAGCAGGTGTACGTGAGCCCTGCGTGGATCGGATTCGGCGGTGTCCTGGTGGGCGCCGGCATCCTCGGCCTGCTGCTCGTGCTGACCCTCGCCGCGCTCCGCTCGGCTCTGCCCGCCCCCGTCGCCGAAACCGCCTTCGTCGAAGAAACCGTCATCGTCGAGGAGGCGGCTCCCGCTGCCGAGCAGGCGCCGGTCTTCGAGGATGCCGATGTCGAGACTTCAACGACCGACACCGCGCCGCCGGCGGCTGCAGCAGAAGCAGCCGCTCAGGCCGACACCGAGGCACCGGAGAACCGCTGACCTCCGCCCCCGGCTGATAGAGAAGGCCCCGCTCGCCGAACATCGTTCGACGGGCGGGGCCTTCTCTCGTGCGCGTCGGGGCACGAGAGCGATGGCGTTCCTAGAACGGAAGCAGCGGGTCGACGGCGATCGCGACGAACAGCAGCGTCAAGTACGTGATGGATGCGTGGAAGACACGCATGGGCCGCGGCTCCGTGCCGCGCACCGCGCGAGCGTAGAGGACATGTGACTCGTAGATGAACCAGCCGCCGAAGACGAGTGCGGATGCCGTGTACACGATCCCCATCGAGGCGACGGGAATCAGCAGCAGCGACGTCACGACTGTCGCCCACGCGTAGAGGATGACCTGAAGGCCGACCTGCGAGCCGGAGCGCGTGGCGCCGAGCATGGGAACGTCCACCTCGTCGTACTGGTCGCGGTACTTCATCGACAGCGGCCAGTAGTGCGGCGGAGTCCACAGGAAGACGAGCAAGAACAGGATGAGTGCGGGCCACGCCAGCGATCCGGTGACGGCACTCCAGCCGATCAGGACCGGGAAGCATCCGGCGATGCCGCCCCACACGATGTTCTGTTCGGTGCGGCGCTTGAGAATCATCGTGTAGATGACGACGTAGAAGAAGATCGCGCCGGCCGACAGTGCTGCCGCGAGCCAGTTGGTCGTGAAGCCGAGCCACAAGGTCGACGCGACGGCAAGTGACCACGCGAAGATCAGCGCCCCACGGGGAGAGACCTCGCCGGTGACGAGGGGACGGTTCTCGGTGCGCTGCATGTGCGCGTCGATATCGCGGTCCAGGTACATGTTGAACGTCGCTGCCGATCCGGCGCTTGCCGAGCCGCCGATGACGGTCGCGACAACGAGCCACAGCGGCGGGAACCCCTGCTGCGCAAGGATCATGACGGGAACCGTCGTCACCAGCAACAGCTCGAGAACGCGCGGCTTGGTCAGGGCGATATAGGCGCGGACGGTGCGGCCGAACGATGCGGGTGCGAGCTGCGCACGCGTCGTCGTGGAAATGTCCATTGCCCTCACTATCGGCCGTCACCCAGGGATTTCCAGTCTATGGCATTGCCCGCAGGCTGGTTCTCTGAGGTCCCCTCTACGGCTTCGAAACACGGCCCACTGCGGGAACCGGAATCGCTATGCTGAAAGCACACGCGCGCTCTGCGCCGGCTGCTCTTCCCGTGGTGACGCGGTCTGCGGACCGGTGGTCTCAGGGCGCACCCCTCTCGAACGGAAGGCAATCCGGTGACGGAACTGCGTTGGGATGAGATCGACAAGCGCGCGGTGGACACCGCTCGCGTTCTCGCGGCGGATGCCGTAGAGAAGGTCGGTAACGGACACCCCGGGACGGCGATGAGCCTCGCTCCCGCGGCCTATCTGCTGTATCAACGGGTCATGAAGCATGACCCGACTGACACGCACTGGCCCGGCCGCGACCGCTTCATCCTCTCGTGCGGTCACTCCTCGCTCACGCAGTACATCCAGCTCTACCTCGGCGGATTCGGCCTCGAGCTCGACGACCTCAAGTCGCTCCGCACGTGGGGCTCGCTGACCCCGGGCCACCCCGAGTACGGCCACACCAAGGGCGTCGAGATCACGACAGGGCCGCTCGGCCAGGGTCTGGCATCCTCGGTCGGCTTCGCCTACGCCGCGCGGTACGAGCGGGGCCTCTTCGACCCCGAGGCACCGGCCGGCGAGTCGCCCTTCGACCACTTCATCTACGTCATCGCGTCCGACGGCGACCTTGAAGAAGGTGTGACGAGCGAGGCATCCTCGCTTGCCGGTCACCAGCAACTCGGCAACCTCGTCGTCATCTACGACTCCAACCAGATCTCGATCGAGGACGACACGAACGTCGCCCTGACCGAGGATGTCGCGGGGCGCTACGAGGCCTACGACTGGCATGTGCAGACCGTCGACTGGAAGAAGTCGGGTCAGTACGTCGAGGACGTACACGAGCTGTACGAGGCCATTGAGAAGGCGAAGGGCGTCACCGACAAGCCCTCGATCATCATTCTCAAGACGATCATCGGCTGGCCCTCCCCCGGCAAGCAGAACAGCGGCAAGATCCACGGCGCTGCCCTCGGCGGCGAAGAGCTCGCAGCGACCAAGAAGGTCCTCGGCTGGGATCCCGACACGACCTTCGATGTTCCCGATGACGTCATCGCCCACACGCGTTCGCTCGTCGAGCGCGGCGAGGCCGAGAAGGCTGCCTGGCAGGAGAAGTTCGATGCGTGGGCAGCGGCCAACCCGGAGCGCAAGGCGCTGTGGGACCGACTCCACGCCCGCGAACTCCCCGCGAACATCGCCGAAGCGCTCCCCCAGTTCGAGGCAGGCAAGGATGTTTCCACCCGCGCCGCGTCCGGCCTGGTCATCAACGCCCTCGCCGCGGAGCTTCCTGAGCTGTGGGGTGGTTCGGCCGACCTCGCGGAGTCGAACCTGACGACCATCAAGAATGCAGCGTCGTTCATCCCGGAGGAGTGGTCCACCCACGAGTGGAGCGGCTCACCGTATGGTCGTGTGCTGCACTTCGGCATCCGCGAGCACGCAATGGGATCCATCCTCAACGGCATCGTGCTGCACGGCCCGACTCGCCCGTTCGGCGGCACGTTCCTGATCTTCAGCGACTACATGCGTCCCCCGGTGCGTTTGGCCGCCCTGATGAACATCCCGACGCTGTTCGTGTGGACGCACGACTCGGTTGCGCTGGGTGAAGACGGTCCGACGCACCAGCCGATCGAGCAGCTCGCCGCACTGCGCGCGATCCCGAACTTCGCTGTTGTGCGCCCAGCCGACGCGAACGAGACAGCAGCCGTCTGGCTCGAGCTCGTCCGCCGTCACGAGGGCCCCGCAGGAATCGCACTGACTCGCCAGAACGTTCCGACGTTCCCCCGTGGGACAGGTGAGGCATCCGGCGACGAGTTCGCTTCGGCCGAGCTCGCCGCCAAGGGCGCGTACGTGCTCGCCGACTCACCTACGGGCACCGTCGACGTGATCCTGATCGGGACAGGCTCCGAGGTTCAACTCGCCGTGGACGCTCGCGCGCAGCTTGCCCAGCAGGGCATCGGCGCACGCGTGGTCTCCGCTCCGTCGCTGGAGTGGTTCGCCGAGCAGGACGACGCATACCGCGAGAGTGTGCTGCCGGCATCCGTCAAGGCACGCGTCTCGGTCGAAGCGGGCCTGGCGATGCCGTGGCGCGGGATCGTCGGCGACGCCGGCCGGTCCGTGTCGATCGAGCACTTCGGCGCCTCGGCTGACTACAAGACGCTGTTCCAGAAGTTCGGCATCACGACCGAAGCAGTCGTGGCCGCCGCTCACGAGACGATCGCCGCCGCTGGCGCCTGAGCCGCGGCCGCACACGAAGGAGAAGTCATGACCACCCCCACCGAGAAGCTCGTCGCCGAGGGCGTCAGCATCTGGCTCGACGACCTGTCCCGCGAACGGATCAGCTCCGGCAACCTGGCGGCACTGATCACCGATCGCAACGTCACCGGCGTCACCACCAACCCGACCATCTTCGCCGGTGCGCTTGCGAAGGGCAGCGCCTACGACGAGACGATCCGGGACCTGAAGTCCCAGGGTGCCGACACCGAAACGTCGATCTTCACGATCACGACGACGGATGTGCGTGACGCGGCTGACATCTTCCGCCCCGTCTACGACGCGACGGGCGGCGTGGACGGTCGCGTGTCGATCGAGGTCTCCCCCGAGCTTGCTCACGACACCGCCGGAACGATCGCGCAGGCGAAGGAACTGTGGAAGGTCGTCGACCGGCCGAACGCGCTCATCAAGATCCCGGCGACCAAGGCGGGGCTCCCCGCGATCACCGAGGCCATCGCCTCGGGTATTTCGGTCAACGTCACGCTCATCTTCAGCCTCGAGCGCTACGCGGCGGTCATCGACGCGTACCTCACGGGTATCGAGCAGGCCAAGGCCGCCGGACACGACATCAGCACGATCCACTCGGTCGCCTCGTTCTTCGTATCGCGCGTGGACACCGAGGTCGACAAGCGGCTCACGGCTATCGGGACCGATGCCGCCGAGGCGCTGAAGTCCCGCGCGGGCATCGCCAACGCCCGCCTCGCGTTCGAGCTCTTCGAAAAGGAGTTCGCGACCGAACGAGCTCAGTCCCTCGTGGCCGCCGGCGCCACCGTGCAGCGCCCTTTGTGGGCGTCCACGGGCGTGAAGGACCCCGCTCTTCCCGACACGCTGTACGTCACCGAGCTCGTGGCCCGCGGCACCGTGAACACCATGCCCGAGAAGACCCTCGAGGCGACTTTCGATCACGCCGACGTCGTCGGTGACACGATCACCGGCAACTATGCCGATGCTCACGCCGTCTTCGACGGCCTCGCGTCGGTGGGTATCGATTTCGCCGATGTCACGCAGGTGCTCGAGGACGAAGGCGTCGAGAAGTTCATCGCCTCATGGCACGAACTGCAAGCGACGGTGACAACCGCCCTCGAGAACGCGGACGTCTGAGCCGGCGATGGCATTCGACATCCACCTGACCGGGCACGTCAAGTCAGTCGTCGAGGCGACTCTGCCCGGTCTCATCGGCGATCTCGTTGCCTCCGGCCTCACCGCGGGCGACAGCTCGCTGTGGGGCCCGGATGCCGAGGCAGAGGCATCCCGCCGACTCGGGTGGCTCGAGGCCGTCACGGTCTCGCTGCCACTGGTCCCGCAGATCGTCGCGCTCCGCGAGGAGCTCACTGCCAAGGGGCTGACACGCATCGTGCTCGCGGGCATGGGAGGCTCGTCGCTCGCACCCGAGGTGATCGCGCAGACCGCCGGGGTGCCCCTGGTGATCCTGGACTCGACGGCACCCGGTCAGGTGCTCGCAGCCCTCGACGGCGACCCCGAGGCCGGCGGCCTCGAGCGCACCGTTCTCGTGGTGTCGTCCAAATCCGGATCGACGGTCGAGACCGACTCTGCGAAGCGTGCCTTCGAGGCTGCCTTCCGTGATCTCGGTATCGACCCGACCGAGCGGATCATCGTGGTCACCGACCCCGGTTCACCCCTCGATGAAGCAGCTCGCGCTGATGGATACCGGGTGTTCAACGCCGATCCGAACGTCGGGGGGCGGTATTCCGCGCTGACGGCTTTCGGGCTGGTCCCGGCGGGCCTTGCCGGTGCCGACATCGAGGAGTTGCTCGCCGAAGCCGATGCGACGCTGCTTGAAGTGGCGATCGACAGCCCTGAGAACCCCGCGCTGGTGCTCGCTGCGGCGATCGCCGGCGGCTCTCCACGACGTGACAAGCTCGCGCTCATCAGCGACGGCACGCACATCGTCGGTCTCCCCGACTGGATCGAACAGCTCATCGCAGAATCCACCGGAAAGAATGGCACCGGCATCCTGCCGGTTGTCATGCTGCCCGTCTCCCCCGAGCTCGAGACCAAGCCAGCCGACCTGCAGGTTCTGCGCCTGGTCGACGAGGCAAACGAGTTCCACCTGTTCGAGCATCACCAGGGCGAGATCCTGGTCAGCGGCTCCCTCGGGGCGCAGTTCGTCGTGTGGGAGTACGCCACCGCGATCGCGGGCAGGATGCTGGGCATCAACCCGTTCGATCAGCCCGACGTCGAGTCAGCCAAGGAAGCGACGCGGGGACTCCTCGAGCGCAGGCCCGAACCAACGGCACCGGCGTTCACGGTCGAGGGCGTCGAGGTGCGGGTCACGGATGCCGCCCTCGCGGCATCCGGCACGATTGCCGGGGTCCTGGACGCGCTGTGGGCACAGCTCCCGGCTGACGGCTACGTCTCGGTGCAGGCTTACGTCAACCGCCTCGCAATCCCCCAACTCCAGGGCCTTCGAGAGCTCGTCGCGGCGGATTCGGGCAGGCCCGCCACGTTCGGCTGGGGCCCCAGGTTCCTGCACTCAACAGGGCAGTATCACAAGGGCGGGCCTGCGAACGGCGTGTTCCTGCAGATTGTGGAGCGCACCGACGTGGATGTCGAGATCCCCGGCCGCCCGTTCACCTTCGGCCAGCTGATCGCCGCGCAGGCCGCGGGCGACGCTGAGGTCTTGGCTGCACACGGACGTCCCGTTGTCACGCTCACCCTCACCGACCCCCAGGTCGAGGTCCTCTCCCTATTCGAAGCGGCTCAGTAAGGCATCCCACCCGATGACAGTCGAGATCTCTCGCGGGCACAATCCGCTGCGCGACCCTGAAGACGCACGCCTGAATCGGATCGCGGGGCCCAGTGCTCTCGTGATCTTCGGTGTGACCGGCGACCTCTCGCGTAAGAAGCTCATGCCGGCCGTATACGACCTCGCGAACCGTGGCCTGCTCCCGCCCGGGTTCGGTCTCGTCGGGTTTGCCCGCCGAGACTGGGAGGATCAGGACTTCGCCCAGGTCGTGCACGATGCGGTGCGACAGCACGCGCGCACCGCATTCCGCGAAGAGACCTGGCAGCAGTTGCTGCAGGGCATCCGATTCGTTTCGGGCGAGTTCGGCGACGACGACGCCTTTGCACGGCTGCGCGAGACTGTGCAGAGCCTGGACGAAGAGCGCGGCACCATGGGCAACCACGCGTTCTACCTGTCCATCCCCCCGAAGGACTTTCCGGTTGTCGCTCGTCAGTTGCGCACCTCGGGCCTCGTGGATGACACCGCCGACCGGCCGGAACGGTGGCGCCGAGTCGTCATCGAAAAGCCGTTCGGTCACGATCTCGCCTCGGCCCGCGAGCTCAACGACGCACTGCGCTCGACCTTCCCGGCCGACTCCATTTTCCGGATCGACCACTACCTCGGCAAAGAGACGGTCCAGAACATCCTCGCGCTGCGGTTCGCGAACGAGCTGTTCGAACCCATCTGGAACCGCAACTACGTCGACCACGTGCAGATCACGATGGCCGAAGACATCGGCGTGGGCGGCCGCGCCGGCTACTACGACGGTATCGGGGCGGCGCGCGATGTCATCCAGAACCACCTGCTGCAGCTTCTCGCACTGACGGCAATGGAGGAGCCCATCAGCTTTGATGCGAGCCACCTGCGTGCCGAGAAAGAGAAGGTACTCGCGGCCGTCACGCTTCCCGCAGACCTGTCGCTCGCGACAGCGCGCGGCCAGTACGCCGGCGGCTGGCAGGGTGGCGAGCACGTCACCGGATTCCTCGACGAAGACGGCATGAAGCCGGATTCGACGACCGAGACCTACGCAGCGCTCAAGCTCGAGATCAACACGCGGCGGTGGGCCGACGTGCCCTTCTACCTGCGCACCGGCAAGCGACTGGGCCGCCGTGTGACCGAGATCGCCGTGGTGTTCAAGCGCGCCCCTGAGCACCTGTTCACGCGGTCGCAGACATCCGGGCTCGGTGAGAACGCGCTCGTGATCCGCGTGCAACCGGATGAGGGCGTCACGATCCGCTTCGGCTCCAAGGTGCCCGGCGCGAGCACACACGTGCGCGACGTCACGATGGACTTCGGCTACGGGCATGCCTTCACCGAGGCCAGCCCCGAGGCCTACGAGCGGCTCATTCTCGACGTCCTGCTCGGAGACCCCCCGCTGTTCCCCCGCCACGAAGAGGTCGAACTCTCGTGGAAGATCCTCGACCCCGTCGAGGAGTTCTGGGCGCAGCAGGGCGGACCGCTCGACCAATACGAACCTGGGTCGTGGGGGCCGAAGTCGGCAGACCAGCTCCTTGCCCGCGACGGACGCACCTGGAGGCGGCCATGATCGTCGATCTTCCCGATACGACAGTCAGCAAGATCTCTCGCGCACTCATCGACGTACGTGAGGAGGGTGGTGCAGTAGCGCTGGGACGGGTGCTCACCCTCATCATCGTGACCACCAACGGCGGCACCGAAGACGGCATCGAGGCAGCCAACGACGCGTCGCGCGAGCATCCTATGCGGGTCATCAGCCTGCGCCTCGACCCCGCGGGTGAGCCGAAGCTGGACGCCGAGATCCGCGTGGGCGGCGACGCCGGTGCCAGCGAGGTCGTCGTGTTGCGCGCCTCCGGCGCTGCGGCATCCAACGTCGAGAGCCTCGTCACCGGTCTGCTGCTGCCCGACGCGCCAGTCGTCGTGTGGTGGCCAGACAACCCGCCCGCGACTCCCTCCCATTCCCCGCTCGGTCGGATCGCACAGCGACGCATCACGGATGCCTCCACGGTGCCCTTCGAGGCCACGCGCGTCGCTCACCTCGGCGACTGCTACTCGCCGGGTGACACCGACCTCGCCTGGACGCGCCTCACGCACTGGCGCGAGCAGCTCGCCGCTGTGCTGGACCAGCCGCCCTACGAGCCGATCACCGCGGTGGAGGTTCGTGGCGCTGCCACGTCGCCATCGACAGCACTGTTGGCCGCCTGGCTACGACTGACCCTCGGTGTGCCGGTGGAATGGCACTACCTCTCCCCCGAGGAGTGGAGCGACGGCATCAAGTCTGTCCGCCTGACGCGCGCGAGCGGAGACATCGTGCTCGAGCGTTCGTCAGCCGCGATCGCTCGGTTGTCGCAGCCCGGGCAACCGCAGCATGACCTGGTGCTGCCGCGCCGCACATTGCGCGAATGCCTCGCCGAGGAGCTGCGCCGGCTCGATGCTGACCTCTTGTATGGTCGAGTGATCACCGAGGGCTGGGCGCTGCTCGACCCGGCACAGTCGTAGGAGACCGATGGCTGAGATCACGAACGAGAAGCGGGTGCTCATCAGCCCCGACCGGACTGCGCTCGCTGAGTACGTCGCAGACCGGTTCCTGCGGCGCATCGAGAAGCAGGCCGACGAGCCCGCCGTTCATGTCTCGCTCACCGGCGGAACCATGGGCATCGCGGTGCTCGAGGCTGCTGCGGCAAGCCCGCGGCTGGCGGGCCTCCGCTTCGACAATGTGCACTTCTGGTGGAGCGACGAACGATTCGTCCCACGCCACGACTCCGAGCGCAACGAGAAGCAGGCGCGCGAGGCGCTCCTCGATCGGTTGGACATTCCGGCAGGCAACATCCACAGCGTTGCCGCCAGCGACGACGGCGTCGACCTCGACGAAGCGGCGCGTGCCTACGCGGCCGAGCTCGCGCGCTACGGGCAGCCCGGCGGGCCCGCTTGGCCCTCGTTCGACATATGCTTTCTCGGGGTCGGTCCCGATGCGCACATCGCCTCGCTGTTTCCCGATCACCCCGAGATCCGTGACACCGAGCACGCGGTGCTCCCGGTCCGGAATTCACCCAAGCCCCCGCCCGAGCGCGTGACCTTCACCCGCCCCGTGATCAATACGTCGCAACGCGTCTGGCTGGTCATGTCCGGCCCCGACAAGGCCGCAGCTCTCGGGCTTGCCCTTGCCGGCGCTAACTACACGAGCGTTCCCGCCGGCGGGGCGAAGGGACGGCGACGCACCGTGTTCTTCGTCGACCGGGAGGCTGCCGAACAAGTTCCGCCGGAGCTGATCGACCAGGAATACTGACCATTCACGACAATGGCCCCGGTCCTCCCTCACGGGAGATCGGGGCCATTCTCGTGCAGGAAAACCCTGCGGAAAGTCTTAGAGGCCGCGGCGCTCGCGCAGCGACTTCAGCGCGTCATCCAGGAGCGCATCGGCTTCCTCCTCCGTGCGACGCTCCTTCACGTAAGCAAGGTGCGTCTTGTACGGCTCAGCCTTCGCCAGCTGAGGCGGGTTGTCTTTGTCGCGACCCGCAGGAAGCCCGGAGTGCGGCGAATCGATTGTCTCGGGGATCTCCTCATCGGGGATGCCTGCCGCGAAGTAACGCACGGTCTCGTTGCCTAGGGCATCCCAGTACGAGACGGCGACACGGTCCGCGTGATAGCCGTGATCCTGTTCGCCCATGGGTCCGGCACCCACCCGGGTGCCGCGAATTG
Organism: Microbacterium sp. NPDC076895; assembly: GCF_040687115.1. Lineage (NCBI taxonomy): Bacteria > Bacillati > Actinomycetota > Actinomycetes > Micrococcales > Microbacteriaceae > Microbacterium > Microbacterium sp. NPDC076895. Next base: position 112,375 of record NZ_JBFBMQ010000001.1, read on the forward strand.
CATTGCCGCCGGTTGCCATCAGATCACCTGGAACTTCGTAATGAGGCCGAGCCCCACGATGGTGGTGAACCATACGAGGGCCAGCACGATGGTGAAGCGGTTGAGGTTGCGCTCAGCGAGACCGGACGATCCGAGAGCTGAGGTCATTCCGCCGCCGAACATGTCGGACAGGCCGCCGCCTCGTCCCTTGTGCAGCAGGATCAGCAGCGTGAGCAGCAGGCTCGTGATGCCGAGGATCACCTGCAGGATCAGTTCGAGAATCGCCAAGACGTTGAAACCTTTCGTCGCGACGATGTCTCGTCGCACAAGCGTCCAGTATACGGAAAGAGGCGCGCTTTCCATCTCGCCGCTGCGCGGTTCGCGGGGCAACCGGGCAATCCGGTCGCCCCGCGAAGGCAGCGAGACGAAACGTCGTTTAGACGCCGACGTGCTTCTGGTAGCGGATGATGGCAGCGAACTCGTCCACGACGAGACTCGCCCCGCCCACGAGGGCGCCATCCACGTCCGGCTCGCGCATGAAGCTCGCGATGTTGGCAGCCTTGACCGAGCCGCCGTACAGCACCCGGGTGCGCTCCGCGGCATCCGCTCCGAGCGTGTCAGCGATGACCGCACGCAGCTTGGCGCAGACATCCTGGGCTTGATCGGGAGTGGCAGCCTGGCCGGACCCGATGGCCCAGACCGGCTCGTAGGCCACGACGATGTCGGCATCCGCCGGCACGTCGGCAAGCGCCGCCGTGAGCTGGCCCACCGGAACGGCGCTCGCACCGTACTTCTCGAGGTCTTCCGCGGTCTCACCGACACAGATGACCGGCACGAGGCCGTGCCGCAGCGCCGCCTGAACCTTGCTGGAAACGACCTCGTCGGTTTCGTGGTGGTACTCCCGGCGCTCCGAGTGACCGATGATCACGTAGCGCGCGTCGAGCTTCGCAAGGAACGCCCCCGAAATGTCACCGGTATACGCACCGGAATCCTTCGGCGACAGGTCCTGCGCACCGAGGGCGAAGGGGATCTTGTCGGCATCCAGCAGCGTCTGCACGGTGCGCAGATCGGTGAAGGGCGGGAAGACCGCGACCTCGACCGAGCCGTCCTCGTGCTTGGCGTCCTTGAGCGTCCAGTGCAGCTTCTGGACGAACGCGACAGCCTGCAGGTGGTCGAGGTTCATCTTCCAGTTGCCGGCGATGAGCGGTGTTCTCACTGCTCCCATCCGAGGACCTCCAGTCCGGGTAGCTTCTTGCCCTCGAGGAACTCGAGGCTGGCCCCACCACCGGTGGAGATGTGGCCGAACTGGTCATCCGTGAAGCCGAGCTGACGCACGGCGGCGGCCGAGTCGCCGCCGCCGACGACGCTCAGGCCGTCGACCTCGGTCAGCGCCTGCGCGACGGCCTTGGTTCCCGCCGCGAAGGCCGCCATCTCGAACACACCCATGGGGCCGTTCCAGAACACGGTCTTGCTCGCACGAATCGCGTCGGCGAAGATCTTCGCCGTGTCGGGGCCGATGTCCAGCCCCAGGCCCGTCGCACCGAACGGGGTCTCCTCGAGCGAGTCGGCAGGAGCGACGACGTGCTCCGCGTCGGCGCTGAAGGATGCAGCCATCACAGCATCCACCGGAAGCACGATCTCGACGCCGCTCTCCTGCGCCGTCGTCATGTACCGGGTGACCGTGTCGATCTGGTCCTCTTCGAGCAGGCTCTTACCAACCTCATAGCCCTGGGCCTTGAGGAAGGTGAACAGCATGCCTCCACCCACCAGGATGCGATCGACGCGCGGCAGCAGGTGCTCGATGACGCCGAGCTTGTCGCTGACCTTCGAGCCGCCGAGCACGACCGTGTAGGGTCGCTCGGGCTTCTCGGTGAGGCGGTCGAGGACGTCGACCTCCTTCTCGATCAGGAAGCCCGCCGCAGACGGCAGGATCTCGGCGAGGTCGTACACGCTCGCCTGCTTGCGGTGCACGACACCGAAGCCGTCCGACACCAGGGCGTCGCCGAGGGATGCGAGCTCGCGGGCGAACGCGCCGCGAATCTCGGCATCCTTCGCCGTCTCCCCCGCGTTGAATCGCAGGTTCTCGATGACCGCGACATCGCCGTCTTCCAGCGCGGCGACGGCGTCGTGAGCCGACTCACCCACGGTGTCACGCGCGAACGCGACGGGCTTGCCGAGCAACTCCGAGAGGCGCTGAGCCACCGGCTCGAGGCTGTACTTCGGGTCGGGTGCCCCATCGGGGCGTCCCAGGTGCGAGCACACGACGAGGCGCGCTCCCTGGTTGATGAGGGCGTTGAGTGTGGGAACGGAGGCCCGCACGCGGCCATCGTCCGTTATGACGCCGTCTTTCAACGGAACATTGAGGTCACAACGGACGATGACGCGCTTGCCGGCCAGCGAACCCAACGAATCGAGGGTGCGCAGAGCCATGTCTGTTACCGGATGCCGAGGCTCAGAGCTTGCTGGCGACGAGCTCGGTGAGGTCGACGAGGCGGTTGGAGTAACCCCACTCGTTGTCGTACCAGGCCGAAACCTTGACGAGGTTGCCGCTGACGTTGGTCTGGCCTGCGTCGAACACCGACGAGTGCGGGTCGTGAACGATGTCGGTCGAGACGATCGCGTCGGTGTTGTACTTCAGGTAGCCAGCCAGAGCGCCCTCGGCAGCAGCCTTCTCGTAGGCGGCGTTGATGGTCTCCTTGGTGAGGCCCTCGGCCGGCGTGATGATCGTGAGGTCCACGATCGAACCGGTGGGAACCGGAACGCGGTACGACGAACCACTCAGCTTGCCGTTGAGCTCGGGCAGCACGAGGCCGATGGCCTTGGCAGCACCGGTGGCAGCCGGCACGATGTTCAGCGCGGCAGCGCGAGCACGGTGCAGATCGCCGTGGGGGCCATCCTGCAGGTTCTGGTCAGCGGTGTACGCGTGAGCGGTCATCATGAAACCGCGCTCGATGCCGAAGTTGTCGTTGAAGACCTTCGCGAGGGGCGCCAGGCAGTTGGTGGTGCACGAGGCGTTGGAGATGACGTGCATCGTGGCGGGGTCGTACTCGCCGTCGTTCACGCCCATGACGAAGGTTCCGTCGACATCCGTGCCGGGTGCCGAGATGAGGACCTTCTTCGCGCCGCCGGCAATGTGCTTGCTGGCGTCAGCCGCCTTGGTGAAGCGGCCGGTCGACTCGATCACGATGTCGACGCCCAGCTCGCCCCACGGGAGGTTCGCGGGGTCGCGCTCTTCGAAGACCTTGATGCTCTTGCCACCGACGGTGATGGAGTCCTCGGTGTACGAAACCTCTTCGCCCAGCCGTCCGCCGACCGAGTCGTACTTGAGGAGGTGGGCGAGCGTCTTGTTGTCGGTGAGGTCGTTCACCGCCACGATGTCGAGGTCCGCGCCCTGCTCCAGAGCTGCGCGGAGGTAGTTGCGTCCGATACGGCCGAAGCCGTTGATACCGATCTTGACAGACACGGTGTCTCCCTGATTCTTATCGCGCCGAAGCGCCGGGGGTCAGCTCCGGATCGACGACCCGGAGAGGGGTGTCATTTGTGGTGTGTGCCAGCAGACAAATGAGGCTGCCGGAGCCCCCGAGCGGGCGAGGGCTCCGCGGCATCCTCACCTGATCATGACCCTAGCAGCAGACCTGCCGTCTTCTCACGAGCCGTGACAAAGCGGTCCTGGACGTTTTGCCAGTTCACGATGTTCCAGAACGCCTTCACGTAGTCAGCGCGGACGTTCTTGTAGTCGAGGTAGTACGCGTGCTCCCACACGTCGAGCATGAGCAGCGGCACGCTGGCGGCGGCGAGCTGGCCCTGCTGGTCGAAGATCTGCTGGATGATGAGGCGCTCACCGATCGAATCCCAGAACAGCGCCGCCCAGCCCGAGCCTTGCACGCCGAGAGCGGCAGCGGTGAAGTGAGCCTGGAACTTGTCGAAGGAGCCGAAGTACTCGTCGATTGCTGCAGCGAGCTCGCCCGTGGGCTTGTCGCCGCCATCGGGCGACATGTTCGTCCAGAAGATCGAGTGGTTGGTGTGACCACCGAGGTTGAACGAGAGGTCCTTCTCGAGCTTGTTGACGTTGGCGAGGTTCCCGGTCTCGCGGGCCTCGGCAAGCTGCTCCAGAGCGGTGTTGGCGCCCGTCACGTACGCCTGGTGGTGCTTGTCGTGGTGCAGCTGCATGATCGTCGCACTGATGTGCGGCTCGAGAGCCGCGTAGTCGTACGGGAGGTCAGGCAGGGTGTAGGTGGCCATATGCTCTTCTCTTCCTGTCGTCGCGGCGCCAGGAATGCCCCGGCGTCGCTGGGGTGACAGTTGCCATCCTAGTGAGGCGGAGCACCCACTCGGCGGGTCTTGCGCGAGAAGACAACAGCCGTTACGTCGCGGTCACCTAGCGGCTGACTCAGTCCAGGGCGCTGGCAGGAACGGCGGATTCCGTTCCGGGAATGCCCTCGGCTGCCGCCTTCTTGTCGGCCATCGCGAGAAGGCGACGGATGCGGCCGGCCACGGCGTCCTTTGTGAGCGGCGGATCGGCGTGGTGACCCAGCTCGTCGAGACTCGCGTCGCGGTGCGCGAGCCGCAGATCACCGGCCTCGCGCAGGTGATCCGGGATGTCTTCACCGAGGATCTCGAGCGCTCGCTCCACGCGTGCACACGCGGCCACCGCGGCCTGAGCCGAGCGACGCAGGTTCGCGTCGTCGAAGTTCACGAGCCGGTTGACGCCGGCGCGAACCTCCCGACGCTGACGCATCTCGTCCCAGTGTGCAGCGACCTGGCGTGCACCCATGACGGCCAGTGCCGTGCGGATGGCATCCCCTTCGCGTACGACAACGCGCGGTGCACCGCGCACCTCGCGCGCCTTCGCGCCGATGCCGAGACGGTGCGCTGCCCCGACCAGGGCCATCGCCGCTTCCGAGGAGGGGCACAGCACATCCAGCGACGCGGATCGTCCGGGGTCGGTCAGGGCGCCGGCGCCCAGGAATGCGCCGCGCCATACGGCGGCGAGGTCGCCGCGCGAACCCGTCGTGAGCTTGTTGGGAAGACCCCGCACGGGCCGGCGCCGCTGGTCGAGCAGGCCGGTTTGACGAGCAAGCGTCTCTCCCCCGTCGATGACGCGCACCGCGAAGAGGGCCCCTGCCCGCGAACCGGATCCCTGCGTCTGGACGATCTCGGGCCGGACGCCGTAGATCTCCATGAGCTCTCGGGCGACCCGCCGAGCAAGCGCCTCCGAGTCGACCTCGGCCTCGACAGCGACGCGGTTGGCGATGGAGTGGAGGCCTCCGGCGAAGCGGAGCAGTGATGTCAACTCAGCGACCCGGGCGCTGGGAAGCGGATCCCGGACTGCGATGAGCTCTGCTTTGACATCGGCCGTCAGCGACACGGGGCTCCTTTCGAGGGTGCCGGCACGGCCGGCGGATGACGCTCTAGCCTACTCGGGCGCACCCCTCGAATTCTCGGCTGTCTCCTGGTTCGGCGCTACTCTCGGCCGAGGTCGCGGTGCTTCACACGCACGGCGACCCCTGCCTCGTCGGCCAGTCGCCGGGCGAGTTCTTCGACCACCACGACCGAGCGGTGCTTGCCTCCCGTGCAGCCGACAGCGACGACCGAATGCCGCTTGTTCTCCCGCTGATAGCCCTGCAGCACGGGCTGGAGGGCTGCGGCGTACGCATCCACAAACTCCCGGGCACCGGGCTGGGCGAGCACGTACTCACGCACCTGCGGGTCCTGCCCCGTGAAAGCACGAAGCGAGGGGTCCCAGTACGGATTGGGTAGAAACCGCATGTCGGCGACCATGTCGGCATCCGTCGGCAAACCGTATTTGAAGCCGAAGCTCATGATCGTGAGCATGTGGCGAGCTGCGCCCTCATCCGAGAAGAGCTCGAAGATCCGCGTCGCGAGTTGGTGCACGTTCAGCGAGGTCGTGTCCACAACGATGTCGGCGCGTTCCCGAATCTCCGAGAGCCGATCTCGCTCGGTGCGGATGCCGTCGATGAGAGTGCCTTCGCCCTGAAGGGGATGCGGGCGTCGCACGGCTTCGAATCGCCGCACGAGCACATCGTCTGAGGCGTCGAGGAAGACGATCCGCACGTTGCGGCGCGAGCGCAACTCCCCGACCTCGGCCGGAAGGGCGGTGAACAGGTCCCGGCCGCGAACGTCGACGACGGCGGCGACTTTCGGCAGCGCGGATGCCGCGATCTCGGACAACTCGAGCATCGGCTTGAGCATCTGCGGTGGCAGGTTGTCGACGACATACCAGCCGAGGTCTTCGAGGGCGTTTGCAGCAGTTGAGCGCCCGGCGCCGGACATTCCGGTCAGGATGAGCACATCACTCGTTGTGGCTGTCGTCTGGTCCATCGGGACCTCTCGTCCTGTGGTGGCGCGGTCTGCGGGCTCGTCAGGCACCGGGCCTCCCGAGCACGGCCAGCCTATCGACTCGCCAGGTGCGCGTGGATCGTGGCGGCAAGCTTCGGGCCGACGCCGGGAAGTTCCTGAATCTCCTCGGGCGTTGCGTTCTTGAGCGCGGTGACCGATCCGAAGTGGCGAAGCAACGCCCGGATACGGGCATCGCCGAGCCCGGGGATCTCGGCGAGCACGGTCTGGATGTCGCGCTTGCGCCTTCCTCGCTGCTTGGTGATAGCGAAGCGGTGGGCTTCGTCGCGCAACCGCTGCAGGAGGTACAGCGCCTCGCTGGTGCGCGGCAGGATCACCGGATAGTCCTCTCCGGGGAGCCACACCTCCTCGAGACGCTTGGCGATGCCGCACAGAGCGATCTCGGAATGGCCCGCGTCGGCTAGCGCCCGTGCCGCGGCGTTGACCTGTGGCTTGCCGCCGTCGACGACGAGCAGCTGTGGGCGGTAGGCGAAGCGGGGGCGGCTGCGGGCCGTCACGACGGTACCCTCGGCGGTCGGATCCGAGCTGACGGATGGCTCGGTCGCGGCATCCGTCTCGCCCGTCGCGGTTTCGGTGTCAGGCGCCGCATCCCGCTCGTCGTCGATATATGCAAGTCGGCGCATGAGCACTTGATAGAGCGAGTCGGTGTCGTCGGTGGTCTGCGCAACACCGAAGCTTCGGTACTGGTCCTTGCGTGGCAGCCCGTCTTCGAACACGACCATGGAGGCCACCACATTCGTGCCGCTGAGGTGCGAGACGTCATAGCACTCGATCCGCAGCGGCGCTTCGTCGAGACCCAGCGCCTCCTGCAGATCGGTCAGCGCCTGAGAACGCGCGACATAGTCGCTCGTGCGCCGTGTCTTGTGCAGCAGAAGCGCCTGTTGCGCGTTGAGCGCTGCGTTCTTCATGAGGTCGGCCTTCGCGCCGCGCTGCGCGATCTGAATCGTGACGTTTGTGCCACGCTTCTCGCGAAGCCAAGCCTCTAGTTCCGCGGCGTCGTCAGGAAGCGCGGGAACGAGCACCTGCTTGGGGATGTCGGCACGGCCCGAGGGACCGTAGGTCCGCTGCAGGATCTGGTCGACGAGCTCTCCCCCGCTGATGTCCAGTTCCTTCTCGATCGTCGTTGCCCGCACTCCACGCACGCGCCCGCCGCGGATGACGAAGTGCTGCACGGCGGCGGCGAGTTCGTCCTCCGCAATGCCGAACAGGTCGGCATCCGTGTCATCGGGCAGCACGAGCGCACTCTTGTTGAGCACCGCCTCGATGGCCTGGAGCCGGTCGCGAAAGACCGCTGCAGACTCGTAGTCCATCGCTGCTGACGCTTCCTTCATCCGGGCCGTCAGCTGCCGGGTGAAGCGCTGATCACCACCGGACATGAACGCGACGAAGTCGTCGACAATCGCGCGGTGCTCCTCGATCGTCACGCGGCCCGAGCACGGTCCGCCACAGCGGCCGATCTGGCCGGGGAAGCAGGGGCGACCGGTGGCCATCGCTCGCTTGTATGACGAGTCGCTGCAGGTGCGAATCGGGAACACCTTGATCATGAGGTCGATGACCTCATGCACCGCCCACACCTTGGGATACGGACCGAAGTACTTCGCGCCGCGGATCTTGTGGTTTCGCGTCACCATGACCCTCGGAGCTTCATCGGCGAGGGTCACTGCCATGTACGGATAGGACTTGTCATCCTTGTACCGCACGTTAAACGGCGGCGAGAACTCCTGGATCCACATGTACTCCAGTTGCAGTGCCTCGACGTCGCTGCCGACCACCGTCCACTCGACGCCGGTGGCCGTGGTGACCATCCGTCTGGTGCGCTCGTGGAGAGTGTGTAACGGCGCGAAGTAGTTCGAGAGCCTGGCCCGCAGGTTCTTCGCCTTGCCGACGTAAAGGATGCGGCCGGCGTCGTCGCGGAACCGATACACGCCCGGATTGGTCGGGATCTCCCCCGGCGCCGGCCGGTAGGCGAGCTGGGGGTGGGTGGCGCGGGCCACGCTCAACCCGCCTTGCGGGCCGCCGGCGCGTCGTGGGCGTCGAAAAGCTCGGCCAGGAACTGTCCGGTGTAGCTCTCGGGAACCGCCGCAACCTGCTCCGGCGTTCCGGTGGCGATGATCTCGCCGCCGCCCGAACCGCCTTCGGGGCCCAGATCGATGATCCAGTCGGCCGACTTGATCACATCGAGGTTGTGCTCGATCACGATCACCGTGTTGCCCTTGTCGACCAGGCCGTTCAGGACCTCCAGAAGGCGACGCACGTCTTCGAAGTGCAGGCCCGTGGTGGGCTCGTCGAGCACGTAGATGCTGCGTCCGTTGCTCCGCCGCTGCAGTTCGGTCGCGAGCTTCACGCGCTGCGCCTCACCACCGGACAGCGTGGTTGCTGACTGGCCGAGCCGCACGTAGCCGAGGCCGACGTCGACCAGGGTCTTCATATACCGATGGATGGCCTGGATCGGCTCGAAGAACTCAGCTGCCTCGGCGATCGGCATCTCGAGGACCTCAGCGATGTTCTTGCCCTTGTAGTGAACCGCGAGCGTGTCGCGGTTGTAGCGCTTGCCGTGGCAGACCTCGCAGTCCACATAAACATCTGGCAAGAAGTTCATCTCGATCTTGATGGTGCCGTCGCCCGAGCACGCCTCGCAGCGTCCGCCCTTCACGTTGAAGCTGAAGCGGCCAGGCTGGTAGCCGCGCGCCTTGGCTTCCGGAGTCTCGCTGAAGAGGGTGCGGATACGGTCGAAGACACCGGTGTAGGTGGCCGGGTTCGAGCGCGGTGTGCGCCCGATCGGGGCCTGGTCGACGTGCACGACCTTGTCGAGGTTGTCGAGACCCGTGACGCGCGTGTGCTTGCCGGGCACCGTTCGTGCTCCGTTGAGCCTCGCGGCGAGCACCTGATACAGGATGTCGTTCACGAGCGAAGACTTGCCCGAACCGCTCACACCCGTCACCGCTGTGAGGACACCGAGCGGGAACTGGGCACTGACCTGCTTGAGGTTGTTCTCGCGGGCGCCGACGACTTCCAGCATCCGCTTCTTGTCGATCTTGCGGCGCTTGCGCGGCGTCGGGATGCTGCGGCGGCCAGCAAGGTAGTCGCCGGTGATCGAGTCGGAGTCGGCGAGGAGCTCGGCCAGGGGCCCGGAGTGCACAACGTGGCCACCGTCGACGCCGGCACGGGGACCGATGTCGACGATCCAGTCAGCGGCGTGGATCGTTTCTTCGTCGTGTTCGACGACGATGAGCGTGTTACCGAGGCCCTTGAGCTTCAGGAGCGTCTCGATGAGGCGACGGTTGTCGCGCTGATGCAGGCCGATCGACGGTTCGTCGAGCACGTAGAGCACGCCGGTCAGTCCCGATCCGATCTGGGTAGCGAGACGGATGCGTTGCGCCTCGCCGCCCGAGAGCGAACCGGCCGAACGGCTGAGGTTCAGATAGTTCAGCCCGACCTGGATAAGGAACTCCAGGCGCGCGCGGATCTCGCGGAGCACCGCGGCGGCGATCATCGCCTCACGCTCGGTGAGTTCAAGATTCGCGAAGTACTGCTGCGCGTCAGCAAGGCTCAGGCGTGAGGCATCCGCGATCGAGTGCCCGTGCACCAGAACTGCGAGCACCTCGGGCTTGAGGCGGTCGCCATTGCAGGCGGGGCACGGCACTTCGCGCAGGTACTCCGACCAGCGCTGGCGCTGCGTGTCTGACTCGGCCTGCACGTACTGGCGCTCGATGTAGGGCACGACGCCCTCGAACCCGGACGTGTACCGCATCTCACGGCCGTAGCGGTTCTTCCACTTGACGTTGACCTTGAAGTTCTCGCCGTGCAGGACCGCGTTCTGAACCTCGGCCGTCAGGTCCCGCCAGGGGGTGTCCAGCGAAAAATCGAGGTCATCAGACAGGCCTTCGAGGAGGCGCTCGTAGTACTGGAACAGCCCCTTGCCCTGCGTCGTCCACGGGATGAGGACGCCCTCGCGGATCGAAAGCTCGGGGTCGCCCAGCATGAGCTCGACATCCACTGACATCCGTGTACCGAGGCCAGAACACGTCGGGCAGGCGCCGAACGGGGCGTTGAATGAGAACGTCCGCGGCTCGATCTCGGTCAGCTGCAACGGGTGACCGTTCGGGCACGAGAGCTTCTCGCTGAACGACTGCCACGCGTCGTCGCCCTCCTCGTCGACGAAGTTGACCTGCATGATGCCGCCGGCAAGGCCGAGCGCGGTCTCGACCGAGTCCGTGACGCGGCTGAGGATGTCGGGGCCAGCGACGAGGCGGTCGACGACTACCGCGATGTCGTGCTTGTAGCTCTTCTTGAGGGTGGGGGGCTCGGCAAGCTGGATGAGGTCGCCGTCGACCACGGCACGGGCGTAGCCCTTCGCAGAGAGCTCTTTGAACAGGTCGACGAACTCCCCCTTTTTCTGGCTCACCACGGGCGCGACGATCTGGTATCGCGTGCGCTCGGGCAGCTCCATGAGCTGGTCGGCGATCTGCTGGACGGTTTGGCGCTGGATCTGCGCACCGCACTCGGGGCAGTGCGGGACCCCGATACGCGCCCACAGCAGACGCATGTAGTCGTGGATCTCGGTGATCGTGCCGACCGTCGAACGCGGGTTGCGGTTGGTGGACTTCTGATCGATCGAGACGGCGGGGCTGAGCCCCTCGATGAAATCGACGTCAGGCCGGTCGACCTGACCCAGGAACTGGCGCGCGTAGGAGCTCAGCGACTCGATATAGCGACGTTGCCCCTCGGCGAAGATCGTGTCGAACGCAAGGCTCGATTTTCCGGACCCCGACAGCCCCGTGAACACGACCAGTGAGTCGCGCGGGATGTCGAGATCGACGTCCTTGAGGTTATGGACGCGGGCGCCGCGAACACTCAGTGTTCCACTGCTGTGGGCATGCGAAGAGACGGGGACGATGGGCACCCGTCAAGTGTAGGTGTGGCCTCCGACATCGGCTCCGGAGTGCGCGTCCGGCGTACCGAACGCCCGGTTCGTGAGTTGGACCCGTCAGGGGCAGTGCATGAGGGGCTTGTCGCCGGAACGATCGAACGTGTGGCGATTCATGGGCTGATGGCACAGCGGGCACGCGCGCTCGGCGCGCTCCTGTGCGGACGGTTCCGGCTCGAGCCGACTCACCTGCGCGGGTCCCGCGACGCGGATGAGGTTCGTGTTGAACCAGGTGTACCAGCCGCCTGCATCGCGCACCCGCTCACGGAGCGGTCGCTTAGGCACCTCATTCGTTCGTGTCACGATTATTAGTGTACTAACTAATTGATAGACTGGCCACATGTCCGACGAGGAAGATCTGCTGAAGCTCGACAACCAGGTGTGCTTCGCGCTGGTGACGGCAGCGCGGAACGTCGTGTCGATCTACCGACCGATCCTCGAGCCGCTCGGGCTGACGCATCCGCAGTACCTCGTGATGCTCGCGCTGTGGGAGCAATCACCCAGATCACTGGGCGAGCTCGCCGAGGAACTCGCGATGGAGCCGGCGACCCTCTCCCCCCTCGTCAAGCGGCTCGAAGGCCAGGGTCGTGTGACACGTACCCGGCGACTGGAGGACGAGCGCGTTCTCGACATCGGCTTGACCCCGCAGGGTCGAGCGTTGCGCCAGCAGGCACTCGAGGTGCCACGACGCATCATGGCGGTGACCGGGCTGGGGATCGAACAGCTCAAAGACCTCCGCGACGGCTTGCAACCGTTCGCGGGACGGATGCCGCACCTCGCCGGCTGAGGCATCCGTCCGTCCCGCCCCGTCGGGCCAGGCTCGGATGCAGGTTGTCGCAACGGCGCAGGATCTACTCGACACGCCGAGATCACACCCCCGACCCCGGCGCGTCGGCCCATCCATGCGCCGTTACGACAGGCCGGGCCACTCAGCCGCTGGCAGCCTGGCGGCTATGATCCGATCGTGATGCGGCCGGCGCCGTCGAGCGGCCAGCCGGGATTGTGCGCCACCTCCCACGGATGACCATCGGGGTCGATGAAGACACCGGAATAGCCTCCCCACGGCGTTGCGGCGCCGGGACGCCCAAGCCGGGCACCGGCCGCCACCGCGGCGCTGAGGATCGAATCCACATCGGCGGGTGACCGCACGTTATGGGCGAGAGTCACGCCGCCCCACCCGCCGGCGTCGTCGACCATCGAGTCCGCAGCGAGTTCGGCACGGCTCCAGAGCGCGAACGCGAAGCCGTCGAGCTGGTAGAAGGCCACGACGCCGGGAACCGAACCCGGATGCGGTTCCCACCCCAGCCCGCGATAGAAGGCGATCGCACGCTCGAGGTCGGCGACGCCGAGAGTGATGAGGCTCAGGCGCTGTTCCATCTGTCCCCCGCTATGCGTGGCCGGCGCGTTCCATGGCCCGCAGTTCCTTCTTCAGGTCCTGCAGTTCATCGCGCAGGCGTGCGGCAAGCTCGAACTTCAGCTCCCCGGCTGCGGCGAGCATCTGGTCGGAGATATCTCCGATCATCGCCTCGAGCTGAGTCGCGCCCTCGGCTGCGATCCCCTCGCGGCGCAGGTTCGGCGTGGGGCTCTTGCCCTTGCCGTTCTTGGATGCCGCGGCATCCTTGCGGTTCAGCATCGCCTTCGTGTCGGCGCCCTCTCGAATCAGGGCATCGGTAATGTCGGCGATCTTCTTGCGCAGCGGCTGCGGGTCGATGCCGTGTTCCTTGTTGTACGCGACCTGCTTTTCGCGACGACGGTCGGTCTCGTCGATCGCCGCGCGCATCGAGTCGGTGATCGTGTCGGCGTACATGTGCACCTGCCCCGACACGTTTCGGGCGGCTCGACCGATCGTCTGAATGAGCGATGTTCCCGACCGCAGGAACCCTTCCTTGTCGGCATCCAGGATCGACACGAGCGAAACCTCCGGAAGGTCGAGGCCTTCGCGAAGGAGATTGATGCCGACCAGGACGTCGTAGACGCCCTGACGCAGCTCGCTCAGCAGCTCGACACGGCGAAGGGTGTCGACATCCGAGTGCAGATAGCGCACCCGCACACCGTGCTCGCCGAGGAAGTCGGTGAGTTCCTCGGCCATCTTCTTCGTGAGGGTCGTCACGAGCACGCGCTCGTCACGCTCGACACGAATGCGGATCTCCTCGAGCAGGTCATCGATCTGGCCCTTGGACGGTTTGACGACGATCTCTGGGTCCACGAGCCCGGTGGGGCGGATGATCTGCTCGACGACACCGTCAGCGATCCCCATCTCGTACCGCCCGGGAGTGGCGGAGAGGTAGACGGTCTGCCCGACCCGGTTCTTGAACTCGTCGAAGCGCAGCGGCCGGTTGTCGAGCGCGGACGGCAGGCGGAAGCCGTGGTCCACGAGGGTGCGCTTGCGTGAGGCATCCCCCTCGTACATCGCCCCAATCTGCGGCACGGTGACGTGCGATTCGTCGATCACGAGCAGGAAGTCGTCGGGGAAGAAGTCGAGGAGGGTGTGTGGCGGCTCGCCCTGTTGGCGGCCGTCGAGATGCCGCGAGTAGTTCTCGATACCCGAGCAGAAGCCCAGCTGCTGCAGCATCTCGAGATCGAACGTCGTGCGCATCCGTAGCCGCTGGGCCTCCAGCAGCTTCTGCTGCGACTCGAGCTCTTTCAAACGCACCGCGAGTTCTTCTTCGATCGTGCCGATCGCGCGCTGCACCGTGTCGGTTCCGGCCACATAGTGCGAGGCCGGGAAGATCGGCACCGAGTCCATCTTCTGGATGACGTCCCCAGTCAGCGGATGCAGCAAATAGAGAGCCTCGATCTCGTCACCGAACAGCTCGATGCGGATCGCGTATTCCTCATAGACCGGGATGATCTCGATCGTGTCGCCGCGGACCCGGAAGTTGCCGCGCGAAAAGTCGACGTCGTTGCGGTTGTACTGCATCGCGATGAACTTGCGGATGAGGGCGTCGCGGTCGTACCGCTCCCCCACCTGTAGCGCGACCATGGCCCGCAGGTACTCCTCGGGCGCACCGAGGCCGTAGATGCACGACACCGTCGAGACCACGACCACGTCGCGGCGCGAGAGCAGCGAGTTCGTGGTGGAGTGGCGAAGCCGCTCGACCTCGGCGTTGATCGACGAGTCCTTCTCGATGAAGGTGTCTGTCTGCGGGACGTAGGCCTCGGGTTGGTAGTAGTCGTAGTACGAAACGAAGTACTCGACGGCGTTGTTGGGCATGAGCTCACGGAACTCGTTGGCTAGCTGGGCCGCAAGGGTCTTGTTGTGGGCCATCACGAGCGTGGGCCGCTGCACCTGCTCAATGAGCCAGGCCGTCGTTGCGGACTTTCCGGTACCAGTAGCGCCCAGCAGCACGACATCCGTTTCGCCGGCGTTGATGCGCGCCGCGAGTTCGGCGATCGCCTGCGGCTGGTCACCTGACGGGGAGTACTCGCTGACGACTTCGAAGGGCCTGACGGATCGTGTGGTCTGCACTCCTCCAGCGTAGGCGGGGGTTCCGACATCGAGGCCGCCCGGCATTTCGGTGGGCGCAAAGGATGCCTACTCTGGAGGCGTGCTCGAGTTCTTCGTGGGATCCGGTCTTGCCGCAGCAGCGGGGCTGAACGCTTGGATGCCGCTGCTGGTGCTCGGGCTCGCGAACCGCTTCTTCGACGCGATCGAGCTGCCGGCGGGGTGGGCCTGGCTGTCGAGTGACATCGCCCTCTGGATCATCGGGGCGCTGCTCGTCCTGGAAATCGTCGCCGACAAAGTGCCGGTGGTGGACTCCATCAACGATGCGGTGCAGACCGTCATCCGGCCCGCATCCGGAGGAATCGCGTTCGGCGCCGGAGCAAGCGCCGAGACCGTGCGCGTGGATGACCCCAGTGCGTTCTTCGCGAATCAGAACTGGGTGGCCATCGGCATCGGGGTTGCGATTGCGCTCGCCATCCACGTGGTGAAGGCATCCATTCGCCCGGTCGCGAACGCGGCGACGGCCGGAGTCGCAGCGCCGATAGTGAGCACCGTCGAGGATGTCTCGAGCCTCGCACTCTCGATCTTCGCGATCGTGCTGCCGATCCTCGGATTCCTGTTGCTGATCGGCGCGATCGTGGCTGCAATCGTGGTGATTCCGCGCTGGCGACGTCAGCGGGACCGGCGGGCCGCGATCCGCAACGGCAACGCCTCCCAGAGCACGTCGACCTGATCTCGGGTCTGCGCGAGCGTCCCCGCCGTGTCGATCACGACGTCGGCGATCGCAAGTCGCGCATCGTCGGGAACCTGCGATCCGATTCGGGATGCAGCCTCCTGCGGACTCATGCCGCGAAGCTCTACCAGGCGCTGTTCGCGAAGCTCGGCGGGGGCGTGTGCGACGACGACCAGTTCCCACGGGTCATCCACCCGCGCCTCCACCAGCAGCGGCACGTCGTACACGACGACGGCGTCGGGATCGGCGGCAAAGGCCTGCCCGAAGCGGCGAGCCGACTCCTCCCGCACGGCGGGATGAACGATCGCGTTGAGCACGGCGAGCCGGTCCGCGTCTCCGAACACGAGGGAGCCGAGCGCGGCGCGGTCGAGCGCTCCGTCGACCGTGAGGATGCCGTCACCGAATTCTTCGGCGATGCGGTCGAGCACCGGCGACCCGACGCTCTGGACGTCGCGGACGACCTGATCGGCGTCCACGACCACGGCGCCGAGCTCGGACAGCCGTGATGCCACGGTGGATTTGCCCGCCGCGATTCCCCCGGTGAGTGCGATGAGGGGCATGATCAGCTCCCCGCCGGTGCTGACGTCGGCGCGTCGGGACCCACGGAGGCGGGCGGGTTCGAGCGCGGCGGTTCTGCGATCAGCACCGAGATGTCGCCGGTCTTGGCCGAACGGGTGGATGCCGCATCCGCTGCGTCGATGAGCGCGCCGGCGCCGTAGCCGAAGTCGTGGGTCACGGCGACGCCGATGCCGACGACCGGGACCACGGCGTCGGGGACGGTGCGCAGAGCCTCGAACACGGCGGTGGCGAGTCGGGATGCCTGCCGTCGCGCCTCGCTCGCGTCCCAGGATGTGTCGCACACCCACAACACCGTGGCGCCGTCATCGCCGATGACAGCGAGCGGTTCGACAGTGCGCCGCACGGCATCGCGGGCTGCGACAGCGACGTGGCGCCCGACCTCGTTCCCGAAGGCCTTCGCGATGAACGGCAGGTCATCGATGCGCATCGCGATGACGCCGACCCCGATGCCCTTCTCTTCGGCGCGTTCAAGCACGTCAGTGACCGTCGCACGGAACTGCGGTTCTGTCAGGATGCGGTCGCTTCCGTCAACTGCCACGAGGTTGGTGTACCCCCGCATCCCTGCGCGGCCCGCACGCAGGATGGAGGTGACGATCGCCGCAGTGATGACGAGCGTGATCGTGACGAAGCTCGCCGGGACTGTGGAGAACCACGCCTGAAACACGGGATCATCGGGTCCGCGCAGGAGGAAGACGAGGGCCCTCGCGGCCGTATAGAGCGCCTCGATCACGAGCACGATGGCGAGGGCAATGGTCGTGCGGGTCTGCGCCAATCGACCGCGTGCGGTCTCCCATACGCCAAACGATGCCAGCACCGCCAGCGCGGCATACATCCAGACAACCCCTGCCCAGTCGCCGCCTTGCGGACCCTCGACAACGACGGCGATGAACGCAACAGCCATGCCCACACCGACCGTGCCGTAGGCCCAGCCGATGCGGTGTCCGTTGTAGCTGCGGCATCCGATCCAGATGAACCCCGTGGCCGCCACGAATGCCGCGTTTCCGGCGGCTACCGCGATCCATCCCCCACCGGCTGCCCAGATCGCGTAGGCGATGGTGGTCAGGATGCCGGCGAGAAAGGCGATCGACCAGTGCCGACCCGACACCTCGTCACGGCGAATGAGGGTTTCGGAGATGTAGATGATCCCGACGATCAGCACGACCGCTGCCGTCATGACGCTGACCGAGTAGAGGTCGAGAGTCATCTCGTCGCCTCCATGTCGGAGCGGCCCGCCGTGGTGATCGCGCCCGACATGTTGAGTGCCTCTTCGGGGTCGATCGGCGGCAGCGGAACGTCGACCTGGGCGGGAACCCGCACGAGGAAGACAGAACCGACGCCCTGCTCGCTGCCGACGATGATCTCTCCGCCGTGCGCGCGAACGATGTCGCGGCAGATCGCAAGACCGAGGCCCGTGCCGCCGACGTCGGTTCGGGCCCGGAAGAATCGCCGGAAGAGGCGGCTCTGGTCATCGGGCGACAGGCCGATCCCGTCATCGCGCACCAGCAGGTATGACGCGACGTCATCGCCGTAGACGGCTAGCTGCACCGATCCTCCTTCGCGCCCGTACTTGATGGCGTTACTGATGAGGTTGTCGGCGACTTGGCGCATCCGTGCCGGGTCCACGTAGGCATGCGTGGGTTGCACGTCGTCGGCGAAAATCGTGATCCGCCGCTCGAGCGCGGAGGGTTCCCACGCCTCGGCGGACGCCAGCACGAGCTGCTGAAGGTCGACGTTCTCGGGCGACACCGTCACATCGACTGTCGATTTCGACGACGACGTGGCCGAGAGGATGTCGGAGATGATCTGGATCATCCGTTCGGCGTTCTGCGTGGCCACGTCGAGGTCGCCACGTACCTTCTCGGGGATGCCCTCCGTCTCCAGCGCCCGGTCGAGATAGCCGACGATGGCGGTCAGCGGCGCGCGCAGTTCGTGCGACACCGATGCAACCACGTTGTCGCGAGCGAGGAGCGCGGTGCGCTCGGCGGTGACATCTCGCGAGATCACGACGGTGCCGGCATCCGCTCCCTGGGTGTCTCGCAGGCGCCGCGTCGTCACGCTCAGGGCCCGTCGCGTGGTGTCGGGAGCACCGAACCAGACGATCTGGTTGTCGAAGACCTCGCCCCGCTGCGCGCGAGCAACCGGCATCCGTTCCGGGACGAGGGGGGTCTGGCCGTCGGCGTCGAATGCCGGGAGGCGGTTGTGTCCGTCGGCGCTGATGAGCGCGTGCTGCATCCGCGCGTGAGCCTCGTTGGTGACCGTGACTGCACCGTCCGGTGAGATTCGGATGACGCCGAAGTCCACCGAGTCCAGAACCTGGGTGACCAGCTGCTCCTGATGCTGGGTGCGTTCCAGGCTCTGTCCGAGCACCAGTGCCTGTTTGTCGAGCAGCGTCCGCTGCGCGGCGAAGCGGCGCAGACTGAAGTACGCCCCGGCCGAAACAGCAAGGGTCACGATCGGTAGGAGAATCAGCGCAAAGCTGAACGCCGACTCCTTGCCGGCGGCGATCACCCACCCATACGAGACCCAGACGAACAGATTCGCCGCGAGGAACCCCGCCAATCCCAATGACGCAGACAGCCACATCACGGGAAAGAGCCACAGCAACGCAATACCGGACTCGGGGAAGGCGGCCCGCATGAACAGGATCGCGACGACGTCGATCACCGGGACGATACCCACGGCCCACGGCGAGATCGCGTTCCACGGAACGAGCATCGTCACGATCGTCATGACGAACACCATCGCGACACCGACGAAGAACAGCGTGAGATCCCCCGGGATGGCGGCGATGATCGCAAACGCGGTGATGACCAGAACGACGACGGCGAGCATCACCTGCTGCAGCACTGCCATGCGTGCTTCGGTGCCGTCGCGGCGCAGGGCGAAGTCGTCAGCAAGAGAGCGCCACAAAGTACTTCGACCTGCTGCGTGGCCCGAACCTCGGCGTGCAGAGCCGGTTCCCACCTTCCCCATACATGAACGTTATCGCGCAGGCGGGGCGGGTGGAGTCCTCCGCACGCCGCTCACTCAGAAACCGAAGTCGCCGAAGTCCCCGAAACCGCCGTCCGCGAACCCCGTGTCCCCGGCTCCGGATGCGTCAGCCCAGCCTGCATCGCCGCCCGTGTCGGTTCCCGCGTCGGCAGTTCCAGAGTCCGTGGCACCGGCGTCGGCAGCGAAGACCGGAGCCATGAAAGCGGACACGAGCGCGGACCCGATGACATACCCGGCGACCGTTCCCAGCAGCGACGAGCCGACCATCGACCCGAAGGATGGTCCCTGGCGCTGGCCGCCGAGGGTGCGCTCCATCGAGCCGGGATTCATGTACTCAGCACGGGTGGCGGCGCGGGCCATGTCGTTCGGGTCGGTCGAGCGCGGTTGCTCGGATGCCGGGAGTGTGGCTGTCATATCGGCAAGAACGTGCTGCCGCTGCTGCTCGGTGAGTTTCGCGAAAGCCTCGGCGTGGACCTGCTCGATCGTCTCAGGCGGCGCTGTGCGCAAGAGGTAGCGGTAACGCTCGATCGCGATCTCGTCCTCGGACTTCGGTGGCGTCGTTGACGGGTAACCCGCAGCGCGAGGTTGATAAGCCCGCTGGCCGTAGGGCTGCGGTGTGGTCTGGCGCGGGTTCTGGGGCTCGGTGCCGAAGAGTCGGTCAAGGAAACCCATAGTGTCCTCCGTGGGGTCGAGTTCGGGGACTCCTGACGCTATCCAGCGCAGCTTTGGGAGGGCTGTGAGATGCGGGCGTTCTCACACCGTCGCCGGCACCCCCGGCTCTCCGATCGAGAGCATGAGACGGTTGGCCCAGTTGAAGAACGACGCCGCAAGGATCGTGTCGAGCACCTCGAGGTCATCGAGACCCGCAGCCTCCAGCGCGGCGAGCTCGGCAGCACCGAACGCGGAGGGAGTCTGCGTCAGCGCGACGCTCGCATCAACAATCGCGTCCCAGCGCTGGTCGACGCGGGCCGTTACTCCCTCGTCCAGGATGCGCTGCACGTCGTCGCGTCTACCCGACTGCTGGGTCGTGAACGCGGAGTGCACAGACGCGCAGTACACGCATCCGTTGACGCGGGATGCCGCGGTCGCGGCAAGTTCGCGCTCGGCGCGCGGCAGCCCGGCATCCGTGTTCAAGAAGATGTCGAGGTCGGCCTTGGTGCGCTCTCGCAGGATGTCGGGGTCGCGGGCCAGCAGCCGGAAGTAGGGATTCTTGACCCGGGATCGCTGCACGAGCGCCTCGTAGTGGTGCGCGGTGACCTCCTCGATCAGCAGCGGCTCCACCCACGGAACCCAGTCGAGGGTCTCTTGCGTGAATCGGGTCGGAGGCACGAGGCCCTCCGGTGCGGGGATGATGGCGCTCACTGGCCGGCTCCTTCCCTGATCGAGGCGGCGGGATCGAGGGCAGCGCGCGCATCCTGCAGCGCACGAAGCCCCGCGACGACGCGCAGCTGGAACGCGAGGAATGCGACGAGCTGCGAGAGCGTGACGATGCCGGTGGCGCTCCACCCGGCATCCTCGAGTCGCTCGAGGTCAGCGGGTGCCGCGTCCCGCGGGTGCAGGGTCAGCAGGTGGGCGTGTTCGAGGGCTGCCGTGAGGCGGTCGCCGAGGATGTAGGTCGACGCGAGGTCCGTGACGGCAAACCGCGGACCGGGAACGCTCTCGGGGACGTTCTCTCCGACGAAGTCCCCGTAGGGACCATGCGGTGCGAGGCGCCCGGCGAGGTCGGCGAGGTTCAGCACGGTCGACACGAGCCGCTCGTCCTCCCGCGCGAGAAGCGCCTGGTAGTAGGCGACGGCGCTGTCTTGCCGGTGCAGTGCCGCGACGAAGGTCGCGACGGCGGCGCGCTCGGCCAGGCTCGCGTGTGCAGTGTCGGCGGGGGCGAACAGCGCGTCATAGCTCCCCTGCGCGTGACGGCGCGACTCGGGGCGCCGCGCGCGGAGCCGGTCGATCGCGGAGTCCGGATCGATTCCCGCGAGCACGTCGATGACATCGATCGTCGGGATGGGTGTCCTTTCGGTGGTCAGGCGACGCTCTGGCCGAGGTAGGCCTCCCGCACCTGCGGGTTGGCGATCAGATCGGATGCCGTGCCTTCCAGGCGCACGGTGCCGCCGGCCAGCACATACCCGCGGTGCGCAATCGAGAGCGCGAGTTCCGCTGCCTGCTCGACCATGAAGACGGCGACCCCCCGCTCGCGGTTGATGCGCTGGATGGTGTCGAGCACCTGATCGACGATGATCGGCGCGAGCCCCATCGTCGGCTCGTCCATGCAAATCAGCCGCGGCCGAGACATCAGGGCACGCGCGAAGGCAAGCATCTGCTGTTCACCACCCGACATCGTGCCGGCCTCTTGACGGCGCCGTTCGGCAAGGCGCGGGAACAGGTCGTACTGTGCCTCGAGGTCCTCGCGCAGGGCGCGAGCGCCACCCCGGCGGGTGTGGGCGCCGACGAGCAGGTTCTCTTCGATCGTCATCTCCGGAAAAACCCGCCGGGCCTCTGGCACGCTCGCGATTCCCGCCCGGACGACGTCCGCCGTCGTGTCGCCGAGGACGCTGCGGCCAGCGAACCTAATCTCGCCGCTGCGGGGCTTCACGAGCCGCAGGATGGCCTTCATCGTGGTCGACTTGCCCGACGCATTGCCGCCGAGGAGCGACACGATCTCGCCCTCGTGGATGCGGTAGCTCACATCCTGCAGGGCGTGGAACTCGCCGTAGTAGACGTTGATGCCCTGCACGTCCAGAAGCGGCTGCGCGGCATCCGTATCGCTGACCTCGATGCTCATCGTGTGCCTCCCTGCCCGCCATCGGTCGGATCGCTCGCCCCGGGGGACTCGATCACGTCTTCGATGTGGTGCGTGCGTGCCACGACGCTCGCGCGGCGCGAACCGAGGTAGGCCTCGATCACCGCGGGGTCGTTCTGCACCTCGTGCGGCGTCCCCTCGGCGATGATGCGGCCGCCATCCATCACGATGACGCGGTCGGAGATCGTCATGACCAGCTCGAGCTTGTGCTCGACGACAACCATCGTCTGCCCTTGGGCTTTGAGGTCGAGCAGCTGGTGCATGACCTCCTTGGTCTCGGAGACGTTCATTCCGGCGGTGGGTTCGTCCAGCAGCAGCAGGCGCGGGTCGGATGCCAGGGCCCTGGCGATCTCGGTGCGCCGACGGTTCGCGTACGACAGGGTCGCGGCGGGGTCGTTCCGGCGCGCCGTGAGCCGTGTCGCGAACCGCTCAAGCTGAGTCGTGACGCGCGCCTGCAGTTCCAGAGCCTCGCGGCGCTGGGCCGGCGTGCCGATGATGGCGAGCACTGTTTCGACGATGAGCGCGATCCAGCGCAGCACGGGAATCGTGCGGACGCGCGCAAGCGGCGCCGACGCGCGCACGAGGGGCGTCTGACCGACGAGCACGTTCTCTTCGACCGTGGCGTTGCCGAAGACGCGACCGTTCTGGAACGTGCGGCGGATGCCGGCGCGGGCGATCACGTCGGGTGTGCGCCCCGTGATAGCGGTCTCGCCGATGGCGATGCTGCCGCGGTCGGGGCGCAGTTCGCCCGAGAGCAGGTTGATCGTGGTGGTCTTTCCCGAGCCGTTCGGGCCGATGATGCTGACGACTTCACCGGGCGCGATGGCGAACGAGACGCCGTCGACGGCGGTCAGCGCCCCGAATGACTTGGCGAGGTCGCTGACCTGCAGAAGGGGCTGGTTCGGAGTGCTCATGAGCGGGTCCCCTCTCCCCCGGCGGCATCCGCTTCCGGGACCGCGCCGGGACCGGCGAGAGTGCCGACGAGCCCCGCGGATGCCGACTGCTCGGCGACCACGGGGGTGCCAGCATCCTTCCGTCGGAACAGTCGGGCGAACGGCAGCGGCAGCGTCCAGATGCCCTGCGGGCGGAACCAGATCAGCAACAGCAGCACGACACCGTAGATGAGCAGGCGCGTTTCGCTGGCGACGCGGAACAGTTCGAGCCCGCCGACCAGCACGATCGAGCCGAGCACGGCGCCGAAGGGCCGCAGCATCGAACCGAGCACGGCGATGATGACGATCTGGAACGACAGGTTCGGGTTGAAGATCTTCGGCTCGACGAATCCGTATTGCGCCGCCCAGAAGGCGCCCGCGACGCCGGCGATGAATCCGCCGACCGCAAACGCGAGCGACTTGTACTGCGGGGTCGCGATTCCCGCCGAGCGGGCCGCCACGTCGTCGTCGCGGATCGCGCGCCACGTGAGGCCCAGGTGCGACTTCCCGAGACGGTGCACGAGCAGGATGAGTACGAGCAGGATGCCGAGCCCCAACGCATAGAACTGCGTGGTCGACGAAATCTGGATGCCGAAGATGTCGGGCAGGGGGATCTGCGCGATTCCGCTGCCGCCGCCGGTGATCGGCGTGGCGACCAGGAGCACGGCCGAGATCGCCGCTCCCGTAGCGAGCGTCGCGATCGCGGGATAGTGGCCGGAGAGCTTCCACGACGGCGCGTTCAGCAGCGCGATCAGCACGGCGGCGACGAGGCCCGCGAGGGGCGCTGCGACCAGGAACGGGAGTCCGGCATCCTTGGTCAGCATCGCCGCCGCGTAGGCACCCAAGGCGACCGGTCCTGCTTGCCCGAGCGAGAGCTGACCCGCAGCGCCGCCGATCACCGTCATCGACAGGGCGATCATCGCGAAGGCGAGGATCTGTACGCCGATCTGCACGGCGTAGCCGTCGAAGACGCCGGGGATCGTCGGAATGAGCGCGAGAGCAATGAGCACGGCGATCTGCCATCGCCGCATGACGACGGGGCGGGCCTGCGCGAAGAAGGTTCCGGTGAGCGGCTCACGGCGCACCGTCTTCTTGCCGAGGATGCCCTCGGGTCGGATCCAGAGCACGAGCAGCAGCGCGCCGAACGTGATCAGTTGGCGTGCCGAATCGCCCCACAGGCCCACGCCGAAGGCTTCGGCGACGCCGAGCACGAGTCCGCCGATGACGGCGCCGAGGAGCGACCCGAGTCCACCGATCGCGGCCGCGGCGATACCGGCGAGCCCGATCTGGAAGCCCTGGGTCGGGGCGATCGTGGTGAAGTATGCGGCGACGAGCACGCCGGCAAGCCCGCCGAGGGCGGCCGAGACCATGAACGCGATCGACTGCACCCGCGCGACGGGCACGCCCATCTGCGCCGCCGCCTCGCGGTCCTGTGAGGTAGCCCGGATCGCGCGTCCGATCTTGGAGTAGCGCAGCACGCCGGCGAGCACGAGCATGAGCGTCACGCTCGTGACCAGGATGACGACATCGATGAGCCGCAGTGTGATGCCGCCGATCTGCCACGTGATGTCGGGAAGGCCCGAGTCGAAGCGGCGCACCTCGGGCCCAAAGACGATCTGGGTGAGGTTGTCGAGGATGATCATCACTGCGATCGTCGCGAGCACCGCCGCGATCGGCGCCTTGCCCGCGAACGGACGGACGGCCACGAGATTGATGAGCCACCCGAGCGCCGCGGTCACGATGATCGCGGCCAGGGCACCGAGCCACAGCGGCATCCCGAGGCTCGAAGTGACCAGCCAGCCGACCATGGCGCCGGCTGCGAACAGCGACCCGTGCGCGAAGTTGACGACGTTCGCAACGCCGATCACGAGCGAAAGGCCCAGCGCCACGAGGGCGTAGGCGTTTCCGTTGATGAGGCCGGCGATGAGCAGGTCGAACACGAGGCTCCAGGGGTCGGGACGGGGCGGTGCGAGTCGGGGGCGGATGCTGAAACGCGAGAGCCCGGATGAACGAGACCCTACGGTCCCGGTCATCCGGTGCGTGCTCAGCCGACCTGGTCGGTGAGGACGAACTGTCCGTCTTCGACGACCAGCCACTGGAAGCGCGGGCTGTCGATACGACGCTCGTCGTTGTAGGTGGCGGTGCCGTAGATGATCGAGGGGATGTCGGTTCCGTCGCGCAGAGCGTTGCGGATGCCCTCACGGTCGAGGGTCTCCGCGTTCTCGGCGGCCCAGGCCAGCTGCTTGAGTCCGTCGTACGCATAGGCGGCGAACAGGTTGGGCGCGTGCCCGAACTCGTCGGTGTAGGCGGTCACGAAGCTCTCGACCGCCGGATCGTCGGACTCGGGGTAGAACGTCGTGTCGACGTACACGCCCTCGGCGGCATCCTGTGCCAGGTCGAGGAACTCGGCCGAGTAGTTCGAGCCGACGGCGAGGAACGGAACGTCCAGGCCCGTCTGCTCGGCCTGCTGCACGAGGAGCGCCGTGGTGCCGTAGTACGTGTAGAAGATCACGACGTCGGGCTTGGCGTCGCGAGCCTGCACGAGCTGCGGGCGGAAGTCGGTCGAGGCCTCTTCCACCGGCGAGCTGTAGACGATCGTGTCGCCGTTGGCCGCGGCCTGGTCTTGCAGCACACCGAACGCCGTGTTGCCCCAGTCGGTGTTGAGGTAGAAGACGGCGATGTTGGAGCCGATCTCGTGCGCGGCATCCTCGATCACTCGCGCCTCGACGGCCTGCGTCACCGACGGGCTGAAGATGTAGTCGCCGGTCGCGGTGAACTCGGGGTGCGAGTTGGTGATGCCCAGCTGCAGCAGACCCGCACGCTGGTAGATCGGGCTCGCGACCATCGAGGTCGCCGACGAGAAGTCACCCAGCACCGCGAGGACCGAGTCATCGCTCACGAAGCGCTGCGCGATCGTCGTCGCCTGGCTTGCCTCGCCCTGGCTGTCTTGGAAGTCGATCTGCACCTCGCGGCCGTTGATGCCGCCGGCGCCGTTGATCTCGTCGAGGGCGATCGCGAAGCCCTCCTGCCAGTTCTCGCCGTACTCGGCCTGGTTGCCGGTCAGGGGCCCGGAGACGCCGAAGACGATCGGTTCGGTGCTGTCGGCATCCGTGCTGCCGCCGCTGCTGGAGGCGCAGCCTGCCGCGACGAGGGCTGTCGCGGTGAGGGCGGCGGCTGCCGCAAGGGTGCGCGTGCGCAGGTTCATGCTGACTCCTGGTGAGAAGGGTGCTGTGGTGCCGTGAGGTACGGCCGGATGCTGCCGCTTTCGTCGAAGCGACCCGGCTATCTTGCGCACGGGGCGCCGGAATCACGCAGCCGGGCCGTCATGAAGCGAAGCATTTCGTCACAATGCCCCGCTTCCGGTGTCACAGATTGCGGTGTTTTCGCGTCCCAAACGACAGTTTGTGACACTCGAGTTCGCGTTTCGGGCAGGAATTGCCTAGACACGAAGGTATGTCTGCCGCCTCCGCGATCGCGCTCGTCGGCGGGGGCCCTCGCGGCGTCTCGCTGCTCGAACGCCTCGTGTCGGCGCTGGCCGAGCTGCCGGAGCACGAGGCCACGCGGGTCGATGTGCACCTGATCGATGATGTCGAGGTGGGCGCTGGGCGCGTGTGGCGCACCGACCAGACTCGCGAGCTGTGCATGAATACGCTCGCGGATGCCGTGACGCTGTTCACTGACGACTCGGTGCAGATGGCCGGCACCGTGCGGCCGGGGCCGACGCTGTATGAGTGGGCGATTCTCGCCGCCCACGCCGAGGCGCCGGATGACCGGACTGGCGAGATCGTGGCAGGAATTCCCGCGCCGCGGCGGGCCGGGTTCGCTGAGTCTCCCGTACGTGAGGGGTTTATCGCCGACTACCGCGACGAGCTAGCGGTGTTGCGCCCGGAGTCGCATCCGAGCCGGTCGCTGTATGGCGAATACATCGCCTGGGCGCTCGCACGGGCGATTCAGGTGGCGCCGGGCGGCGTCACCGTGCACCCGCGCATCGGACGCGTGAGGGCAATCGTCGAACGCGGCGGACGCCAGGTACTGCAGGTCACGGATGCCGAGGGCGCGGCATCCGAGATCGCCGTCGATGCCGTTGTGTTGGCGACCGGGTGGCTCGCGAACCTACCCACCGCCGAGGAGAGCGCACTCGCGGCATCCGTGTCGGCGCGACCCGACCTCGTGTGGGTGGCGCCGGGTAACCCCGTCGACCAGGACCTGTCGCGGGTTCCCGCGGGCGAGGACGTCATCATCCGGGGTCTCGGGATGGGCTTCTTCGACACCGTCACGCTGCTCACGCTCGGGCGCGGCGGGCGGTTCGTCACGGATGCCGCCTCCCCCGGCGGTCTGCGCTATGAGGCGTCCGGGGCCGAGCCGATCCTGTGTGCGACCTCCCCGCGCGGTGTGCCGTATCGGGCCAAGACGCTCTTCGGCAGCCTCCCGCCACGCTCCCCGCAGCGACACCTGCGCGCGCTGCTGGAGGCCGGAGTTGCGCGACCGATCGACGTCGAGGGCCTCCTCTGGCCGGCGATCCGCAAGGACGCGTTCGAGGCGTACTACGAGACGCTGCATCGCGTTCGACCCGAGGCGCTGACCGGCTCGTGGGATGACCTGCGGGAGACGATCGCCGCAGATTCCGGAGACGCGGATTCGTTGGCCGCAGCTGTCGCGCCGTTTGTGGCTAACTCCTCAGATCTGTTCGATCTCGCAGCCGCACTCGACCCGTCGAACCGATCCTTCGCCGATCGCGAGGAGTTCGATGCGTGGGTGGCCGGCTTCCTCGCCGATGACCTGCGCGAAGCCGAGCGCGGTGCCGACTCACCGCTGAAGGCCGCCCTGTGGTCGATCGGATCGGCCCGGCAGCCCGTAAGCCTCGCCGGAGCCTTCGGCGGGTTCGACGCGGCGACCCGGCGCGGAGCGTTCGGACGTCTGCTGTCGATCGGCGGGATGTTCGGCTCCGGCCCGCCGGCGTTTCGCAACCGGCAGCTGCTCGCGCTGCACGCCGCGGGCATCGTGCGCTTCGTCGGTCCACGCCCCGCGCTCAGCATCGCCGACGACGCCTTCCGCGTGGTGTCGACGGAGATCCCGGATGCCGACATCACCGCTCGCACCCTCATCGATGCGTGGATGCACATGCACGATGCCGGCTCCAGCGCGGATCCCCTCGTGCGGTCGCTGACGGATGCCGGACGCCTGCGCGTCTTCCAGGTAGCGGGCCGCGACGGCGAGCTCGGCGCGACCGGCGGCATCGATATCGATCCCGACACGGGCCTGCTCGTCCACGCCGACGGTAGCCTCGATCCCGCCATTCATGTCGCGGGCATCCCCGTCGACGAGGTCGTGCACGACACGATCATCAGCCCGATGCCGGGCACCAATCCGACCATGCTGCGTGAGACCGATCGCGTCGCGCGCAGCGCCGTGCGGATCGCGCTGCGCGCGGCATCCGTTTCGTCCACCGTTTCGCTCGCAAGGAGTTCTGCATGACCGCATCCGATGTTCGCCCCCAAGCCCTCGTGACGGGCGCGACCGGCGGCATGGGCAGTGCGATCGTGCGCGAGCTCGCGCGCACGCACGACGTGATTGCCGTCGGGCGCAGCGCCGATGCACTGAGCGAGTTGGCGGCGCAGACCGGCGCGACCACCTGGACACTGGACATCACGGATGCCGACGCCCTGGCTGCCCGCACTGCCGAGCTCACGCGCCTGGACGTTCTCGTGCATGGCGCCGCGATTGCCGCGGTCCACACCACCGAGACCGCGACTCCCGAGGACTGGGAGCGGCAGTTCGCCATCAACGTGTTCGCTCCGGCCGAGCTCACGCGGCACGTGCTGCCGCTGCTGCGCGAGAGCCAGGGAACCGTCGTGTTCATCGGGTCGGGCGCCGGAACCCGTCCGGTCCCGGGACACGCCATCTACACGGCATCCAAGCACGCGCTTCGAGGCTTTGCCGACGTGCTGCGCATCGACGAGCAGCGCCACCGGGTGCGGGTCGTGACCCTCGCGCCGGGACAGACCGACACCGGGATGCTGCGCACCCAGTCAGCCGAGATGGGAACGCCCTACGAGCCCGAGCGTTACATCAAGCCGTCGTCGGTGGCGGCTACCGTGCGCTTCCTCGTGGATGCCTCCCCCGACGTGCACCTCACCGACATCGCCGTGCGGCCGCGGGTCGAGATCGCCCGCCTCTGACGCACGCTGTCGCCCGGTGCGGCGGCGAGCCGACGTTCGCAGAATCGCGCGAACTTCGCACTCCTGCCCGCAATGCCTGCGACATACGCGCGATTCTGCGAGGTTCGTGACGTCGGCCGCGCGCGACTCGGCGGCCACAGAGACCGGATGCCGTCACGAATCGAGAAGACGGATGTCGCGGCATCCGGCTAACGTGTGCTCATGCCTGCACCGACGCCGCACGCCGCCGACGCTCACGACCTGATCCGGGTGCAGGGCGCGCGTGAGAACAACCTCAAAAACGTCGACGTCGAGTTGCCCAAGCGCCGGCTCACGGTCTTCACCGGGGTGAGCGGCTCGGGCAAGAGCTCGCTCGTGTTCGGCACGATCGCGGCTGAGTCGTCGCGGATGATCAACGAGACGTATTCGACGTTCATCCAGGCATTCATGAACACGCCGCCGCGCCCCGACGTCGATGTGCTCGAGGGACTGACGCCGGCGATCATCGTCGACCAGGAACGGATGGGCGCAAACGTCCGATCCACGGTCGGAACGGCGACGGATGCCAACGCCCTGCTGCGGATCCTGTTCAGCCGGGTCGGCCAGCCCCACGTCGGCGGCCCGCAGGCCTTCTCGTTCAACGTCGCCTCGGTCAGCGGCAAGGGCGCGGTGACGATGCAGACGGCGGAGGGCAAGAAGGTCGAGCGGCGCAGCTTCACCGTGACCGGCGGCATGTGTCCGCGATGCGAGGGCATGGGCCAGATCAACGACGTCGACCTCCCGCAGCTGTTCGACGAATCGAAGTCGCTTGCCGGCGGCGCGCTCACCATCCCCGGCTATTCGGCCGACGGGTGGTACGTGAAGATCTTCGGCGCCGTCGTGCCGCTGGATCTCCCCATCCGCGATTTCACCGAGCAGCAGCGCCACGATTTTCTCTACGGCCAGGCGCGCAAGGTCAAGTTCGAGAACATGAACATGACCTACGAGGGGCTCGTACCGAAGATCCAGAAGTCGTTCCTCTCGAAGGATGTCGAGGCGATGCAGCCCCACATCCGGGCGTTCGTCGAGCGCGCTGTCGCATTCCAGCCCTGCCCCGAGTGTGGCGGCACGCGCCTGAACGAGGGGGCACGCTCGTCGAAGATCGCCGGCACGAGCATTGCGGATGCCTGTGCCATGCAGATCTCGGACCTTGCGGCGTGGGTGAAGGGCCTCGACGAACCGAGCGCCGCTCCCCTCCTGCGAAGCCTCGGCGCCCTGTTCGATTCCTTCGTCGACATCGGGCTCGGATATCTGTCGCTCGACCGCGCATCCGGGAGCCTGTCAGGAGGCGAGGCGCAGCGGACCAAGATGATCCGGCACCTCGGATCGGCGCTGACAGATGTCACGTATGTGTTCGATGAACCGACCGTCGGGCTGCATCCGCACGACATCCAGCGCATGAACCGGCTTCTCGAGCAACTGCGCGACAAGGGCAACACCGTGCTCGTCGTCGAACACAAGCCCGAGACGATCGCGATCGCCGACCATGTCGTCGACCTCGGACCCGGCGCCGGATCGAATGGCGGCGAGATCATGTTCGAGGGCACTGTCGAGGGTTTGCGCGCCTCGGGCACCCTGACCGGCCGCCACCTGGATGACCGGGCGCAGCTCAAACCCGCCGTGCGCGAGCGGACGGGCGCGATCGAGGTTCGCGGCGCAAGCTCGCACAACCTGCAGAACGTGGATGTCGACATCCCGCTCGGGGTGCTTGTCGCCGTGACGGGCGTTGCAGGGTCGGGCAAGAGTTCGCTGATCCACGGGTCGGTCGCCGGGCGCGAGGGCGTCGTCGCGATCGATCAGAGCGCGATCAAGGGTTCGCGCCGGTCGAGCCCCGGCACGTACGCGGGGATGCTGGATCCGATCCGTAAGGCCTTCGCAAAAGCAAACGGCGTCAAGCCGGCCCTCTTCAGCGCGAACTCCGAGGGCGCCTGCCCGGTGTGTGGTGGGTCGGGCGTTATCGTCACCCAGCTCGGGCCCATGGAGCAGGTCGAGTCACCCTGCGACGTCTGTGACGGCAAGGGCTTCGACGAAGCCGTTCTGGAGTTTCGACTGGCCGGCAAAACCATCGTCGAGGTGCTCGACATGTCGGCATCCGAGGCCCTCGCCTTCTTCGGGGCGGGTGAGGCGAAGGTACCGGCGGCCGCGACGATCCTGGGGCGGATGGTGGATGTCGGACTCGGCTACATCCGGATCGGCCAGCCCCTGCCGACGCTCTCAGGCGGTGAGCGGCAACGGCTGAAGCTTGCCGTGCAGATGGGCGAGAAGGGCAGTGTCTACGTGCTGGACGAGCCCACGACGGGCCTGCACCTCGCGGATGTCGAGAACCTGCTCGCCCTGCTCGACCGGCTCGTTGATTCGGGTGTGTCGGTCATCGTGATCGAACACCACCAGGCGGTGATGGCTCACGCCGACTGGATCATCGACCTCGGCCCGGGCGCGGGCCACGACGGCGGCCGAGTCGTGTTCGAAGGCACCCCCGCCGATCTCGTGAAGGCCCGCTCGACGCTGACAGGCGAGCACCTCGCCGAGTACGTCGGCGCCTGACGCACCCGCCGCGCTGCGCGCAGCATCCGTGCCCGCGCGCTGCGCGCAGCATCCGTGCCCGCGCGCTGCGCGCAGCATCCGTGCCCGCGCACTGCGCGCAGCATCCGTGCCCACGTAGCGCACTCCGTGCGCCGCGAGACACCCCGCGCTGCGCGAGACACCGTGCGCCCCGTGAGGCACCGCGCGAGGAGGGGTGTCTCAGCACCCGAGCAGTGTTTCGTCCGGGGCAGGGTATGTCACGCGCCGGCCCCGGCATCTCCCACGTTCGCAGAATGGCGCGAAGTTCGCAGGTTGTGCCACCGGTATTACGAGGTACGCGCGAAACTGCGGAGTTCGCGCCCCCACCAGACTCAGGCCTTGTCTGCGTCAGCCTTCTCGTAGGAGGCGACGAGTTCGAGTTCCTTGGACTTTTTGGGCAGGAAGATCCAGACGACCGCCGCGCCGATCGCGATAGCGACGGCTCCGACGGCGTAGGCCGCGATCGCGCCGGTCTCGAGCGACTGCTGCGCGGCCTGGATGATCTGGTCTTTGTACTGCGGGTACTGGTCGGCCACGTGCAGCGCCGATGCGTACGAGGCCTGGAGGGCTGCGGTGACCTGATCGCTGATGCTCGAGGCTTCGGAGGACTCAGAAATGAGCTTGCCGAACGCGTGAGCGAAGCCGGCGGCGAGGATGGCGCCGAGCACACCCTGCATGACGGATCCGCCGAGGTCGCGCTGCAGGTCGGCGGTGGCAGATGCCATCCCGACTCGGCGGACCGGAGTCGATTCGGTGATGGCGCGGGATGCCGGTGTCATGGCGAATCCCGCGCCGATACCGATCACCATGTAGCCGAGCGAGACGTACCAGAACGGCGTGGTCTCGTTCCAGAACAACGCCATGATGAAGCCAACGAGCACGAAGACGTAGCCGAGCATCATGGTGAACCGCGAGCCACGGGTGAGGACGAGCTTTGCCGAGTGCGGGGCGACCAGCAGCAGGCCGATACCGGCGGGAACGATCGAGAGGGATGCCTCGAGCGTGGAGTATCCGAGGATGTTCTGCTGGAACTGCTGACCCACGAACATCGCGCCCATTAGCGACCCGAAGACGATGAGACCGCCCGTGGCGGGTGCCCAGAACATCCGGCGCCGGGCGACCTTCAGGTCGTAGAGCGGGCTCTTGGCGGTCAGCTGGCGCCACGCGAACAGGGCGATCAGGACCACCGCTGAGATCAGCAGGATGACGCCGAACGTGCGCGTGGTCGGCACGAACACTGTCGAAAGGCCGAGCACGATCGACCCGATCATGAACACCGAGATCACGCCACCGAGGTGGTCGACCTTGTCCTTGTTCTCGGCGACGTGCGACGGCACATAGAGCCACACGAGGATGAACCCGGCGATCGCGAACGGCACCGCGAGCAGGAATGCCGCTCCCCACCAGAACCACAGCAGCAGGATGCCGGCAAGCACCGATCCGATGACGGTTGAGGTGGCACTGACCGCCGACCAGAGGGCGATCGCGAGGGTGCGCTGCTTGCCAGGCCCCCACAGCGCCGTGATGAGCGAGAGGGTCACCGGGTAGGCCATGCCCGCCGCGATACCGGTGAAGATGCGCGCGACGACGAGCATCTCGATGGACGCCGCGAAGGCCGCGAAGAAGCTGATGATGACCGTGAGCCCGAGGCCGATGACCAGCAGCTGCTTGCGTCCGTAGCGGTCGGCAACGGCGCCGAGGTAGAGCACCGACATCGCGAGGCCGAGCGAGCAACCGACAGCGACGAGGTTGAGCGCGGTCTGCCCCGCCCCGAACGCGTCGCCGATGTCGGGAAGCGCGATGTTCGCTGCCGCGAGGTTGATGTTGCAGACCAGCGCACCGAGGATCAGCGCGGTCAGCACGAGCTTCGGCCGAGCGGGTGCGGCGGGGGCGGCGGGGGCGGCGGGCACGGATGCTGCAGCGTCGGTCACGCGACCACACTAGCGATGCTCGGTCAGCCCACCGGACGGTTGGGCTTCTTCAATTGCCGCAACACGCCGCGACGTCGCTGCCTGACCGGCAGCTTGCGGCAAGTGAACTCTCCGAAGCATCCGGTGCGTCGGCGTCAGGCGGCCGCGGCAGGGGCGAACCTCACGCGCGCGAGCTCTTCCGAAGCGTCCCAGAGGCGCGCGGCATCCGTCTCGCTGCGCAGCGGCTTCCAGAGTTTCTGGCGCCCCGGCCGACCGCCGACCTGTCCGAGGCCCTGCGGCCCGAAGAACTCGCCACCCTCTCCGGTCGTCGCGGCCATGAGCGCCGGCAGCGCGGCCGACTCCGGCGTCCCGGCGAGGCCCAGCCGCGACATCCGTCGCACGAGCCGGATGTCGCTTGTGTCTTCTGTCCTGCCGATCTCGGGCCGCGCGGCAAGCAGACTCGTCGGGGCCACGCCCGGGTGCGAGATCGTGCTCGTGATCCCCCATCCGGATGCGGCGCTGCAGCGCTGCAGCTCGAGACCGAACAGCCCGCAGCCGAGCTTGGACTGCCCGTACGCGCGCATGTCGTCGTACTCGCTCTCCCAGTTCAGGTCGTCCCAGTTGATCCGCGCATTGCGCGCCGCGATGCTCGTCTGGGTCACGACGCGAGCACGGCCGGCACGCAGCAACGGCAGCAGGTGCGCCGTCAGGGCGACGTGCGAGAGGTGGTTCGTGCCCAACTGCATCTCGAATCCGTCGGCGGTGACCTGCCGCGCGGGCGGCCGCATCACGCCGGCATTGTTGATCAAGACGTGCACGGGCGCACCCTCCTCGCGCAGGGACTCCCCGAGCGCGGCGACGGATGCCAGCGACGACAGGTCGAGGTCGCGCAGCGACACCTGCGCGTCCGGGTGCGCCGCGCGGATGCCGGCGATGGCGGCCTCGCCCTTCGTGCGGTTGCGCACGGGAAGCACGACCTCGGCGCCGGCTCCCGCGAGGGACCGGGCGATCACGAAGCCGATCCCGTCGCTGCCGCCGGTGACGACGGCACGGCGTCCGGTGAGGTCGGGCAGGGGCAGATCGTAGGTGCGAGGCATGTCGATTCTTCTTTCGTCCGGAGGGATGGCTTCAGCATCCGTCGCCGGGCGAACCGTATCCACGGCCTGACGATCCGAGGCTGCGCACGGCGATCTGGGAGAGGATGCCTACATGATCGATCGACCCGGACTCGCGCACTTTCTGCGCACCCGCCGCGAGGCGCTGCAGCCCGAGGATGTCGGGCTCTTTCGGGGCGCTCGCCGGCGCACAAGCGGCTTGCGACGTGAAGAGGTCGCGGCCCTGTGTCACATGTCGGCCGATTACTACTCCCGTCTCGAGCGCGAGAAGGGTCCGCAGCCGTCGGAGCAGATGGTCGCCGCCATCGCGCAAGGGATGCACCTGTCGACCGACGAGCGCGATCACCTCTTCCGCCTCGCCGGCCATCGTCCGCCCGAGCGTGGCGCGGCATCCGAGCACGTCAGTCCCGGGATGCTGCGGATCCTCGACCGCCTCACCGACACCCCCGCCGAAGTCGTCACCGAGCTGGGCGAGACGCTGCGGCAAACTCCCCAGGGCGTCGCACTGGTCGGAGACCTCATGCGCTTCACCGGCCCCGCGCGCAGCATCGGTTACCGCTGGTTCACCGATCCGGATGCCCGCGGCATCCATTTGGAAGAAGACCACGAGTTCTACTCCCGCATGTATGCCGCGGGCCTGCGGACGATCGCCGCGCAGCGCGGGCCGACCTCGCGCGCTGCGCGATACGTCGAGCTGCTGCTGGCCGAAAGCGCGGAGTTCCGCGAGTACTGGGATCGGCATGAGATCGGCATCCGTCCCCGGGAGCTCAAGCGGTATGTCCATCCCGAGGTCGGGCTGCTGGAGCTGACCTGCCAAGTGCTGACGGATGCCGAAACCTCGCACAGTCTGCTCGTCTACACGGCCGTCCCCGGGAGTGAGAGCGCCGAAAAGCTTCAGTTGCTGGGCGTTCTCGCCCGCGCGGGCACCCGGTAGCCCGTCGGGGCCGTGGCTAACTCCTGAAAGATCCGCCGCGAGCGGCCCGTTGAGCCGGAATCTAGCCCCACGGCCACCGATCTGCAGGAGTTAGCCACACCGTTGCCGGCGCTACTCCCCCGCGGCGTGCGGGTCGGAGGTGTTCAACGCCGCCACGACCTGCAGGTAGTCGCCGCGCGCCTCGCCGTAGCGCAGGAACTTCACACGCTCGACGAGAATCTCGGATGCCTCGGGCTGCGTCTCGAGGAGGGTCATGACCTCGTCGATGAAGTCGGCGAGCGGCAGCGCGTTCGGGTTGGCCTCGTGTCCGGGCATGAGCTCGGTCTGCACCGCCGGCGGCACGAGCTCCAGCACAGATACCGACGTTCCGGCGAGCTGTAGCCGTAGCGTCTCGCTGAGCATGTGGATCGCCGCCTTCGACGCGTTGTAGCTCGGTGTGACCCGCAGCGGCGCGTGCGCAAGTCCCGACGAGACAGTCATGATCGTGGCATCCGGCCGGGTCTGCAGGTGTTCGATCAACGCCGCGATGAGCCGGATCGGCCCGAGCACGTTTGTCGTGATGATCTCTTCGGCGGTCGGCAGGAATCCGTCCGCACGGGTCCAATCCTCGGCCCGCATGATGCCGGCCATCGTGATCAGGACGTTCAGGTCGGGGTGGTTCTCGAGCACGGTAGCGGCGGCAGAACGGATGCTGTCAGCATCCGCCGTATCGATCTGCACCGTGTCGATGCCGGGGTGCGCGTCGCGGATCTCGTCGAGCAGCGCCGTCCGACGCCCGCCGACGATCACGGTGTTGCCGCGCTCCTGCAGCCGAAGGGCGAGAGCGAGCCCGATGCCGCTCGTGGCCCCGGGAATGAAGATGGTGTTTCCGGTGATGTTCATGTCTCCACCGTGCGCCGGGGTGCGAGGCCGCGGCAGAGAGCGGATGTCCAGGGATTCGCGGTCCCTGGAACGGATGCCGACAGCCGCGCATACTGGCGGAATGGACCGTGACGCGCTCGCCGAGTTTCTCGTGCATCACCGCTCCGCACTCCAGCCGCAGGATGTCGGCCTCTCAGCCGGGGCGCGCCGCCGCACGCAGGGGCTCCGACGCGAGGAGGTCGCGCAGCTGGCGGCGATGTCGACCGACTACTACACGCGTCTCGAGCAGCGCCGCGGACCACAGCCAAGCACGCAGATGCTCACTTCGCTCGGCCGGGCGCTGCGTCTGAACGCCGAGGAGCGCGACTACCTCTTCCGCGTCGCCGGGCACAGCGCGCCCGACCGCGCCGCGAGCGACTTCGTGTCACCGGGCCTCCTCCGCATGATGGATCGGCTCACCGACGTGCCCGCGTTCATCCTCACCGCCCTCGATGAGACGCTCGTGCAGAATGCGCCGGGCCGGGCGCTGTTCGGCGACGCGTCGGTGTTTACGGGGCTCGAGCGCAGTGGCATCTACCGCTGGTTCGCCCACCCCGACACCGCCCGCACGGTCTACCCCGAGAGCGATCACGCCCGCCAGTCGCTCGCGCTGGTCTCGTCGCTGCGGGCGGCGTATGGGGCGATGGGTCCGCGTTCGCGAGCTGGCGAGATCGCCCGGGCGTTGGAGGCCCAGAGCGCGGAGTTCGCCGAGCTGTGGCCAAGCCAGCGGGTCGGGCGCCGGTTCGAAGACCACAAGGTCGTCATCCATCCCGAGATCGGGCCGATCGAGGTCGACTGCCAGGCCCTGTTCACCGAGGATGCCTCGCAGACCCTCGTCGTGCTGACGGCTCCCCCGGGCACGGATGCCGACAGCCGCCTGCGCCTGCTCGCGGTGCTCGGCACGCAGCAGTTCAGTGACGTCGACCGGTGAGCCGGCTCACTCTTCGCTGGATGGAGTAGGCGGAGCGATCAGTTCAAGCCCCGGGAACGACGTGCGATATCTGCGAGCGTCACGGGTAAGTAGCGTGTGACCGCGCACAAGCGCGTGGGCGCCGATGTAGAAGTCCGGCAGAACCGCCGAGCGCGACCCGCCCCGCTGTCGGTAACGGGCGAAAGCCTGCGCTGCCGGGAACCCCGCGTCGAAGGGGATGCTTTCTCTGGTCAGCGCGAGCGGCGCAAGCGCTGCGTCGACATCGGATGCCGCTGCGAATCTCACCGACAGCTCGGCGAAGATCAGTTGGTTGATCAGGATGGGGCCGCGGTCTATCGCCGCGGCCAGGGCGTCGCTCGACCACGCACCCCATCGGGGATCATCGGTGAGAACGTCGAGCAAGACGTTCGTGTCGACGAGCGTCGATCGCTCAGCTGTCACGAGTCAGCGCGAGGATCTCGTCGGTGGATGGTCCCGGGCCAGCTGCGCCACGTATGCGCAGCACCGCGCGCTGACCGGGAGTCAGATCGTCACGATGGATGATCCGCAGAACTCCCCCGTCATCAATGACTTCGACCTCGTCGCCGGTTGCGAAACCGTGTTTGTGGCGCAGTTCGGCTGGGATAGTCACCTGTCCCTTGGCATTCAGCTTCATCTCACACCCCGTATTACACCGACGCTCTTCAGTGTAATACCCCGCGTAGCGCCGACTACCGGGTGGCGTCGATGACGCAGAAGCGGTTGCCCTCGGGGTCCTCCATGATGATGTAATCAGCGTTGGCGGGGCGCTTGCTCCAGTGCACTTCGCGCGCGCCGAGCGCGGTGAGCCGCTCGACCTCAGCGGCTTGGTCGTCGGCGTACAGGTCGAGGTGGATGCGTGGGGGAAGCATCCGGGTCGAGGGCACTTTGTCGAGTGAGACGTTGGGGCCGTCCCCCGAGCGCGGGCGCAGCAGCGCGAAGTCGTCGTCGATCGGTTGCCGCGGCTCGTAGTCCAGCGCCTGCGTCCAGAACCGAAGCTGCGCGGCGAGGTCGTCGACACGGATGACGATAGATCCGACGGTCAGCATGGCTCGACCGTACGCGCGACGGATGCCGTCAGCAACCGGTCCCGGCCGCCAGGCCTCGCGCCACAGATCACCGCACGACGAAGACGTTCTCGGCGAGCTTGACGGCTCCGTCCGGCGCGGGGTCACCATCGGGCACGAGCTGGTACGTGGCAGAGGTCCCTCTGCTCACACCGAGAACGCCGCGAGATGTGCATCCGGTCGACGCCTGGTCGTGGGCGACCAGCACAAGGCAGAACTTGAGTCCCTCGGCTCCGATCCCGCGCACGGCCCACACCTGCGTGCCGTCGTCGTCGCCGGCGTACCGCGACATGCTCTGTGTGAGATCCGAAAGCAGGTCACTTGCAGCTTCGGGCAGCGTGTCGACGTCTTCGGCCCCGGTGTCGAAGATGCCGTACGTGTAGGTGCGCGGCGAGTTCGTCGGCTCGGGTGTCGTCTCGGTGCACCCGACGAGCCCGAGCACGCCAACAAACCCCACAGCAAGTACTGCGATCCCCCGATGCATGCGCCCAGTGTGCCACAGCACCTCCGGTCGTTGAGCGAGCCCGCTCCCGGTCGTTGAGCGAGCGAAGCGAGACGAAACGCCCCCACCAACACCAGAAGGCCGGGACCCCCGTGGGGATCCCGGCCTTCCGTTGCTGTGTGGTGCTACCGGCTGTGACGCGGGTGGTGCCGGGTCTTAGCGGCCCGAGAGCTTCTCGCGAAGGGCCGCGAGTGCTTCGTCATCCGCGAGCGTGCCCACGGGGCTTTCGCTCGAGTACGAGCCGGAGCCGGATGCAGATGCACCGCTGTAGCTGTCGTCGGCTTCCTTGGCAGCCTCGGCCTCGGCGGCCTTGGCAACCGTAGCCTTGTGGGCTTCCCAGCGCGCCTGGGCTGCAGCGTATTCCTGCTCCCACTTCTCGCGCTGCTCGTCGAAGCCTTCCTTCCACTGGTTGGTCTCGGGGTCGAAGCCCTCGGGGTACTTGTATTCCCCGTTCTCGTCGTACTCCGTGACCATGCCGTAGAGGGCCGGGTCGAACTCGACACCGAAGGGGTCGATGGACTCGTTGGCCTGCTTCAGCGAGAGCGAGATGCGGCGACGCTCGAGGTCGATGTCGATGACCTTGACGAAGACCTCTTCGCCGACCGACACGACCTGCTCGGCGAGCTCGACGTGCTTGCCCGAGAGCTCGGAGATGTGCACGAGGCCCTCGATGCCGTCTGCGACGCGAACGAACGCACCGAACGGAACGAGCTTGGTGACCTTACCCGGTGCGATCTGGCCGATCGCGTGGGTGCGGGCGAACACCTGCCACGGGTCTTCCTGGGTGGCCTTGAGCGAGAGCGACACGCGCTCGCGGTCGAGGTCGACCTCGAGGATCTCGACGGTGACTTCCTGGCCCACCTCGACGACCTCGGATGCGTGCTCGATGTGCTTCCACGAGAGCTCCGAGACGTGCACGAGACCGTCGACGCCACCGAGGTCGACGAACGCACCGAAGTTGACGATCGACGAGACGGTGCCCTTGCGGACCTGGCCCTTGTGCAGGTTGTTGAGGAAGTTCGAGCGCGACTCCGACTGGGTCTGCTCGAGCAGCGCACGGCGCGAGAGCACGACGTTGTTGCGGTTCTTGTCGAGCTCGAGGATCTTCGCCTCGATCTCCTGGCCCAGGTACGGGGTCAGGTCGCGGACGCGACGCAGCTCGATCAGCGATGCGGGGAGGAATCCGCGCAGGCCGATGTCGACGATGAGTCCACCCTTGACGACCTCGATCACGGAACCGGTGACAACACCGTCGTTCTCCTTGATCTTCTCGACGTCGCCCCAGGCACGCTCGTACTGGGCACGCTTCTTCGAGAGGATGAGGCGGCCTTCCTTGTCCTCCTTCTGGAGAACCAGCGCCTCGACCTGGTCGCCGACGTTGACAACCTCGTTGGGGTCGACGTCGTGCTTGATGGAAAGTTCACGGGAGGGGATGACACCCTCGGTCTTGTATCCGACGTCGAGGAGCACCTCGTCGCGGTCGATCTTGACGACGGTGCCCTCGATGAGCGAGCCGTCGTTGAAGTCCTTGCCCTTGAGGGTCTCTTCGACCGCGGCCAGGAAGTCCTCAGCAGATCCGATGTCGTTGATCGCAACCTGCTTGGTGGCCGGGGCGGTCGTTGCAGTAGTCATGTAGTGGGTTGTCCTTGGATGGTGTTGTAGTCGGGGCCAGGCTCGAAATCCGGGCAAACGGATGCCGCACCAAGGCCAGGTGGATTGGGTTATGCGATGTCACTCCCCCGCGTTCCCGCGGGCAGGCATGCAGAACGAAGCCCACGAGTGACACTTCAGGATATCAGAGTTGGGGGTGCGATTCGACGGCGGCCCCGCTCCCCCTCGGCCTCCTAGATGGCGGAGACGCCCGAGGACTTCACGCACGATCGTGAGAGTGCCGCACGAATCAGCGACCTTTAGTGGGACCTGCATCGCGCCGGGTTATTGAGGAACCCGGCGCGCGGCGCCTGACCCTCGCGCGCGCCTCACGGTTGGGCCGCGGGAGTGACCTAAGCCATACTGAGCAGGTGCATGCGACGCCGTACGATGCCATCGCCAACGAGTACTACGACAACGTTCACAAGACTTGTCGCAACTTCGATGCGACCACGGTAGCTGCGCTGGCAGGCATCCGATCGAACCTTCCATCGGGCAAAGTGCTGGAGGTTGGCGCCGGTCGCGGACGCGCCAACGAATTCCTGGGAATCGAGCCGCAGCGTGTCGTTCAACTGGACAATTCTGAAGCCATGCTCCGCCTCAAGCCGCGAGAGGATTCGTTTCTCAGGGTGCTGAACGATGCGGAGAGTTTGCCGTTCCCTGATGGCGAGTTCGACCTGGTGCTCGGCTTTCTTTGCGATCCCTTCCTGGGCCTCAACTTCCTAAGTGAAGCGCGACGCGTACTCAGACCGGGCGGCATGTTGGTCGCAACTACTCCTAGCGAGACCTGGGGTAAGGCTCTTCGCGGGGGTATTGGAGTCGATGGCATGGAAACGCGCTTTGTCCTGCGCGATGGGAGCACCGTAAAGGTGCCGTCGGCGTTGTACCCAGTTGCCCAACTGAGGTCCATGCTCGAAGCTGCGGGATTCAAGGGCGAGAGCATCGAGATCAACTCGCACCACCTTCCGCACAGCGCGGAACCGGTGTCGGACGACGTCATTGCCCCCGCGAAGCAACTCGGAGTCTCGCCGCATGATCTCGTACTGTTGGATCTCATCGAGGCCCGAGCCTGAACTATGAAGTCGCTCCTACGAGGAATATCCCGACGCCAGCGTTATCGAGTCTATGCACGCCTGGGAGCTATCTTTGTGGCGGCGGTTGCGGCTTACTTTTTCGCGCTACTCGTCCAGGAAAATCGCTACGAGTGGGCGCTGATTCCAGCGGTCATACTCGCGGCCGCAAGCATTGCCGAGTTCGTTGTCACAGATCTTCTCCTCGACAAGCGGTTCCCGCCTCGAAGTGCCGCACTGCTCGAACGTCTACAGCAGAAACTCATCACGACGCCTATCCATAACGAGATCGTGTCCGCGCTGAACTCTTGCGTTAGTGGGTTTCACGGCTGCGACCCGTCGAAGATCAGCTCAACATTGCACTTGCGTGTTGACGTGCTCTCTGAAGAGGATTCGGAGACCGTTCCCTCCCTCATACAGGTCGCTAACTACACGCGACCTTCTCTCGGGGGTCCGAGGTGGCGAACCCTTAATCCCGCGGTAGGGCTGGTGGGCAGATGCCTTCGATTGAACGACCTCGTATGGGTTAACTTTCGAGACCGTGCGGAGTACGACTACAGGATGGTGGCCGAGTTCGGTTTCGCGCCAGAGGATGTCCAACGACACACGACGAGTGCACGCTCATACCTGGCGTCGCCCCTTCGCGACAGCGGACGTCTCGTGGGCGTTCTGTATTTCTTCTCCACAGAACCGCAAGTGTTCCCAATAGCTGCGGACCAAGATCAACTCACCCGTGCCGGCGACGAGATACTCCGCCTCATGCGCGTAGCGGAGATTCTCTGACTCATATCTG
Organism: Microbacterium sp. NPDC076895; assembly: GCF_040687115.1. Classification (NCBI taxonomy): domain Bacteria; kingdom Bacillati; phylum Actinomycetota; class Actinomycetes; order Micrococcales; family Microbacteriaceae; genus Microbacterium; species Microbacterium sp. NPDC076895. The sequence continues at coordinate 154,785 of NZ_JBFBMQ010000001.1, forward strand.
CCCGTGGTACGACCGACATTGGCGCGATCTCAGCGGCCCGCACGGGCGTGTCCTCCCCCGATAGTCTCCCGATTGAGGCAGACGAGTTTCGCGATCGTGTCCAGTGGCCTCGACACGACCGAGGACGGCCGGCCCGTGCACGAAGGACTCGCAGACCGCGTTCTCCTCGCCGTCACGGTGGTGCAGCTTCCCCAGTCGCGACTAGTCGTGAGCCATAGCGGGTTCTCCGTTCCCCTGAGCACCTAGGAGCTGTTCACGAAGTGCGTTGAGCCACGGCCCGTTCTCGACCCGCCAGAAGTACCAGGCGTTCCCGCTCTTGCCTTCACGGACAACCCTCGCGGCAGCTGCAGGGCTCGAATACGTCTTGCCCTCGTAGAGGACCTGTCCCCCGGCCAGCACTTCGCACCGCGCATCCGGCCATCGGTCGTCGGTGCAGACAAGTACCGCGCCCACATCGAGAAGACCCGCCTCGATGAGGTGGGCGTAGCTCGCAGTCGCCTTCGACAGACGCGAGGATCGATCAATCACCTTTCCTTGGTGTCCGTCCGGCACCGGCCAGGTGTCCAAGAATGCCTTCGTAAGCTCAGCGGTGCGCTCGTCGATCAGCAACTCGTCCCAGCCTTCACTGGAGCGATCGACGACTACTCGGTTCATGAGGAACACGTCGTGACGGCGCATAGCGGCGCGCTTGCCCCCCCACTCCGAGCCACGCGCTGTTCGAAACCGAGGCGTTGAGCGATCCCGTGAGGAGCGTGAGGTTTCCGAGACGGTGCACGTGATCATCGCGATCGGCTTCGTCTGCAGCACCGTCGACGGGCCAGTTCGTCCGCCACCCCCGCGGCAGAAGATGCTCGATCTGTTGCTTGTCGCGTGCCACACGGATGCCCGTCCTCGACGCGCCGGGCGAGGTGTAGCCGCGGTACCAGTCCTCGGCCGCCTGAAGGAGGAGCCGCTGCATTGGCTGCGAGAACCGACGGTAGAAGTGCTCTGTCGCGAGCACCGAGGTGACCTCCGCGTCACCTGGCCAATAGGTGCTCGCATACTGTTGACCGGTCAAGTATCGCTCGACTGCTTCGGTAAGTTCCGGCTCGGCAACTCCTCGCCCGACCGAGATGAGATCGGCGGCGATGCGGCCGAGGTCGCTGCTCTGCAGTCGCAGAAGCCTACGCCGGATGATCCAGCTCTCGACCATTCCGATTACTTGATCGACGACCGGCTGCGAGTAGCCGGCGCCCGGCTCCGTCAGCCACAGCACGACGGGCTTCGTGATCTCAACCTGCGCTACACCCATCCGGTACATGTGGAGTTCGAGACGACTGAGGTCAGCGTAGGCGTCCGCGGCACGCTCGGTGAGGTGCTGATAGGTCTTTGCCTGCTCGCTGATCAACTGGAGCAGCTCGACCATCGAGAGCGTCGTCTCGTGTTCCACGAAGAACTTGAAGCGGGTAAAGGTCGAGCGGGGGCTGATCTCTTTGCCCACCCGGGACACGAGCCACTGGCTCAGGAAGACCGCGCTGCGCGTCGTCGCGTAACGACCGACGCTGACCTCCGTCTCCCAGAACTTCGACTCGAACGGCCACAGCTCCCTATACGCGCGCTCTTCATCCTCACCCTCGAGCTTAAGGCGCTGGAAGACGAAGTTCTTGATGAGGTCCGCCGCGGTGAGCGGCGTGCCGCGTGCGTTCAGCGTCTCAAAGATCTCCTGAGAGTCCTCGCTCGCGTTGAGCTGGATGACGACCAACTCAAGGGCATTCTGGAGAGCTACTGAAAGCGCGTCGGCTCTCACTGGCGTCGGCTCGGGTCCCTCGTCGAGCCACTTGCCCACGCGGCCGTAGAAGTACTCATGTGCCCTAACGATCAGCGAGTCACGGTGCGAGAGTTCGGCGTATTCGATGGGTGGGTCCGCCTGCATCACCTCCTGAAAGGCGACTCGATCACGGTTCGTGTGGCGGAGCTTCAGCCCGGGCTTGTCCGTACCCAAGAACATCGCACTGTTGTGGGTCAGGAACTCGAGCTGACCGGTAAGCGCCGCCAGCTCGCGAGCGGTGAACGCCGCCGCGGTCGCGTCCAGCACAAGCTGCAGTGTAGTGAGTCGCTGCTGACCGTCCACGATCAGGAACTCCTGCACGCCGACCGGCTGCGCGTCCGCCTGCTGCGTCACGACCGCCCCGAGGAAGTGGGTCGCAAGCGTCCCCGTGCTACCCAGGCGGTGCTCCGCGATACGACGGATGTCGGCCCAGAGCGGCCCCCACTGCTCGTCCTCGTTCCATACGTACGGACGCTGATACAGAGGGACCGTGAGGTGCTGCGGCATCCCGAAGATGCCCTGGGGAGTGGTTACATCAGTTTTCATGTCTCACCTCAAGCCCGGTTCATCGGGCTAACTCTCGATCCGAATCCGCTGCGAGCGCCTCAACTAATCCTCGACAGCTGCTTGAGAAATGAGCCCCTCAGTCTTCGTTCCCTCGACAGCCATCCAGGCGATGAGGCGCACGTCGTCCAGCGCGATTGGAGGAAGCGGTTCGACCTTCTCGGCGGGCTGGATGCCGAATGCGTCGAGCACCTGGATGATCTCAGCCACTACATCCTCCGGCTTCCCGGGCGTGCGGAGCGCAGCTCGCATCGCCTTCCGAGCCTTGGCAGTCGGAACGGTATTGAGGCGCTTTATCGTCTGGAGTTGCGCCGCACCGAGGTGCCCGCCGTTGTTCAGGATGACCTCTCGCGCGTCGCGGAAGGATACCGGGATCTCGGCAGCGAGGGCGTTCGGATCGGTGGCCCGCATCCATTCGTCGTGCGCGTCCTCCTGGGCGAGCGCCCACGCTTCATAGGCAGCGCGGAACGCCTCGCTCGGCAGGGAGCGCGGCCTGTCGGGCTTGCCGGGGTCTGCGGTGACGAGCGAGATCAGGGTGTCGTCGACCACGACTCGACCTTCTTCGTCGGCGACGGGCTGCCAGGCGTCGTCGGCATTCACGTTGCGGAACCAGATGTGTCCGGTGTCGCCCATCTTCATGCAGAACACGAACGAGCGGCCGGCGACGGCCGGGTTCACGAATCCGCTGCCGATACCGTAGGGCAGGTCTTCGAGCCGTCCGCGGAGCGCCTGGTCGGCGTCGAGCGCGTTAGCGAGCCGTCGCCGGTACTCCTCCCCCGATCCCGCAGCCGAGCCGCCTCCCTGCTCGATAAGTTCCTCGATCTCGCCGACGATCGCGTCGGGGTCGTAGTGCTCCTGCGGCGGGTAGTGCGAAACCCCTGGGAGCACCTTCCCCGCGCCGATGGCGGCATCCGCCTGCCGAAGCTTGCGGATCAGGGTCTGCTCCAGCCCGAGGAACTCGTCAAGGTGCTCGGCCGGGAAGAACACGTCGAGTTCGATCGACTTGTGCTGGCTGCCGATGCGGTCGACACGGCCGTGGCGCTGCACGATGCGCATCGGGTTCCACGGCAGGTCGTAGTTGACGATGTGCGCTGCCTGTTGGAGATTCACGCCTTCGGCGAGCACGTCGGTCGTCAGCAGGATGTCGTAGAGGTCTGCCTCGATGGGAGTGCCATCGTCGCGGAGCTGGCCCGCAGTACGGGGCGCGAAATTGGCGACCGCTTTCGCGCGAGTGGGCTGGTCGATGCCGCCGCGCTTGCCCGAGGCGAACTCGCCGATCACCGCGGGGGCGACCCGGCCGCGGTACGCCGCGAGTGGCGAGCCGTCAGGCACCGCGTCCAGCGCAGCGACAAGGCGTTCGTGCAGGTCGCGGATCGTGTCAGCGTAAGTGGAGAACACGATGACTTTCCGCCGGTCGCCGCTGGGGGCGTTCGTCACGGCGGGCTTCTCGGCCTCGGCCGCGATCCGCTCCAGCTCGGCGAGCAGTGCCGCCACCTTCGGCTCGCCGTCGTGCGCCGCCGCCTGAGCGAGCGACTGGAGTTGACGGATCAGCACGAGGTCGCGCTCAACATCCGATGCCAGCAGCTCCGCGTCGTACAACGCGGCAGGCGTGGCCTGATGCTCATCGTCTTCGTCGAGACCGGCGACGATTTCGTCAAGGTCCTCTGACTCGGAGTTCACATAGTCCCGCAGCGCGCCACCGACCAGCACCGTGCCTTTCCCCAACGCCGAGAGGAACGCCTCGTGCGTCTGGATGAGCACACCGAGCGTGCCGGCCAACGCAGTCGGGGAGGATTCGAGGCGCTTGAGTAGCGCGGAGCGCAGCAGCCCCATGTTCGAGACCTCGGTCTTGTTCAGGTCCTCGGTCCTCAGATACCTACTGGGAACGTACCGGGCAAGCAGGAGCCGCCCTAGGTCGCTGCGGCGCACGCTGAACGACGCGACATGCGCCTCATCGTCGGGGATGTCGAGCGCGTAGGTGACCGCATCGACCAACGCCTCGCCCGGCGCATCGAGCTGATAGTCCACGCGACGCACGTCGGCATCGGGGAACTCGACCGGGATCTTCTTGCCGCCCGGCCCGGCGATCGTCTCGCCGCGATAGTTGTCCTTGACGAATTTCCTGGTGCGTCGCACCGCGACCTGATCCATCAGGTCGAACAGGTGCGCGGGCGTCAGCGCCTCCGAGTCGAGCGCCTGCGCGTCGCGGATGTACTTGCGGATCGACGGGATGCCGATGGAGGCGAAGCGCGCGTCGTCGCGGATGAAGTACTTGACCAGGGTCTCCAGGTCGATGAGCGAGTTGTTCACCGGCGTCGCGGTCAGCAGCACGACCTTCTTCGGGTGCCGCCCCGCGAGGATAATCCGATCCAACGCCTCCGAGCGCGCAGCTCCCGCGTTCCGCAGGTTGTGCGCCTCATCCACGATCACCAGCGCAGCGTCCTCGGCACGCTCGTAGAACCCGAGGTGCTCCGGGTGCCCCGGGTCCATGCGGCTGCGAATCTCCTCATAGGAGTGCACCGAGACGCGGCGAGAGATGTCGTACCGCTCCAGCACCGGGTCCCACACCGATGCCTTCAGCGCTGCGGGAGCTGCGACAAGCACACGCTGACGCTGCTGCTCGGTGGCCGCTGCGATCACTTCGAGCGCGAGGAAAGTCTTACCAAGACCCACTTCGTCGGCCACCAGCACGCCGCCGATCTCCTCCAACAGCCGCCGCATCCGCTTCACGCCGTCGGCCTGGAACCGGGTCAGCTCGAAGCGCGTCGGACCAGCCTGCTCATCGTCGAGGTGCTCGCCGTAGCGGGCCAGCAACATGCGGAGGAAGACGCTCCACGGGGTGTGCTCGGCCCACAGCGGCTCGTACAGACCCGCCAGGTCGAAGACTTCGGAGTCGGCCCAGCACTCCTCGAACCAGTCGATCACCTGCGGCGTCGACCCGTGCTGCCCAGACGCGCCGACGTTCAGCTCGGCGTTGCGCGTGAGCCCAGCGTAGGTCAGGTTCGACGACCCCGCGAGATACGCGGGATGCGTCGGATGGTGGCTGATGAACGCTTTGCCGTGCAGGAACCCGCCCGTATAGCGGCGGATCTCCACAATCGGCTCACCGCGCTCGTCGGCGGCACGCAGCCACGCCACGAGCCGCTGCGCCGACTGGGTAGCCCGAAGCTCGAACCCGAGCGCGTCGCGCTCCGCCTTCAGCCAGCGCACATGGTCGGTCAGCGCCGCATCGAGTCGCTTTTGGAGCGTCGCGTCGGCATCCACCGGCAGCAGCGGATCGGGCACCGGGTCGGCCCCGAGCAGGATGCGGATGCGCGGCAGCTTCTCCAACTCATCAGCGAGCAACAGGAACCCTGCCGGGTTGATGTAGGCCGTCGCAATCGCGGCGCTCGGCGGCACCGCAAGCGCCTCCCGGTTGACCCGGAACAGCCGACGCACCTCCTCGCGCACCGTCATCGGCGGCGCGATCCGGTTCGTCGCAAAGACCGGAAGCTGGTCGGTCATGCCGCGTCCTTCCACTGCTCGTAGTACGCGAGCACACGTTCCAGCCGGGCGGCGTAGTCCCAGCCACGATGGAACGTGGCAAAGACGTGCTCGACCTGCTCCTGCGTCAGCCCGTAGAGGAGCGAGACAAGTGCGTCGAGTTCCGCGATCAGCTCCATCTTTGTCGCCTCATCGACGGCCGTCGCGACCTCGACTCCGACCTCTTCGGCCCAGGTCTTGTACCGCTCGTCGACTGCCGCGAGGCGACCTGCAATCACAACCGTCCGAGCCGCGATGGTTGACTCGAACTTCGACCACGGCACCGGGAGCCGAGTCAAGATTCCGAAGGTCAGGTGAAGCTCAACCCACCGCCGTGCACTCCAGTCGAACGGTATCGAGGCCATCACCCCCAACAGGAACGCCTCGTGTCGCGCTGACCCCCGACGGGTGACAACCATGTGAGCGGGATCGACAATTGCTCGCCCAGGCGGCGCAAGGCAAGGAATGGAGGTTCGTGTGTCCGTCGCGCGCGCGATGCCTCGGTACACGATCCGGGCCTGGTCGAGCTGTAGGCGTCCTTCAGGTAGCGTCATGCCCGAATAGGCCGAACGCGAAGTCCGTGCAGCCCCTTCAAACTTTCGTCGGAGGTACGGACGCAGCACATCCACCGGGGAGTACGCGTATGGAACCCCAGCATCTGGGTTCCAAATATTGAAGGAAGCACCGGTACCAACTGGAATGCGTCCGCGCGACTCCTCGACATCGAACTCAAGGACTGGCTTGTCCTTTGTCGCATTCAGGTCTCCCTGGATTAGAGCGAAATCCACGTCAGGCGGAGTGTTGCGGAAGACACCTGAGAGCATCATCGTTCGCAGGACTTGCGCAGCCGCCGTGTCTGGGATCAGCGGGAATGCCGCAGTTTCGGACCACGACCCGAACTCTTCGGCAGGAACCTCCGCCGTAGTGGCAGCTCCCGAAACGAACTCCGACTGATTGAAGAAGGGCCCTGCGAACCGCACGACATGATCCGCGCCGCGCTCCAAGACAGTGAGACCCACCGTGTACTGAGGATGGACGTTTGGAAATACCCACTGCATGTTGTTGGTCAGGAAGCACACGTCAGCGAAAGAACCCCCTGCGAGAACCGAGCGACGCCACTCCGCAAGTGACGCGCCCGAGAGCGCGCCACGGGGCAGAACCAGCCCAGCGCGACCCCCTTCGCGCAACAAGCTCCAGTTCCTCCACCCAAACATCTGGTAGAGATCGAGATGTGCAGCGCCGACTCCAGGGAATGGCCCCGCTGCAATGGCCCGCCGCAGCGAATTGACTTGCTCAATCTCGGCCAAGTATTGCGACTCAAGATCGGGCCGATTCTCACGAAGTTCACGAAGCACAACGATGCGCTTCGACTGCGGCATCGAGCGCAGACCTGGCAAGCGAAGCCCCCACCAGTGATGCTCCGCGACGTGCAACTCCTCCCAGGGCGGGTTGCCCACCAACACGTCGAAACCGGGCCGGTCACGGAGGAACACCTCGGGGAAGAGATACGGCATGTGCGCAGGCTGGAGCCGACCGACGGCCTCGCGCACTTCGCGCATTGCCGCGAGGGCAGTGAACTGCTCGGCGTTCCATGCCTCGTCAATGGTCACGCCCAGGCGCTTGGCGACGGCCACATCGAAGATCGCCTTGGCCGGGGCAGCGGCGTCTCGCGCCTTCGCCAGCATTTCCGCGCCCGCCGCGACTTCGGACTTGTCGGCTTCGGATGCGTTCGCGTAGTCGATGAGGAGGTCGCGTGCGGCCGTCAGCGGTTCACGGATGATCTGCTCGAACAGGCCGTCGGCCTTCAGCGCGTCCATCGCCTCGTCGATGGTGCCGATGCCGGTGAGAGAGTTGGCGAGGACGAGGCCGTGGTCGAGGCTCGACATCGGCAGGCCGGGCACGAAGGTGTGGATCCAGAGGGCGAGCTGCGACAGCTCGACGGCGAGCGGGTTGATGTCAAGGCCGTAGATGCAGCGGCGGGCCACCTGGCGGCGAAGGAGCTGGCCGTCGGTGATCGCCTTTGCGCCCTCCGTGTCCTGCCCGAGTGCCTCGCGCGCCTTCTCCGCGAGGCGTGCGAGTTCAGCCCGCACGCCTGGCACCTCGGTGGCGGTGAGGAAGTCGCGCATGCCGCGCTCGATCTTGTCTACGGCGGCGACGAGGAAGTGGGCGGATCCCATCGCCAGGTCGGCGACGCGGAAGTCGAAGAAGGCGTCAGAAGCTTGGCGTTCCTTGCCCTCGTCCATGAGGGTCTTGATCCGGTCGAGGTGGGCCTTCAGCGCGGGCTCGACCGACCGCTCAATGAGGTGATCCACGACGATCTTCGGCGTGTAGTACGAACCGGTCGCCTTGCGCTCCCCCGAGGCGGAGTGGAAGTACGGGCGACCCGCGGGCGCGACGACCTCATCGTCGTCCTTCGCGGGAACGTATGCGCCGTTCCGGTCGACGGTGAGGTCCTGCTCGGCGAGCGAGAGGCTGGACTCCAGCAGGCCCTCATAGATGGTACCGAACTCGCGCACCTGAAGGCTGCGAAAGTCGACGGGCCCCCGGGTCTGATCGATTGTCTCCTCGCTGAGGAGCTCCCGCAGGGCGGGGCCGATAACGCTGTCGGCAAGCTTGAGGCGCGAAAGCAGGGCACCTTCTTCCGAGGCAGGGTCGAACAGACTCCCGCCATAGGCGGGCACCTCCCAGCGAGAGTTGCCGTGGAAGATCACGTCCCACACTTGGGTGAGATCTGACCAGATAGCTGAAGACTCGGTGGAGAACTGGCCTGGGGCAGTATCGAGCTCGCGGCTGATAAAAGCCTGGAGCGAGTTCGCGTCGTAGTGGTCGTTGCGACCCGCGGGCAGTAGCTCGGTGGCCTCGCCGTATGCCTGGAACAGCAGTCGGAAGAGGGTGCGCATCGTGAGCCGATACGCGGTCTGGAGCCCGTTCGCGTCGAGGGCGAGCCCGAGCGACGGGAGCTGATCAGCAATGGCGAGCGCCACCCGAGGCACCACGCCCTCATACACGCGGTCACGCAGCCGCGTGCCGAGGTCGGCCGCGTACTTGCCCGAGCCTTCGAGGATCTGCTGCGCGGAACCATCCGCGTCCAAAGCATCAGCGGAGAAAATGAGCGTCAAGAGCGCGGCCTGCTCGGGGTCGAGCAGATCGAGATCCAGCTCAAAGTAAGTCTCCGACTGGCCGCGCTGGCCGACGCCTACGCCATCGCGACCGGGATAGAGCCGCAGCGTGGACTTGCGGAGTGCGATCACCCACGGCACATTCTCGCGGCCAGCGATCTCCAGCGCCTTGGCCACGGGCGTGAGCTGGTACGTCGTGGACTTCTGATCGAAGTGCTCGTCGTCACGCAGCAGCACTGCGACAGCGCGGCGCGGGCCGCTGGAAGTGCGCAGGACGAGCAGCCGCTCCGATCCGGCGGGCTCGGCGTCGAACCCGAGCGCGGTGACCAGATCGATGCCGCGCTTGGGCAAGATCGGCATCGCCTTCTGGCCTGCTGACTCCCAATCGGCACGGCGGGGCACGTCACGATTTAGGTGATAGGTGGCGAACAGGAAGTGGTTGGAGAAGCCGTCCGTGCCCGCCGAGGACATCGCCTCCTGGATGGCGCGAATGCGCCCGTGAGCGGCGAGCCCATTGACCTCTTCCAGTACTGACTGGAGCTGGCGCTCCGCCTGCTCGACCGCCAACGGGCGGATGGGCGGCGCCCCCGCGGACGGATAGTAGATCCATACGCCGTCGTGCGTGACGGCCGCGACGATGAAGCCCATTGGTGCCCGCGTACCGCGCGACTTCCACAGGTCGTTCAGCACGCCCTTCGTGGGCCGCGCGACCAGGCGGGCGACACCGACCTGGATCGCTCCTGCCCCGGCGTCATCCCGACCAAGGACGACGATCGCGTCGGTCGCGCCCGCTGGCGCATCCGACCATGCAACCGTGCTCGCCCCTACAAGATTCAAGACGGACACTCGTACTCCCCCACTATCGACATCGGATCATCGCGCCAACGCGGCAAGCCGCAACCGCCCCTCAACCTACCGCCGCAGAGACTTCTCAAGCGACCATCCAACTGAATGCGAGACGCATCGCGGCTGCGGCCGCGACCGAGGCGCCGAGGCGGACTTTGCCTAACGGCGCCCAAGCCCCGGGAGCCCACCTCGTACGACCTTCACGCCACCCACGCTGTATATCGTCCGATCGAATCGTGGGCTCACCTGCTGGCGCTGGATCACGCCGTGTTTCCAGTCCGCTGCATACTCATGAGCAAGTTCGAGCTCAGAGCCTGCCGCGCTCTCACGCCTGCCGCCGTGTCGACTCCTCGCCTTTGTCTCCCGACCTCGTCTGTGTCGACTTTCATTAGCATCGGCTCCCATCACGCCACCCCCGCCGTGCGGATGCGACGGATGACGCGCGCGACATCCATCGCGTTCTCGTGCCGCCACTGCGCGAGGCGCGTGCGCTGGCGGCGCCGCTCCGGGGCGGCCGCGCCCGTCGTGTGGAGCCACCAGTCCAGGGCGTCCTCGGCGTAGGCGGCGAAGGCGATCGGCCGCTCACGGCGGATCAGGTCCAGCGCCTCGATCGGATCCCACCCGAGTGCAAGCAGGATCGCGAAACCCATGCTGGGACCGCGGTTGATGCCCATGTGGCAGTGCGACAGCACCACGTGTCCGCCGGCGATCTGCTCGAGCGCGTAGGCCGTGCCCTCGTCGAACCAGTCGTACGGCATCCGTTGGCCCGCGTCATCCACCCCGATCCAGAGGTAGTCGATCTGCGGATTCTCTTCGGTGACCCAGTCCGCGTCATCCCACTCGGCCCGGCAGTCGATGATCGTGTCGATCCCCGCCGCCGTGAGCTCCGCGAGCTGGGCGCGTGCTGTGGTCATGCGCCTCGTGTCGAGGTCTCCCCCGATCCACAGGCTCGCGGTCAGCCTGCTCGCATTGGCCCTCACGATCGGCACTGTCGTCTTGGTCATGATTCCCTCGTTCCACCGGAGGGGTTGAACACCGGCACGGACTCATACGGCTGTCGTGCACGAACTGGGACAACCAGTCGACGAAATGATGAACGCGCAGTCGGATGTCGCACCCACTCCCTACGCTGAATCCCACGAGGGAGGCTGGCGATGCGCGAGTTCGGCAGGAACGGTACGCACAACCCGAGTTTCGAGGCGGTCGAGCGGGAGATCACGAAGGTCGTCTCCGCGAAATACGCAGGCTGGCCGGCGGCTGATCGTGAGGACCTCGTCACGCGAGTGATGGAGTCGTACTTTCACAGGTTCGGTCGCGACCCGCTACCGCAGGCCGATGACGGAACTCCACTCGTCCCCAAAGCGTGGCTGCGAACCGTGATCACGAACGCGGCGATCGATATGTATCGTCATACGGAGCGTCGGCCGGCCGATCCGGTCGACTTCGCCGGCATCGACGACCCACTCGTCGAAGAGCGCTTGCACCGCGCACTGGATGACCGCTCGCCGAGTCTGAGCACGCTTGTTGCCACGCGCATCACGATCGAAGAAGCTCTGAAGCAGCTGGCACAGGAGCATCCGCGGGACGTCGAACTCATCGTCTGGAGCGTCGTCGCTGACCTACCGATCGACGAGGTCGCACTCCGGGCCGGAATCTCCCGCGACGCCGCGAAGAAGGCTGTACGCCGCGCGCTCGATCGGCTCCGCGACGTGCTGGAGCGGGACGGGCGCTGAACCCGAGCCCGCTCCAGCGCCGCTGCGTTCAGCCGCGGCGGGCGACCCTCCGTTCGGGTACGTACTGAGCGGTGGTGCGCGCGAACTCGCGCTTCCACGACCACTGGTCCATCACGTACTGCGCGAACTCCTCCTCCGAGAACCTGAGTTCCTCGTCGACCGACATCGCCGCCATCGTGAGGATGCGGTCATAGTCGTCAGTGTGGTCCTCAGGCTCGGGCAGCCGGAAGTACTGGTCCACCTGCCCGCCGCGCCGAATGTCGGCAAGGCGCGTCTCCAGCTCCTGGATCCACCGCTCGCGATATCCCTCGAGCGCGCGCTCGAAGACGTCACGATGTGCGTCCCGATTCCGCTGGACGACTTTGATGAACTCATCCCGGTTGACTCGGACAGAATCCATGTGACACTCCCTTCGCTGTGCAGATCACGGTGATCTGCCGCACATTCATGTACGTGCGGAAGGCCGCGAAGGTGACATCGCCGATAGCCGTCGGGCTTGTCTACGCGAATACCTCCACCGAAGCCGTCGCACCCGGGGTGCTCTGCACCCGGGCGTTACAGGTCACGAGCGTGGCGCTCGTGAGTTCGGCAAGTGCGACGTATCCGAGCTCGCCGCCTCACGCGACCATGGCCACAACGACTGATGCGTCGAGCACAACGGGCGCGGGTGCCACGCTATCGGCATCCGTTGTCATCGACGCCCCTCGTGGACAGCAGCGACGATCTCGTCCGCTGTCAGGGCGGGATTCACACTGGCGGCCAGTCGCGCACGCACCGCTGCTTCCGCCGCGCTGGGCGTGCTCGCGATGCGGACGAACTCTGCGCTCAGGAACTCCTGCAGCGACATGCCCGACCGCGCCGCGCGGGCAGCGAGCTCGTCGCGCACCTCATTGGGCACGTTGCGGATCGTGATGTTCACCGGCATAGCGCCAGAGTAGGCGCGGATGCCTGCATTTTGCATGCACTCCTCCCCTGCTGTGTTCTTGTTATCAGGCATCCCCAACTCACTCCACCCGTGATCTTGCTACTTCGGTAGCATCGAAGAATGGTGCACGTGAAAGTCAGCCTCAGCCTCAGCACCGATGACCTCGCGTTCCTCGACGACCAGACTCGAACTGGCGTCTATTCCAGTCGGTCCGCGGCGGTGCAAGACGCCGTGCGAGTGCTGCGCGAAGAACGACTCGCGGATGCCTACGCCGACACCTTCGCCGAACCTGCCGATGATGCGTGGGATGCGGCATCCGGCGACGGACTTGCGCGGCCGTGACAGACCCTGTGCGCGCGTTGCGGCGCGGTCACGTCGTGCTCGTCGATCTCGATCCAACCGTCGGATCCGAAGCCGCGCGAACTCGCCCGGCCATCGTTGTCAGCAACGCGACGGCAAACCTCAGCGCTGCGCGCACCGGCCACGGGGTGATCACGGTCGTGCCGGTGACCTCGAACATCTCGACGGTTCATCCGTTTCAGGTGCTTCTCTCGCCGGAAGAATCGGGACTCCCCCGGCCCAGCAAAGCCCAGGCCGAACAGGTGCGCGCAGTGTCGATTTCGCGCGTGAGCCGCGTCACCGGACGCATCACCGGCGAATCGCTCCGCGCTCTCGACGACGCCCTGCGGCTGCACTTGTCTTTGTAACAGCGCTCAGCTCATCGAGGGTCACGCGGGTGCCGTCATCCTCAGCCTTGGCGTGCCGGTAGGCGGCAACCTCCTGGGCCCACTCGAACGCTTCGAAAGCCTCCACGTTTGTCACGCGACGACGAGGGGCTCGACGTCGTGGCTCTTGCCTTCGAGTTCGCGGGCGAGGTCGAAACTCGTCTGCATCGCCATCCAAGCGCGGGCCGTCCCGACGCCCGCGCGCTCGAGACGGACCGCGAGGTTCGGACTCACCCCGGAGTGTCCGTGAATGACACGACTAAGCGTGACGCGGGAAACGCCGAGTCGTGCGGCCGCTACCGCGACAGTCAGCCCCAGTTCGCCGAGCACGTCCTCCCCGATGATCTGCCCTGGGTGCGGTGGGCTCTTCATCATGATGCTCCTCCCTTAGTGATGGTCCTGGTAGTCGACGAGCTCGACATCCTGCCCGACGAATCTGAAGGTCACTCGCCAGTTACCGTTGACCCAGATCGACCAGTGGCCAGCGAGGTCGCCCCTCAGTTCGTGTGTCCGAAATCCCGGGATCGCGAGGTCCGCGGACGATTGCGCGACATCGAGGAGACCCAGGATGCGAGTGAGCTTCGGCGCGTGTGCCGGCTGGACGCCCCTCTTCGAGTCTGACTCGTAGAGCGCCTGGAGTCCCTTGTGTCGGAAGCTCACGATCACCAGCCGAGCGTATCGCGTATCGCATCGCGATACACGGATCATTCACGACAGGGATCGACCAGCGCGGGGCAGCGGGTGCATTGTCGGCGCGTACCCGACGGCGAACCGGCGATCCCAAGGCGTGAGAGCCCGACTCAGCCCACCCAGAGGGTCGAGAGCACGAGCGCGGCGGGCGCCAGAGGCAGAACCCAGCCGAGGAGTGCGTCGGTGCGGCATCCGTCTGCTCGCTCAGGATCACGGCGGGCACGCCATCCGGTCACGACCCAGACGGATGCCGAGGCCGCCAGCACCAGCAAAGTCACGACGCGAACGGATGCCGCCACCTCGAAGCCGGCGAGGAGGGTCGTGATCTGCGCGAAGGCGATGACACCCCACGGCACGATGGCGACCGCAGATCCGAGGGCGAAAGCGGGACCGCCGAAGCGGCCGGTCGCGGCGCGGTGATCGTGGACGATGAGGAAGAGCGCTCCGGCCGCCCCCAGCGCGTAGATCGGCACGAGACTCGTGACCTCGGTGATGCCGTTCAGCTGCGCGACGAGAAAGGTGCCGACCCCGGCCAGCTGCGAGTATTCGATCCAGCGCCAGGTGTGGCGATCGGCTGCGGCATCCGTGGCGTGACGTCTGCGGACGGCAGGGACGAGCAGCAGCAGGCGCATCGCGGCGACGAACAGCAGCAGTACGGCGATCGCCGCGCCCATCTGGATGCCGGGCCACACGTCGGGCGTCGGAGTGACGACGATCATCATCCCGCCGTCGGCCGGGGCGATTCCGGGTGGGGTGAGGGTCAGTGTGATGAGGGGCGCGAAGCCCGACTGCAGGCTCGAGGCGACGAGGGCGACCGCGGCGAGGATGACGGCAGCAGCCGCGACCGCGAGGTCAGCGCGCGGCACGGGCGGGGTGCCTGTCGGTGCGTCGGCGCGCGGGCGGGTGGGGTTGATCATGCCACTCCTTTTCCGGGCCTGGGTGCGCCGATGTCGGTCTGGTGTCGAGCTTAGGTCGTGTGCGTTCGCGGGCGTCGGTTCCTCCCCAGGCGGCTTGAGAAATGACCTGTCCACAGGCTGTTTTCGGTTCTGTTGCGGCCCGCGATGAATGTCGGAGGTCGGTGAGAGAGTGAGCGTATGAACATCCTCACGGCGATGCGCGAGCGGCTTGACCGGCTCGCGGTCTTCGCTGAGCTGGATGTCGAGCCCTCGAGCCTCCCGTCGGGCGCCGCGGCGCTCAGTGATGCATCCGTGTTGGAGGTGTTGCGAGAGGTCACCGGCATCGCGAACGACGCGGAACGGTTGCAGTCGGTGGTCGCGGGCGTCGCCGCCCAGCGGTCGAAGCGCGAGAACGGACATTCCGGGCTCGCGGCCACCCAGGGGCACGCGTCACCGGTTGCTCTGGTGCAGTCGATCACCGGCGGAACGCGCGCTGATGCGCTGCGGCAGGTGCGCGTCGGGCAGTCGCTGCTCGATGGCGCGGCGCCGGATGCGGCTGCTGCCTCGGGTGCTGAGCAGGCACCGGCGACGGATGACTCCCCCGACGCCACTCGCGCGCCGTGGCACGCTCCGCTGCAGTCAGCCCTGTGGGCCGGTCGGTTGACAACGGCGCAGCACGATGCGATCCGTGGTGGTCTGGGTGAGCCCGAGGCTGATGGGGTGGACCCGGCATCCGCTGCTCTCGCGTGGTCGGTCGCGGCCGAGACGCTCGTCGATGAGGCGGTGGCCGGGGCATCCGTTGAGGAGCTGCGCGCTCGGGCCCGGCAGTTGCGCGACATCCTCGACCCCGTCGGCGCCGAGAACCGGTTCCAGGAGCGGTACGAGAAGCGGTCGCTGCGCATGTGGATCGATCAGCACGGGCAACACCATGGCCACTTGCTTCTCGACGATGAGATGGCGCTCTGGCTGCGGTCGACGTTCGCCGCGGCGCTGCGTCCACGGCGTGGTGGCCCCCGGTTCATCTCGGATGCCGACCGCGCCGCCGCCAAGGAGCTTTCGGACGATCCGCGCAGCAACGAGCAGCTCGAGTACGACCTGTTCGTCGATCTCATCCGTGCCGGGGCACTTGCCAACGCCTCGGATGTCTTCGGGGCGCGTCAACCCGGGGTGCGGATCGTCATGGTGGGCGATGCCGACGGGCCACGGGACCCGATCGGGCGGCTCATCAAGACCGGCCACGCCGAAGACGGCGGGGATGCCCTTCCCGGATCGGTCGTCGACCGCAACATCTGCATGAACGGAACCGTGACTGTCACCATCGACAGTGGCGGCAACCCGCTCGATGTCGGACACGAGCAGCGCCTGTTCACGACGAAACAGAAGATCGCGCTGGCAGTTCGCGACGGCGGATGCGCCGGGGAAGGATGCCCCGTGCCGGCGTCGTACTGCGAGGCCCACCACATCGACCACGTCGCCACCGAGAACGGCCGAACCGACATCGACCGCGGCATACTGCTCTGCCGGTTCCACCACATGCAGCTCCACAACAACGGGTGGAAGATCATCCGCGACGGCCACGGCGCGTTCATTCTCGTGCCACCGGCAGGCCATCTGGGGCCTCGCGGCGAGCCGGCGACGCCCCGTGCGTTGCGAACGAAGGCGCCGTGGGCGTGGGCGTGGGATCCGCCACCACCTCCCGACCGACCACCCTGGCGCGAGAATGCGCCGCCCTCCTCACAGCGACAGCCGGGGCAAGGTGATCAGTCACGACGCCCGAACGATGATTCCGCTCGACCGGCAACTCTCAGCGCACGCGAACGAGAGCCGCGAACTGCGTGACGATGCCGGGATAATCAGCGACTGCGACGGGATGATCAACGACCGCGACCGCTGGCGGGATGATCAATGACAGATGGCGGGATGAGAGCATCTGCGACGGAGCCGGCAGAAGCCCGCGCTCAATTGGACCCCTCTGTGGTGTCGTTGAGCGCCCCGGCCTCGCGCTCGATGTCCGCGGACTCGCGCTCAATGTCCGCGGACTCGCGTTCGATGTTCGCAGCCTTGTGCTCCAGTACCGAGCGCTGCGCGCGGTTCTCGGTCATTCCGGCCGCCCGCAGCAACTCCTCCCGCGCTTCGCTCCGTCGGTCCAGTTGCGAGAGCAGCTCACCGCGGACGCTCGGCACGAGCGGTGATCCGCTGAGCTCACCACGCTCGACGAGATCATCCACCAGCCGCAGAGCCTCGGCGGGACCGGCATCCATCGACACCGCCACCGCCCGATTGAGCTCCACGATCGGGTTCGGGGCGATGCGACCGAGGATGTCGTACAGCACGACGATGCGCGCCCAATCCGTCTCCGCGACACTCGGAGCCACCGCATGACATTCGGCGATCGCCGCCTGCAGCGCGTACGGCCCACGTGCGACACCTCGCGCCCGCGCTACAGCATCGGCGCGCGCCAGAACCTGCCGAGCTCGGGCGATCTGCCCGTGATCCCAGCGGCGCCGATCCTGACCTGCCAGCAGGATCGGGGTGCCATCGCGCTCCTCACGGGCGCCAAAGCGCGATCGCTGAAACTCCATCAGGGCCAGCAAACCGAGCGGCTCGGGTTCGCGCGGCAGCAGCTCAGCCACGATCCGACACAGGCGGATCGCTTCGTCAGCGAGATCGGAGCGGGTCCACCGCTCACCCGCGGTCGCCACGTATCCCTCCGTGAAGAGCAGGTAGATGACACCGAGCACACCGGTCAGACGTGCGCGCCACTCGGTCGCAGGCACCGACTCAAACGGCACCTGCGCCTCGGCAAGCGCCTTCTTCGCCCGGGTGATGCGCGCCTGCACCGTCGGAACCCGGGTGAGCATCATCCGGGCGATCTCTTCTGTCGAGAGCCCGGCAACGACTCGCAACGTGAGGGCGATCTGCGACTCCCGCGAGAGCACCGGATGACACGCAATGAACACGAGCCGCAGCACGTCGTCGGCGATCGGCTCCCACTCGTCTTCGCGGGCCTCGTCAAGATCCCGCGCGAGCACAGCGTACCGGGCATCGAGTTCACCGCGCCTCCGCCACGCGTCGATCGCGCGACGCTTGGCTACCGCGGTCAGCCACGCCCCCGGATTACGCGGGATGCCGTCGCGCTGCCAGGCGACAAGCGCCTCGGCGACGGCATCCTGCGTCACATCCTCAGCCAACCCGACATCGCCCGTCATGCGCGCGACGCCGGCGACGATGCGGGCACCCTCGATGCGCCAGAGCGCGTCGACAGTGCGACGGATCGAGGTGTCGATGGCGGCCTCAGCCTGCCTCGGGCCGGGCGGCGTGCTCGGCCTCACGCCACTCGGCCTCTTTCTGGATGTACTCGTTATCGGCGAAGTCGGCGAAGTCCGACTCGTCGGTGACACGGCGCACCTCGAGCACGTTGCCGGGGGTGAGCGGGGCGCGCTTTGCCCACTCGAGCGCCTCTTCAACCGTGGCTGTCTGCACGATCCAGAATCCGTTGAACAGCTCGTGCACCTCGCCGTAGGGTCCGTCGCTGACGACCGGGGTCTCGCCCGAGAAGTCGACGACGTACCCGGGCTCGGGCGCGAGGCCATCCCCACCGACCAGAACGCCCGCGGTGATCATGGACTCGTTGTACGCGCCCATCGCGTTGATGACGTCTTCCATGTTCATCTCGCCATACGCCTCGACCGCTGCGGCGTTCGCTCGCATGATCAGCATGTGCTTCATTGGTGACTCCTCCGTCGTCATGGTGTGGTCCGGGGACTCCCCCGCCACCGCACTCCCTTCACTATCGCGTCGAATGGCACTCGGGGATATCGACATCGGGATCGAAAGTTCCCGGATGCCGTTTTTCAGCTTGTCCAGAGGGTCGCGAGCACGAGCGCAGTGGGTGCCAGAGGGAGGACCCAGCCGAGGAGTGCGTCGGTGCGGCATCCGTCGTCCCTGAGGCAAGCTCCGAGCGTCGTTCCACGTGACGGGTGTGGCGCTCGCCCCACCACCGCACCAACACGCTCCGCCTGAGCGCGTGGGAGGCCGCACCAGTGCGAAACGGCGCGCGACGAAGTGTTCGAGATCATCCGGGATATGCCCGGAACCCATGCTCGCGTCTTGGCGCGGCGTACGTTGCAGGTGAGCCGTCATGTCCCTTCCGCGACTGGCTCGGCCACCCGACAAGGAAGCACGACCGTGACCCCAACGGCTCCCGAAAACGCAGAACCCGGCGACTCAGCGATCGGCAGCGAACAAACCCGCACGACGAGGCGCCCCCGCCGGCACGGCGCGATCTTCCTCGCGACAGCGATCGTGGCGGTCGTCGCCCTCATCGCGGCAGGCGTCGTCTGGTTCGCCCTCCCTCGCGAGACGACCGTGACCCACGAATGGGGTTCCGGCACTCTCACCGTCCAGGCCACGGGCGTCGACCTCAGCATCGTCGAGGCGGAGCCGACACCCGAGCTGCTCGACGCCATCACCACGGTGGTGCCGACTTCGTACCTCGCCCCGACACCACTCGAGATCACCCCGACGGGCGACATCCCAGACACCGGCGTCACCCTGAGCTGGCAGCTGCCTACGCCCCTCCCCGAAGCCGCCGCCGCCACCTTCGCGTACTTCGACGAAGAGATCGACGCGTGGGTTCCCGAATACACGACGATCAGCGAAGACCGCCTCACCGTGACCGCCCTCGTGCACCACCTCTCGGTATGGGATGCCTTCATCTCTGCGACCGAAGACGTCGTCAGCGCGCTCGGCGACTATATCGTCGACTTCGGAGACGCCTACGTCGCCGGGTGGGAGACCGGATCCCAGCACCTGTTCCGATTCAGCCACGACCTTCTCGGGAACGCCGCAGCCAACCCCGTCTGTTCCGCCGACCTGCCCTCGTGGGTCGACGACACACTCATGAGCGACAATGTCGACGTCGACTACGGGCTCGGCGGTGATGCCGTGGGAACCGCCGCCGTCCTGCTCTGCACCGGCGCCGCCGAGGATGCGGAGTTGCTCGAAGTCCGTGCGGCCGCGAACCGCGGCTACGGCTTCCCCGTCACCTTCGCCGAAGGTGTCGTGCCCGTCTCGGCCGGCCTGTCGGGCGTCGAACCGACCATCGCAAGCGCGATCAGCGTCGGCATGAGCACCTTCTTCGACGGCGCAACCTCGCTCGGACTCTCACCCGACTCGTTCGTCTTCGCGACGCAGGAGTACTCCGCCACGTTCTCGCAGCAGAACCTTCGTGACGCCGCCGCGGGTCGGATCATGGAGTTCGGTCTTCCCAACATCGTGCAGGTCGCCGTGTCCTCGACCTTGAAACTCGCCATGGATCAGATCGCGGGCGAAGAGGATCTGGTCGTCGGCGGCATCCTGACCGTCCTTGCGGCGCTCGAGAACTGCGACCTCACCCAACTCTCTACGCTTCAGGATCCGGCCGAGACGACGCTGTGGCTCGCGGGATGCGCCGCGAGCTTCGACATCGACATGGTCGCCGATTCCGTCGAGGTGATCACGAGCGACGTGGACGGCAACCGCAACGCCGCGGCGACACCCGCACTGAAGAAGATGGCGAACGCCGTGAAGATGCTCCTCCTCCTGAGCGCCGCGCAGACCCTTGTCGACTACATCGGCGATCTCAGCACCGAGTCCATATCGAGCTACCCAGCATGGTTCGTTCAGGTGCAGCTCAAACCCGAGCCGCCGACCCTCGAAGCACTCTTCGGCACCTACACCCGCTCAGATTCCTACGGATTCAACACGTTCACCTTCGGCAGCGACGGAATCTTCCTCAGCGCCTGCTCCGCCTGCGGCGGGAGCGACCAGCTCGCGTCGCTCGGCGGCTCGACGTGGGACGGGCAGTGCTACACCGTCGAGAACCTGATTACGACACCCGGGGTCGACAAACCGTATGTCGAGACCTGGCTGGCATGCCCGGCAGGCTTCGGGGGTCCCGGCGACGACACGATCGACCGGTTGGGATCGATCTTCCGCGACTTCGCGCCGACCTGGTACCTCCGCGACTGAGTCGGACGTGCTGCTCGTGAAGCACACCGACACCATCACGTCGCATCCCAGAGCCGCTCGTAGTACCGCATCCGCCTCTCATCCGGCGCGACGCCAGGATGCATCGCTGTCGGCTGCGCGCGACCTGCCTCGCGGGCTCGCAACGTTCGACTTCGAAACAACGGGCCCGCCGCCACTACTCGGGCCGGGACAGTCCGCTTCGTGAGGCACTGGCACGTTACGCGGAGTTCTTCGACCTCTTCGAGACGTTCGACGGGTACGTCTCCTCCTGGCTTCTCGATGGCCTCGTGGCCGGAGGCGAAATCGGGTTCTTCCATCCTTTCCCCGACTTCGCGACTCCGGCTGTGCCCAAGACCCTCGACGACTATGTCCGGTACGTGGAGGCGAGCAACGCGTTCGTCGCGGCGCGAGACGAACGGATTCGAAGTTGCGACCCGTCGACCTCCACTTCGCAGCTCAACTGGGTCTCGCGGGCGACGGTAGTTGGATCTCAGTCGAGATGCGGGTGAATGTGGCGGTGTCCGAGAATTGGGATGCCAGCCGGTACACACCCAGGAAGCGGTAGTAGACGGCACCGAGCACCGGGTCACGGAACTTCGCGAAGACGACGCGTTCGACATCCTCGTACGGGTGTGTCTGCCAGTCACCGAGACGCTGCTCGACGATCGTCTCGCCGTCCCCGCTCAGCCGGTTGTCCCAGTCGTCGCGCTTCGGTGCTCCTTCTTGGGCGAGGTGCGGCATCCAGAGCTGACGACCGTCCGCGAGCGGGAACACCGCCCGCTGCCACCCCTTGTGGTTGTATCCGAAGAGCCGCGTGACGTGGTGCGTTACCTGCATTTGCGCGTCGTCCTCGACGGTCAATCGCCCCTTTGCCCGCCAGTAGTCGGGGTCGAAACGCGCGCCGAAGGCAAACGGGGTAAATGTACCGCCCGAGAGCGCGGCCTGCTTGCGGCTTCGGACGTCATCGATGAAGGCATCCACCTTGTTGCGGAACTCATCCCGCTCGCGCACCTGGCCGATGCCCAACCGCACGAACTCGAGGTTCGCAAGGGTGAGAACGCGCTGCTCGCGGGCCTTGTCGGCATCTTTACTCCCGGCCGCTAGGTGATGCAGCTCATCCACCTCGAGCGCGACTCCGAACTGGGGGAGATAGAGGTCGAGGAGCGCAAGCCCATCGCTCGTGTGCACGGCCTGCTGCGTGACGAGTTCGATCTCCGGGTCATCGAGACGGTGCAGGATGCGACTGATCGCGTAGACCTCGTGCTTCTTGGTCTGGATCTTCTGCAGCATCCGCGCGTAGTAGTCGAGCTCCGACGGCGGGGTGCGTGGGGCGCGCTTGCGCTTCGGCCTCTGCTCGTGACCCGGCTGCTGAACTTTCATCGCAAACTCCGATTCGGCCTTCTTGACAATCACGAGTAGACCTCCTCAAGCGCGAGGGGATCCTCGCGGTCGTGTGCGCATACTTCGGTGTCTATTTCAGTGGTCACTTGTCTCTCCTAACGACAGGTTCACTCCACAGGTCCGTAGACATCAACGTGCTGGGAGAGCGGGTTCGCGCAGCCGGGGGCGTGCACCTGGGCAAGCCGCACGAGCGAAAGCGCGTAGTGCCGCCCGCACAGAGTGTCAGCGTGAACGTGCGCGTCATCGCCGGCGCCGTGAGAGGTCATGATGCGGTGAGTCGGGGCCGCGGTGCAGACCGTCTCGTCCCAGGAACAACCACGGGGGCGATCGGCATCCGACTCGCTCTCGATGAAGACCCCGTCATCCTGCTTGACTCGCGTGTTCACTTCTCCTCCTTCGCGAGCGCATCGCGGAAGATCGCCTCCGCCCTCGCGATGCCCACGTCGATCTGTTCGTCGGTGAGCGTCACGTGCTCGTCGAGCCACTCTCCCCACTCGGCCTCGAACCGGGCGCGGCGCCGATTCCGCGCCGTTCGCCTTCCTGATTCGTGCGCAGAGAAGGTCACGGTCGCGCCGTCGTTGTCCACCTTCGCTTCCAGCAGCGTGTAAGCCGTCGGGACCACGATCGCGGCATCCGTGCCGATCACGTGGATCGCGAGCCACTCCCCGACCGAGGTCGCGTCGTCTGCGTCGCGAGCCGCCGGCGACATGTCACTCACCTGAGGTGCCTGCACCGCAGTGCCGGCGACCTGCGGGTGGCGATCGATCTCGGCATCCGCGACCAACTCGCTCCACAGCAGCACCTTGGTCGCCCAGCACGACAACACCTCGGATCCCGACATGTTCGTCCACACGATGGGCTCGATCTCGTCGATCGAGTGGAGCGCGTCGCCCCCGTCCCGCGCGAAGCTGACGCGTTGCGCCATCCACTCCTGCCGGTCGAACTCGGTGGACATGAGGATCGGGCGGTACGGGACCGCACCGTCGGGAAGGATGTCTCGCAGGAATGCTCCGGTGCTGACGAACCTGCTTTCGAAGGCCGGCATCCGCGTCACATCCGCGAATTCGACCGACACCTGAGTTCCGGCGAGAGCACTCGTGAACCACCGGCGCAGGTCACCGCGGGTCCACAAGCTCCTCAGACTGACCTCGTGCGTCGAATACGCGACGATTCCCCACTCCGCCCGCCCGACCATGGATTCAAGATCGTCACCGGCCCACCGGCTCTGGCGCCCGTGATCTCGGCCCTCGGCATCCCGCGACTGGATCTCCCACACCCAGTCATCGACGGTCCCCTCCCCCTCGAGCTCCCGGGTGAAGGGGTGTTGCAGGCGCTCGGCGAACACCGGTGGCTCACCGGAGACGATCATCGACTCCATCCGGCGCAGACCGAAGTGGGGATGCTCCGTGCCCGGATCATCCTCGAACGGGTCGAAACAGTACGCGTTCGCGATGACGTAATCGCACGGCGACCCGTCCCTCGCCAGACCGCGGACACGCCACCCCCAGTAGCCGGCGACGTCGCCGCCGACGTCGCTTCCATCGAAGAACTCGAAGTCGGTGGGCCGCAGCGCGGCACAATATGGCGGCGCGTAGTCGTCGGACATGAAGTCCGTGATCGGGAAAGTCATCCCCACATCAACCTCCCGGAGACTCGTGCTTCGAGTCAATCAACGCCGCCTCACGCCGAGTGTGCATCGAGCCGTCCGGGATCGTTCGGGAACGGTGCATCGGGACGGAGCGGTCGTGGCCACGACTAGCCTCGACAGCCGAGCGGGGTATAAGAGGGGCGGTGCCGATGGCGACCGGATCGGCGGCGCAGGTGGACCACTACCGCGTGCTCGGCGTCGACCGTTCCGCGACGGATGCCGACATCCGCCGTGCCTTCCGCGGCAGAGCCCGCGAGATCCACCCTGATCTGAACACCGGGATCGATACTGCCGGACGCTTCCAGGAGCTCGAGTACGCATACTCGGTGCTCATCGATCCGGAGTCGCGACGATGTCACGATGAGGAGTTGAGCCGCCGCGACATCCCCGATCCGCCGGCCGATGAGTGGGCCCCATCCCAGCCGCGACCATCCTCGGCACGAGCACGCACCGTCCATCCGCAGCCGGAACCAGTCCGCCCCCCATCGGCGAGTCGACCGGATCAGCATCCGAGTGCGACGCGCCGAGCGCGCCGCGGCCGTTCGGTGCTGGGCGCCGCTGTGGTCGGACTCGTGGCCACGGCGATCCTCCTCCCGGCGTTCTTGACACCGGCACCCTCTGTAGGGGTCGCCACCGTCACCGAGCCGACACCGGCCGATTCCCCCGTCAGCACGGACCCTTACTCCTCCTGCGCAGAGGTGTGGGATGCCTTGGGGCGCCCGATCCTCTTGACGGATGTCGGGTTCTCGCCGTCATTCGACGCGGATGCCGACGCCATCGGCTGCGAAGACGACCCGCGCACCGTCGGCGTCAACGAAGCATCCATCGATTGGCACGCCGTCTGGGAGTCGGCCGCGGAGTCGACGACAGCTTTCGCTGGCGCCGCATCCGATGCACTCCGCGATATCGCAACGTCACTCGCCCCGGCAACCGAACAGCTTCTCAATGACCTTCGGCAGCGCCTCGGGTCGTGGTGGGATCAGGGTGCCGCCACGACGGACGGCACCAGCGAGTAGTGGAACCCCGCTCGCAGAACTGGTCGCTCCCGCCCTGATTCACTCAATCCCAGGGACCCGGCGGCGGCGCGTCGTACAACGGGCGCCATCCCTCACGAGACCCGTTCCAGTCATCCTCGGCGGCCTGCGCTTGTTCGCGCCGTCGCTTGCGGGCTCGCTCGCGGTCGCGCTCCCGTTCCTCGGCGGCATACTCTGCACGCTGCAGAATGTGCTCGTAGGACGTCCAGGGGACCTTGTCGGTGTACCCGTGCCGCTCGAGGTACGCGAGCCGTTCGGTGAAATTCGCGTACCGCGATAGCTCCTGCACAAGACCCTCCTCGCGGTCTTTAAGACGAGCGCGCGATTCCGCGGCGCGCTGCTCCGCGAGCTGCTTCTGGAGTGTCGCCCGCTTTGATCTTCCCCATGCCATGCCGCCAGGCTAGGCTCCAGTTCTCTCGGGACGGCCCGATGCGGGCACCTCGAACGAACCCGAACAACGCGAGCCCCGCAGCGGCACGCCGTTCAGTTCCAGACGGTGGCCTCGTGTATCCGCCGCCTGCTGACCACGTTGCGGATCCGGCGAAGGATCGGAAAGTCCACGAACGCCTTCAGGTTGGCCCTCATGATCCAGGCCGTGATCATCGCGGGAACAAGGGTGGCCGAGGAAGCGACGACACCCATCGCGAATGCCGCGACCAGCGCACTCGGTGCATCGTGCCTCGGGCTGAGGATCACGATGAGAAAGAGCGCCACGAATCCGAGGACGAAGACGCGCCATTGAATCATCCACGTATCGCGGATGAACGTGCCCTTCACCTTTCCTTTGTATTCGACCTCCGCATCCCTGAAGATCGGCACTCGGTCGACGTACCAGCGACCGGCCGGCCAGCTACACCCGTCCCACGCCCCTTCGATGCCGAAAGCCGAAATCCTTCGTACCGCCACCGCACTCTCCAGTCATCGTTACCGTCACCGACCGAACGAACATAGAGCGGTGCGCGCGCGCATTCCGTGCGACTGCGCCTTGCCGAACGAAGCCGAACACCGTCGGAGGATTTCGCTACGATCTCGATCAAGCCCGAGGGTGTCGGCAGTGGAAGGTCCGGGGGGGACACACCATGCATATCGATGAACACGCTGAGCACGGCAGAGTGATGGACCGCCTCGTCGCGGAATTACAGCTCTTGAGGCTGAGTGCCGGCGACGTCAGCTACACGCAGATCGCGGACCGCGTCCGCGAACTGCGCCACAGCCGCGGCGAAACGGGGTCGGCCGCGTTCGTCGGGCGCACCACGATCTACGACGCATTCCAGCCTGGCAGGCACAGGATCAATCCGGACCTCGTCGCAGACATCGCCAGCGTGCTGGGAGAGGATACCGAAGGTGCCGCGCGGTGGCGGGAGTACTGCATCCGCGCGCGGGCTGACGAGCACCGGCGACGGCGCGACGCGACATCCGAACCGGCACGCGCAGGGAGCAAGGATGGCGCCCCCGCTGGCAGCGCCACAGGTCGCGGCACCACCACGCTCGCGCACACTCCGACCAAGCTGCCTCAAGGCTCGAGTGACAGCCAGGAGAACTGGCTCACCCGGAGGCTCGGTGAGCGCGGTGCGACCCTGACGGTGCTGACCCTGATCGTGATCGCGTGCGCGCTGGTCAATGTGAGCGGCTCGCGACTCGCCGTCACCTTCGCTCTGCCTCTCTACCTGGACATGATCGGCACCGCGATAGCGGCGATCGCGCTCGGACCGTGGTTCGGTGTGGGCGTTGCGATCCTGAGCCACTCACTCGGGGCGCTGGTCCTCTGGGAATGGCAGGGCCTGACGTTCATGATCGTCAACATCGTCGGCGCCCTCATCTGGGGATACGGGGTACGCGCGTGGCGGATGGGTATGACGCCGCTACGGTACTTCCTCCTCAACATGATGGTCGCGATCAGCTGCACGATCGTTGCGACGCCGATCATCATGCTCGTGTGGGGAGGGGTATCCATCAACGAGGGTGCCCAGGGAATCGCGGCGAACCTGGTCACTCTCGGGCAAAGTGTGATCGGCGCCGTATTCTCGGCCAATATCCTCACGTCGATGATGGACAAGCTCATCGCAGGCTTCATCGCCATCTCGGTGCTTCCCTATGCCATCGCTGCGTTGCCGCCGAGCGCGCGAGGCATACAGTTCGTGCCCTCCACGATGCACTTGAGATTCCCGAAGGTATTCACGCCTCTTCCCGACAGCGTCGTCACCTACCGGTGACCACAGGGGTGGGGAATGAGCCGGCGCTCAGCCGGTCCACACGGTTGAGAGCACGAGCGCGGCGGGTGCCAGAGGGAGGATCCAGCCGAGGAGCGCGTCGGTGCGGCATCCGTCTGTTCGCTCGGGATCACGGCGGGCGCGCCATCCGGTCACGACCCAGACGGATGCCGAGGCCGCCAGCACCAGCAAAGTCACGACGCGAACGGATGCCGTGACCTCGAAGCCTGCGAGCAGTGTCGTGATCTGCGCGAAGGCGATGACACCCCACGGCACGATGGCGACTGCGGATCCGAGGGTGAAGGCGGGGCCACCGAAGCGGCCGGTCGCGGCGCGGTGGTCGTGGACGATGAGGAAGAGCGCCCCGGCGGCGCCCAGCGCGTAGATCGGGACGAGACTCGTGACCTCGGTGATGCCGCCCAGCTGCGCGACCAGGAACGTTCCGATTCCGGCGACTTGCGAGTACTCGATCCAGCGCCAGGTGTGGCGATCGGCTGCGGCAGCCGTGGCGTGAGGGCGGCGGACGGCGGGGATGAGCAGCAGCAGGCGCATCGCGGCGACGAACAGCAACAGTACGGCGATCGCCGCGCCCATCTGGATGCCGGGCCACAGGTCGGGCGTTGGGGTGACGACGATGATCATTCCGCCGTCGGCTGGTGCGATTCCGGGTGGGGTGAGGGTGAGCGTGATGAGCGGCGCGAAGCCCGACTGCAGGCTCGAGGCGGCGAGGGCGAGCGCGGCGAGGATGACGGCAGCAGCCGCGACGGCGAGGTCAGCGCGCGGCACGGGCGGGGTGCCTGTCGGTGCGTCGGCGCTCGAGCGGGTGGGTGTGTTCATGCCGCTTCCCTCCGGGCCTGGGTGCGCCGATGTCGGTCTGGTGTCGAGCTTAGGTCGTGTGCGTTCGCGGGCATCGGTTCCTCCCCAGGCGGCCTGAGAAATGACCTGTCCACAGGCTGTTTTCGGGTCGGACTCGGCCCGCGATGAATGTCGGAGGTCGGTGAGAGAGTGAGCGTATGAACATCCTCACGGCGATGCGCGAGCGGCTTGACCGGCTCGCGGTTTTCGCTGAGCTGGATGTCGAGCCGTCGAGCCTCCCGTCCGGCGCCGCGGCGCTCAGCGATGCATCCGTGTTGGAGGTGTTGCGCGAGGTCACGGGCATCGCGAACGATGCGGAACGGTTGCAGTCCGTGGTTGCGGGAGTCGCTGCGCAGCGATCGAAGCACGAGAACGGACATTCCGGGCTCGCTGCCACGCAGGGGCACGCGTCACCGGTTGCTCTGGTGCAATCCATCACCGGCGGAACGCGCGCCGACGCGCTGCGGCAGGTGCGCGTCGGGCAGTCGCTGCTCGATGGTGCGGCGCCGGATGCGGGCGCCGCCTCGGGTGCTGAGCCGGCACCGGCGACGGATGACTCCCCCGACGCCACTCGCGCGCCGTGGCACGCTCCGCTGCAGGCAGCCCTGTGGGCTGGTCGGTTGACGACAGCGCAGCACGATGCGATCCGTGGTGGTCTGGGTGAGCCCGAGGCTGAGGGTGTGGATCCGGCATCCGCAGCTCTCGCGTGGTCGGTCGCGGCCGAGACACTTATCGATGAATCAATGGCGGGGGCGTCCGTTGAGGAGCTGCGCGCCCGGGCCCGGCAGTTGCGCGACATCCTCGACCCCGTCGGCGCCGAGAACCGGTTCCAGGAGCGGTACGAGAAGCGGTCGCTGCGCACATGGATCGACCAACACGGGCAGCACCACGGCCACATCGTTTTCGACGATGAGATGGCGCTGTGGCTGCGGTCGACGTTTGCCGCGGCGCTGCGGCCACGACGCGGCGGACCGCGATTCATCTCGGATGCCGACCGCGCCGCAGCGAAGGAGCTCTCGGACGATCCGCGCAGCAACGAGCAGCTCGAGTACGACCTGTTCGTCGATCTCATGCGTGCCGGGGCACTTGCCAACGCTTCGGATGTGTTCGGGGCGCGCCAACCCGGGGTTCGGATCGTCATGGTCGGCGACACTGAGGGGCCACGGGACCCGATCGGCCGGCTCATCAAGACCGGCCACGCCGAAGACGGCGGGGATGCCCTTCCCGGATCGGTCGTCGACCGCAACATCTGCATGAACGGAACCGTGACCGTCACCCTCGACTCCGGCGGCAACCCGCTCGATGTCGGACACGAGCAGCGCCTGTTCACGCCGAAACAGAAGATCGCGCTGGCAGTTCGCGACGGCGGATGCGCCGGTGAAGGATGCCCCGTGCCGGCGTCGTACTGCGAGGCCCACCACATCGACCACGTCGCCACCGAAAACGGCCGAACCGACATCGACCGCGGCATACTGCTCTGTCGGTTCCACCACATGCAGCTGCACAACAACGGATGGAAGATCATCCGCGACGGTCACGGCGCGTTCATTCTCGTGCCACCGGCAGGGCATGTGGGACCTCGCGGCGAGCCGGCGACGCCCCGTGCGTTGCGGACGAAAGCGCCCTGGGCGTGGGCGTGGGATCCGCCACCACCACCCAATCGACCACCCTGGCGCGAGGCGAGGCCCCGTGAGGGTGATGAGAAGACGCTCGTGGGGCGGCTGGATGGTGTGCTCGTCGGATAACCGGATGCTGCGCTTGCCGGGAAGCCACTCCGATGGGCAGCGGGATGCTGGGTTCGCGAGGCGCACGCATGATGCGTTCGCCGGGCACCCACATCGTGTCTAGCGATCCGGAGGGATAGCGAGATGGGGATGAGAGTGCCTTCGCAGCATCCCTCAGCGCACGCGAACGGGAGCCGCGAACTGCGTCATGAAGCCGGGATGGCCCATCGGCATCGCCAGAACCGAATCGGGCCGGCGACCGGCAAGATCCGCAAACCCCCGGTCGGCGAGAAGTCCGTCACGGATGCCGAGCATCTCCGCCCGCCGCAACGGCCACGGCTCGTGGGTATTGGCTGCCCAGATCGTGTAGCCGAGGTGCCGCTCGTGAAAACCCCACCGCGCCGTGAGGAAGCGCGACAGTTCGTCATCCACGACCTCCTCACCGACCCGCACGCGCAGGCGCGTCCCCGGGCCGCGCGATGCACCGTCGGCTCGGCGCCGCCGGGAGCGGTACTCGACGGTGCCGGCATCCTGAGCATCGAGGCGATGGCCGATGCTCGCCCACCGGTACGGCAGACCGAAGAGCGCGTTAGCCGTCAACACCGGGATGAGGTGCTCGGCCTCGAGCGTCAGGAACACCACCCCACGCCGACCCTCGTCGTCGATGCCGTAGGTGCGGACGTTGATCTCGTTGAAGGTCCCGAGAAAGGGCACCGGTGGGGCAGGTAAGAACTGAAACTGCGAGAGGACAAAGGGAACCAGACCGATCCAACCCGAGCCGTCGAACACATCCGGGCGCACTCCCGGCGGCAGCAGAGGAGCGAGGCGCGCGGCATCCACCCGCCAATGCAGGAAGACCGCCCGCGACCAGCGCTGAGCGATGACCGACCGACCTGGCAACGACGGTGGGTGGCTCGAGAAGGCCATGGCTCCATTGTTGCGTCGCGGCGGGGGCCGCGGTGGTCAGGTCTCGTTCTCGCGGATAGCGATCGCGCGCTCATGCGAAGTGAGCATCGTGGCTCACAACCAGGGCGAGAGCCACGCATGCGCGGTCGCAACGCGCTCTGCCTCATTCGGAATCGACGCTAACCGCTCGGCGATCAGCGCAGGGTCGACAAGCGACACTTCGAGCAGAGCAGCGACGAAGGCGCGATCCTTCTCGCGGTGGGCGATGAGTTTGGCTGCACAGAGGTCGTGCGGATCAAGGCACAAACCGACAGCACCGTCTGTGTTCTCGCCGCTCACCGGAACGAGCCGAGACTCCCAGCCGAGGGGCAGCTTTGCGGTCCGCCGTCCCACACCCTGGAGGTAGAAGCCCTGCGTCTCGTGGAACACAGACATCTCGCCCACTGCGGCATCGATCTCCGTCGCAAGCGACTCAACATCGTCATCCTCGATCGGACACATATCGATCTCGACAGACATCACCGCTTCGGCGGGGAGTTCACTCTCGTCCCACGAGCCAAGAATCGCCTGCGATCCGATGATGATGATCTCTCGCTGCTTCACGATCCTTGTTGCCGCGCGTATGGCGTGCTCGAGCTGATCCCGTCTCACGCTGCGGCCCCTCGTCGCACGACGTCGCGCCGCTCATTCTCCGACAGAACACCCGCGAACGGCGTCATCTGGCGCAGGTCATCGGCGCGCTCACCTGTCGCGAGCATGAACTCGATCAGCTCCCCGGTCGGGGCATCGAGCATGCGCTCCCAATCATCGAGCCACCCTTGCGACAGGGCACCGCGCGCGTTGAGGCGCATTCGAGCAATATTCTCGAGAGCTCGTGAACGAATGTCGTCAGGATTCGAGCGCAGTTTCCGCGCGACCGCCCGATGCAGTTCGCGGCTTACCCGCGCTGCGCGAGAATCCTCTTCGCCTTTCTGCCTCAGCGGAGATGACACGCGTTGACGATTCGGTGGCGATTCCTCGGTGGTCGCCAGACCTTTCGCATGAAACGTAACTCCCAGCGCGTCAGCGACCGCCCACGCCGTTGCGAGCGAACTACCCTCGCCTCGCTCGAGCCGTCGGAGCGCTTGCACACTCACACCCGCTGCGTTCGCGACATCACGCTGGTCACGGTGACGAGTCAGTCGCTGCGCACGCAAAATCTCCCCCAGCCGCTGCGGTGACTCGAGCGAGATCATGACTCCATTCTATCTCTAATAGATTGTTTTTCATCTATTAAAAACGGCTAAGACCTTACGGCACCGTGCCCTCTTGTCGAGCGAAGAACTGGTCGAGAGGCTCAGCGAACCATCCGCACTGAGCTCAACAGCGGCCGATACGCGTCTTCCCTTCGAAGTCCGTCGAGAGTGAAGCCGTTGCGCTCATAGAAGCGGATCGCCCGCGGATTGCGCTCAGCGACCCAGAGCATCGCGGGGTCGACGCCGAGGACAGCATCCAGCAGCGCGTGACCGATACCCGTGCCGTACTCGCTCTCGAGGATGTAGAGGAGGTAGAGCTGGCGCTCACGCGGGAAGTCCTCGCCGTCGGCGGCGACGGCCGCTCCCGACATCGCGATGCCTACAATCTGTCCGTCCCGGATGCCGACACGAAACACTGCTCCGGGCGGTGGGTCCTGCAGCGTGCCTCGCCACCATTGCCTGCGCGACTCCGCATACTCCGGCGTGAAGAAACCGTCGGGTAGCAGGTGCGTGTACGCCTCTTGCCAACTTTGGACCAGGACGGCGGCCCAGGCATCGGTATCCGTGACGTCGGCAGGGCGGATCGTCCAGGTCATTCGGTCATCGTGCCACGAGATACTGGCCCCATGCACCGGTCGACAGCCTGGGTCATCATCTCTGCCACAGCCCTGATCTCGTTGCTCGCGCTTGGCGGGGTGGCGAGCTTCCGGTTCGCCGTCGCGCCGGTCTATCCAGCTCTTCCGGTGCCTGACTACGGCAGCCAGGCGCTGATCGCCGCAAGCTTCATGATCGCGAACCTCATCGCGGCATTCTGTGCGGGCATCCATGCCGATCGACACGCACCAGATCGTCGCCGCATCGTGGGATGGACCGTCGTCTTGCTCGGCGCCAGCACCGTCCTCGGCTCAATCCTCGCGTTCACGCTCAGTTGATCACGTGAGTAGGCGTCGACGGCAACGATTCGCTCTCGGGGAAAGCCCGCAAGGCGCGTGACTACGGCATCCCGATCGTCGGCGAGGAGTGGCTCCTCGCGAACCTTGGGTGAGTGCGCCTCGGCCGTGGCGATCTTGCGGCGCAAGCTTCCCGCCTAAGGTTTGGGCATTGTGGCTACACTCGGCTCATGAAAAGCGCCACAATCGGCATCCGTGAGCTGCGCGACGGACTCAGTCGGCACCTCGCCGAGGTGCGTGCCGGAACGGAACTGACGGTCACCGATCACGGGCGTCCGATCGCGCGAATCGTGCCGATCGGCTCCGATTCCGGGCTCGAAGCCCTCGTTCGCGCCGGGCTGGCGACACTCCCCCGCTCGAGGCGTGCTGCACTCCCCGAGCCCGTCGACGCGTCCGGCACCGTGAGCGACCTCGTGGCCGACCAGCGACGCTGAGCACCGCATGGCGATGCTCGCGTACTTCGACACCTCCGCACTCATCCCCCTCGTCATCCACGAACCGGCGACTGCGCGCTGTCGGGCCGTGTGGGATGCCGCAGCCGCCATCGTCACCAGCGACCTCACCTACGTCGAGGCCCACGCGGCACTCGCCCAGGCGCGCCGACTCGAGCGACTCACGGATGCCTCGCACGAGCGCGCTGTCGCAGCGTTCGAGTCCCTGTGGACCGGCGTGGCGCGCATCGCCGTTGCGCCGCCCATCATCCGCGAAGCCGCGAAGATCGCTCACACTCAGGCACTGCGCGGAGACGACGCCGTTCATGCGGCAAGCGCGTTAGCAGCGGCATCCGATGACTTCGTTGCCGTTTCCGGAGACGCGGCGTTGTTGCACGCCTGGATCGAACTCGGCATCGCCACGGTCGACAGTGGCGGGTGACCTCACTCGCGGGATTCGATGCGGTACGCCTCAGATACTCGGCAATGATCTCGCCGAGTATCTGAGGCAGGCGCGCAGCATCGCGGAGTTCCCGCACGCCCATCGCGGATGCCGCGGACCCCTTGACATCCAGGTAGCGATCTGGCGTGCTGGGGAGGCGGGCCGGCGCCGAGAAGGAGACACGATGCGACTACTGCTGACCGGCGGCGGCGTGACCAATCCCAGCATCCGTAACGCCCTCGTGGGTCTGCTCGGCAAGCCGATCGAGGAGTCGACGGCACTGTGCATTCCGACAGCGATGTATGGGCATCCGTGGCTCGGACCGGGCGTGAAGGCGTGGGAGTTCGCCGCCGGCCAGGAACCCGGCAACCCGATGGTGTCGCTGGCCTGGAGGTCGGTGGGCCTCCTCGAGCTGACGGCGCTGCCGAGCATCCCCGACGAGCGATGGATGCCGCAGGTGCGCGACGCCGACGTGCTGCTCGTCTCGGGCGGCGATGCGATCTACCTGCACCACTGGCTGCGCGAATCACGGATGCTCGACCTGCTGGGCGACCTCGACGACACGGTCTGGGTCGGCATGAGCGCCGGCAGCATGGTCATGGCCCCGCGGATCGGCGAGGAATTCGTCGGTTGGAAATCACCCCTCGGCGACCGCGGGCTCGGCTTCGTCGACTTCGCGATCTGCCCACATCTCGCCGTCGGTGATCGCCCAGGCAACTCGATGGAGGTCGCCGAGAGGTGGGCGTCCAAGATCGATCTCCCCGCGTATGTGATGGATGACGAGACAGCCATAGTCGTCGACGGCGACCGGGTCGAGGTCGTTTCAGAAGGCGTCTGGCACCGGCTGGGCGACTAATGCCGCTCGGCGAGAAGAGACCCAGGACTCTCCCACATTCGTTATCTGATGTGATAATCTGCGCACGTGGATGATGCGATGTCACGCCTTCCTGAGGGCCTGAGCGAGGTGCTCGAGTCCGCCGCGCGACTGCAGGCCCGCGTGCCGGATGCCGTTCTCGTCGGCGGAGCCGCCGCCGCTCTCTATGCGCGCCACCGGATGTCGACCGACCACGATCACATCATCGAAGACCTCCAGGACCGTTACGAACAGATCCTCGATGCCCTGGAGCGGGAGGGCGACTGGGTCTTCAACAGAGGGGTTCCGGGGAAGATCATCCTCGGCGAACTCGGCGGAATCGAAGCAGGCGTGCGTCAGATGATCCGCACACGGCCGCTCGAGGTGCAGTCGGTCACCGTGCCGACTGGCGCCACCATCACGGTTCCCACTCTCGACGAGATTGCGCGAATCAAGGGCTTCCTGATCGTGAAGCGCAACCAGATGCGTGACTACCTCGACGTTGCCGCGCTGTCGTATCGCTTCGGACCCGAGCGAATCGGCGCGGTGCTGTCCCGGATCGACGACTACTACACCGACCCGACTCATCCGGAGGACCGGCCGGTGCAGTCTCAACTCGCCAGGCAGCTGATCGATCCCTCACCGAAAGACCACACCCGTATCCGCGATCTGGCCACCTATAAGCAGCTCGAGCGGCGCTGGCACGACTGGCAGAACGTCGTCGCCGACTGCCGAGCGCTGGCTCCCTACGTCGCCGCCTGAATGCCGAGAGGAACTGAGGATGCCGCTTCGATTCCGCAATATCGACGTCACCCCCGACGCCCCCGTGCGCGAGTGGGGGTTCGAAGGCATGCTTGCCGCACTCGATCGGGGCTACGCGCCTCACTGGTCTCGGCTCGCTTCAGCCGTGGCATCCGAGCCGGGCCTGCGCGAGGTATTCGAGGAGGCTGCTGAGGCCGCGGAGTCGCGCACCACCGTCGCGCTCGTGCGCGAGATGATCGACCACCGACAGCGGACGCCGTCGGACGTCGCCCGCGAACGCCTCCGCTCCGCCCACCGCGCGAGCGGCCTCACCCAACGTGAGCTCGCATCTACCCTCGGAACGTCCGCGAGCCGGCTGAGCACCTATCTGAGCGGTCGTGTGACTCCCGCCATGGATGTGCTGGTCGCGGCCGAGGAACTCGCTGACCGAGAAGTCGCGCTTCGTAATGCGCGGGAGCTGATTCTGCGGTAAGCGCTGCACGAGTCATCCATCACGAGACGGATCCACGGCGCTCCTGAGCGTCGAAGCTCCACCCCTGCACGCGGTGGATCATCGCCACCTTCGGATAGGTGCCGCCGGGTCGGCCGATCTCGAACAGATCGATCATCAGGAACAGCGGATAGTCGGGAGCCTGCGCGATCCGCCGCACGACGCTCGCCTCGCACCCGATGACGATCTCACCGCTCCCCCAGATCACCGTCCAGGTGTGTGGAGCACTCGCATCGAACGGCAACGTCACCTCGGCCATATCGGTACGCATCCGCGGATCATGATGCGCCTTCACACCAGTCCGCGCGACCGTGCTGTCACCGACGGCATCCGCATCGATCTCGAAGATGCAGATCTCTCCCGAGTCCTCCGGCGACAGATGCTCGGTTCCCACGAGCCAGGCCGCGAGCATGCATCCGTCATCACGCGTGGCCGACACGGTCAGGTCGACGCGTCCGCTCGAAGGATCAAACAGCAGCCGCAACGGCGTTTCGGTACGCACGCGCACGTCGTCGCGGTGACGGTGGGTTCCGGATGCCGACCCCACCGGCCCCGAGAAGGTGCCCGTCTGCAGATTCGACACCCGCAGCGGGGCATCCTCGTGCCGCCAGTCGAGCTGATCCTGCTCGATCCGCAGTTCGAGCCCCTCGGGGGTGATTCGGTAACGGGCCTCCGACCGATCCGGGGTCGTCCAGTGCGGCAAGTAGTGCGCCACCCAGCGCTCGGACGACAGATCACCCGAGAATCGGTCGTCGCGGTCGGGGCGCGATCCGGCGGCGGAGGCAGCAGTTCGACGACGGATGGATCGAAGCTCACGTCCCCAGCATCGCGCCGACGTCCGACATGACGCGCGCGGAGAGCCGGGCCGCGCCTCAGGTCGCGTTCCAGAGCGCCTGGTAGTACTGCATCCGTTCCGGATCGGGGTCGATGCCGTACGCGTCAACGAGCGCGTCTTCCCACCCGGGTCCATAGTTCCACTGCGTACTGAGCGCGGCCGACGCGAGGTCGCCCCACCGATCACCGATACCAAGCGAGCCGAGGTCAACGTGGCCCGACCAGGTGCCGGCATCCGAGATCAGCGTGTTCGGCGCGCACGCGTCACCGTGACATACGACGAGCCGGTCAACCGGCGGCGGCTCGTGCAGCGCTGCGGGAACACGGATGCCGCGCGCCGCCGCGGTCGCGAGGCGCCCGGGCACATCCCACCGGAACGGGCACTGCGCGACCGGCAGCGCATCGTGCAGTGCCCGCAGCCCCTGACCGATCGCCCGAACCGCCGTCGCGGGATCGGAGCGCCACCGCGGTGATACCGCACTCTCCCCCGCCAGTCCCTCGGTCACGAGCCACGCGTGGGTTTCGTTGCGTCCGAACTCGATGACCCGCGGCACGGGTGTGAACGGAGCGACCCACCGCAGCCGTTCAACCTCCGCCTCGACCGACCACTCGGCGTTGTGGGCCTCGTATTTGATGAAACGGGTGCTGTCGGCATCCGTCGCCCGAAAAGTCAGGCCGCCGAGGTCGTTGATCCAGGCCGGCGTAAGACGCGCGCCCTGCGCGAGGTCCCGCACCCGCGCCGGGATCGGGATGTCGGGCGCAGGGATGCTCATGCGCCTACGGTACGGGCGGACCGAGCGCTGGAGGATCAGCCCTCGACGTGCGCCGCGAGGTGGGCCAGGGTCTGCGCCCCTCCTTCTATCGCGTGATACTCCTCGACGGCCGTATCGCGCAGCTGCCGTGTTGGGAACACGGTCGAAAGTGTGACCCGCGTCTGCTCCCCGACCTCCTCGAACGTGAAGACCGAGTCGAACGCGTTCGGATCGCCCGCGTACTCACCGTGCAGCAGCACGATCCGCTCGGGCGGGGCGATCTCGCGCCACTGAATCCACTCGGCGTAGTCGGTGCCGTCGGGGCCGTGCATTGTGAAGACCCACGTCCCGCCCTCGCGAAAGTCGAACTCTCGCGTCGATGTCGTGAAGCCGTCCGGCCCCCACCACGCTGACAGGTGATCAACGCTCGTAAAGGCCGTGAACACCACCTCGCGCGGGGCGCTGACGAGCCGCTCGACCACGACCGTGCGGTCTGCTTCGGGCTCGGGGGCGGCGCCCGCGGCGGGCGTGTGCTGGTCAGTCATCCGTGTCTCCTTCATCTGTATTCCTCGTCGACGGATGCTGCGCCAAGCGCTGCACGTAAGCATCTAGTCGGTCGAAGCTGTCGTTCCAGAACTGCTCGAAGCCACCGGTCCACTCGTGGATGGGCCGCAAACCCTCGGCTTCCAGGCCGTACAAGCGCTGCTTGCCTGCACCACGGACCCGGACGAGCCCCACCTCCCGCAGCACGCGCAGGTGCTTGGACGTCTGGGGCTGCGTCATCTCGAGGTCGTCGGCCAGGTCGGCTACCGCCCGCTCTCCGTCACGCAGCAGCACCAGGATGTCGCGTCGCCGCGGCTCGGCAATCGCGTTGAAGGCGTCGGAGGTTGTCGCAGCTCGGGCCATGCCCCGATCATATGCCTATATGGGCAGATTATGCGATACCGAGTCGTCGACAATCGGAGTCGACCCGGCACGCGCCGCTCTCTGTGCCGAGATGTCAGCCATCCATCCGCTCGTCCGGGACGATGACCACCATCGCGATCTCGCTCTCAGACCACCCGCGCGACTCGAGTTCTGCAGACAGCGCCTGGCTGAAGACCTGGTGCGACCTCCTTCTGGCCAGGACCGTCGCCTCGGGCGCATCGTCGGCGTCGATCGCCTCGCACGCCTCGCGAAGATCGGCCCGCAGGCGAGACACCGTGGAGCTCCCGAACGCGGCGCGCAGATCCTCAACCGCGGGTAGACCCACCAACCAGCCGTTCACGCTATATCCGGACTCGGATCCGGTCGGCGGCCTGCGCCCACCCATGCCGCGTGCCACTGCCATCCGTACGACCGCCACCCCTGTCGCGGCGACCGCCAGAATGCCGACCGCGGTCGTCGGATAGATCGAAAACGCCGCTTGGTAGAGCGGCGAATCCATCCCCAGTGTGAGAGCGACGGCGATGCGTCCGGCCGAGAACGTGGCGTAACCCACGTTCACCAGCAGCAGCGTCAGCGCGCCGGTCTCACCGACGATCGGTGCGATGCGGGTCTCACGCGCCGTGAGTATGCACAGCAACAGAAGTGCAGCGACCTTCACGAGCGCCGAGACGGGGAGCCCGACGAACGCGGTCGTCGCTGCCACTGCCAACGCGGCGCCGGACACCACGATGGTGGCGCTGCGCAGTCGCCCCGACAGCGCACGAAGTGCCAGCAGAACCCCGCCGGGACCGAGCACCATGAACGTGTCACCGACCACGAGCGCGAGAAGGGTGCCCGTCGTTTCATAGATCGCGTACATCAACGTCGAGCCCACGGCGGCGATACCCGCAATGATGCTGAACCGAACGAACAGTTGCCCGCGTCCGGGCGAACCGATGCTGGGAAGAGTGGCGGCGATGATGACTCCCGCGACCGCGATGCAAATCACGAGCAGGATGCCGATCCACGCCATACAGCCCGCCCCCTTCTTGGTTTCGTCAGAAGCACCCAGGCCCGTCCGAGCTCATCCTAGGGAACAGCCGGACGACGAGGGCAGACACGATTTGGCCCGAACTGTAACCGCGAGACACGGACGCCACCACGTTCGTCGGTCGAAGATGGCATGATCGGTCGGCACGGATACGCGCGACAGGTGCGTGAACCGATGCGGAAGCAGGACATGACGAGCGACACGACTCCCGAACAGTTCACCGCCGCAGCGCGCGTAGCAGCGCTACCCGCCAACTACTGGGCGGCGATCGACCTCGAGGTCGCGCGCCTGAGCGCGCTCCCCGGACCCGCCATGATCGACGTGTCCAAGGGCAGCCCCGACCTCCCGACACCGCCGCACATCGTCGCGGCAATGCAGCGCGCCGTCGACGACCCGCGACACCATCGCTACAACGACTTCGCCGGCTACGCGGGCCTGCGAGAAGCGATTGCTCGCCGCTACAAGGCCGACCACGGTGTCGACCTCGACCCGCTCGCTCAGGTCATCGCCTTCAGCGGATCACACGAAGCGCTCATGGCATCCGTCCTCGCGCTCGCGAACCCCGGCGACACCGTGATCCTCCCCGACCCGGGGTATCCGATGTACGTCTCGGCGGTGGATCTCGCCGAGGCTCGCATCCAGACCCTGCCGCTGATCGAACCCGCCTACCTCCCCGACTATGCGGCACTCGATGACCTGACGACCGCGCGCCTGCTGCTTCTGAACTACCCGAACAATCCCACCGGTGCGATCGCCGACCGCAGCGTATTCGAGGGAGCCCTGGAGCTCACGCGCCGCGTCGGAGCGGCGTTCGTGCACGACTTCGCGTACTCCTCACTCGGCGACGGCAGCACCCGCCCGCTCTCGGCGCTGACTGTCGACCCCACTGCGGAACGCACCGTCGAACTGCAGACGCTCTCGAAGACCTACAGCATGGCGGGCTGGCGCGTCGGGTTCGCCGCCGGCAACCCCTCGATCATCGCCGCGATGCGCCGGTACCAGGCGCACGCCTTCAGCCTCATCTTCGGCGCGACACAAGAGGCCGCCGCGGCAGCCCTCGAGGGCGATCAAGACATCGTCTACGAGCTTGCGGCGATCTACCGGCGCCGCCGCGCAATCGTCACGGCGGGCCTCCGCGATATCGGCTGGGAGGTTGTCGGCGGCGAGGGCACCTTCTTCGTCTGGGCGCGTGTGCCCGGGGATGCCGCCGAGATTGCGGCACGCCTGCTCGAGGAATGCCGCGTCGCGGTGGCCCCCGGCGACGGCTTCGGCGAACGCGGGCGAGGACACATCCGAATCGGGCTCGTGCACGACGAGAGCATCTTGACCGAAATGATCGACCGCCTCCGAGGAGTCGATCTGCCCCGCTAACGAGGACCGCTTCCTCGCTGATCGCGTGGAGCATCGAGCCGACAATGCGCGCACCGCGTCGGTCCCGCTAATGTGATGCCGTGCGAAAGCTGATGGCGGCTGTTGCTGCGACGACCGGTCTGGTTCTCATGCTCTTCACCGGAGCGCCCGCGACTGCCAACGGCGGCTCTGGCCCGCTCGATGGCCTCGACTACGTGTCGCTCGGCGATTCGTACCAAGCGGGATTCGGCCTCACGCCCTACAGCAGCACAAGCCCGTTCGCTGGTGACCCGAACGGCTGCTACCAGGCTGACGGCAACTATCCGCACATCCTTGCCGCGGCATTCGGCCTGACGGTCAACGACCAAACGTGCTCCGGTGCGATCACGGCAAACATCGGCTACGGGTCGGCCACCGTGCCCGCGACCGCCACCAACGTCATCCTGCCGACGCTCCCCGACATCTCCACGCTCCAGGTGACTCTGTCGGGGATGACGGCACCCCAACTGCAGTCCGCCGGTCTCAGTGCCGACACTGACGTCGTCACCGTTGGAATCGGCGGCAACGATCTTGGCTTCTCGTCGATCGCGACAGCGTGCATGCGCCTGAGCGTCGACAGCGACCCCGCATACCTCGAGTACAAGGTAGGTGCGTTCGATAACTGCAAGGACTACTTCGACGACCCGGTCAACTACCCCTCCGCCTACCTGGCCGGCCGCATCGCCGACTCGGTTGCTCCCCGCCTCGCCGAGAGCTTCGCCGAGATTCGCGCCGCTGCGCCCAACGCGCAGGTGTTCGTTGTGGCCTACCCGCAGGTAGCGCCCAACGGCGCGACGGATGCCTGCTTCACCGCACCGACCACCCCCGATGCGGTCCCCTACAACGGCGTCGACCTGCAGTTCCTGCACGATATCGAACAGCAGCTCGACGGTGCCATCGAGTCTGCCGCGACCGCCGCCGACTTCACCTTCGTCTCCACCTGGGACCAGACGGCGGGTAACACCCTGTGCACCTCCGACCCGTGGATCAACGGCATCACGCTCTACATCAACAGCGGCTCGACCTGCGACCCCGGCTACTTGCCGGCCGACTCGGAAGCCTACGTGTGCGTGAAGCTCGGTGCGCTGCACCCCGACGAAGGCGGCGTGCTTGAGGTCGCCAACATCGTGCAGCAGGCTATCTCCACCACTATGGCGGTGACAGCCAGTGCGAGCGATGTCAGCCAGGGAGGCCAAGTCACCCTCTCGGGCGGCGGCTTCGCGCCAAACGAGACAGTTCAGATCGAGCTGCACTCGACGCCGGTGGTTCTCGCGTCGATCCCGGCTACCGGATCTGGCACCTTCTCGACGACCCTGACGATTCCGGCGAGTACAACCCCCGGCGCCCACACTCTCGTCGCGACAGGTCTCACCTCGGGACGCTCGTTCTC
Source organism: Microbacterium sp. NPDC076895 (assembly GCF_040687115.1). Lineage (NCBI taxonomy): Bacteria > Bacillati > Actinomycetota > Actinomycetes > Micrococcales > Microbacteriaceae > Microbacterium > Microbacterium sp. NPDC076895. Next base: position 196,887 of record NZ_JBFBMQ010000001.1, read on the forward strand.
GACACCGATCACGATCACGGCATCGGGCTCATCGAGCGGCAGCGGAGCGTCAGTTCTCGCCGAAGGCGGAATGCGCACGGGTGCCCTGCAACTGCTGGGTCTCGTAGCCCTGATCGGCACGACGCTCGTCGCCGGCGGTGTGGCACTGATGCTGCGTCGCGGTCGCGTCACGAGCACGCGGCGCTGACCTCGTCATCCCGTCCCTCCCGCGCGGACGGGTGACGCCCACACCTCCCCGGGCAGGAGAGGATGGATGCCGTGAAACTGGCGATCGTTGGCCTCGTGCTGCTCCTGGCAGCAGCCACGGCGATCGCGACAGGCCTTGCCCGCCCCGACGACGCGCTGGTCGTCGCGGAACGGGTGTGGCCCATCCTCCTGTTCGTCGTCGCCGTGACGATCGTTGCCGAGCTCGCGGCGGCGGCCGGCGTCTTCGACGCCGCAGCACACCGGCTGTCACGCCTCGGCAAGGGACGAACTGCTGCACTGTGGGCGATGGTCGTCATCCTCGCCGTCGCCGCCACCGCGTTCCTATCTCTCGACACCACCGCGGTGCTTCTCACCCCGGTCATCGTTGCGGTCGTGCGGGCACGGCGCCTCGACCCGCTCCCGTTCGTGTTCGCAACCGTCTGGCTCGCGAACACGGCTTCCCTCGTGCTGCCGGTCTCGAACCTCACCAACCTGCTCGCTGCCGACCTGCTGCACCTCAGTCCGTGGGAATTCATCGCCCTCCTCGGCCCGTCGGCCGGGATCGCTATCGTGGCGACGGTCGGCGTGCTGGTGCTGTTCTTCCATCGACGTCTGCGCGGTTCCTACCCGGCGGTCTCGGCGCCCGAAGCGGCCGACCCGGTGCTGCTTCGCATCGCAGCGATCGTCGTCGTGGTGCTCTTGCCTCTTCTCGTGTCAGGGATACCTCCCTGGATCCCTGCGTCCGCGGCAGCGCTTGTTCTGCTCGGCGTCTTCGCCTGGCGGCATCCGCGGGCTGTGAGGTGGCGGCTCGTCCCCTTCTCGCTCGTGGTCTTCGCGGCCGGGCTCTTCTTCGCTGTCGGCATTCTCGAGACGCTCGGATCCGGCGCCCTGATCGGCTCGATCGCGGGCTCCGGCACCGACCTTCTATCGCTGTGGCGCCTCACCGGAACCGGACTCGTTTCGGCCAACCTCATCAACAACCTGCCGGCCTATCTGCTCGTCGAACCGGTAGCCGGCTCCCCCGAGCGTCTCGCGGCTCTGCTGATCGGCGTCAACGCGGGTTCACTCATCACGCCGTGGGCATCGCTCGCTACCCTGCTGTGGCATCAGCGGCTGCGAGCAGATGGCGTCGAGGTCAGCTGGACCCGATTCGTGCTCATGGGCCTGCTCGCTGCGCCGGTCGTCTCGCTGGCAGCTGTCATCCCTCTCGTGCGCTGAGTGGATCAGGACGTCACCCCTCGTTGCCTGCATCCAATCGACGGATCAACGTCACAGGCGCCGTAACCCGATACGACGCATCGATGAGCTCTGCGATCTCGAGCCAGTCGACGTCGGCGTCGAGGTCAAGCCCCAACCACCCCGACGGGCCCAGGTATGCCGGAACCCAGAACCGTGGATCCTGCCGAAGGGCCGGCTCGTCCACCGGGTCCGGCTTGATGAGAACCGCGGCATCGTGCCCAACCCACTCCCCGTCGATGCGCTGCGATCCGCCGAAGATACAGAACGTGCGCTTGGTGAAGAAGTGCGGCCGGCCGTGCGACACCTTCTCGTCGGAGCCAGGAAATCCGAGCGCAATCGCCCGAACGCGCCGGAGGTAGGGGTCTGCCTCGTCGAACATGATCGGATGCGCCACGCCCGACATCCTCCCAGCCAGGAACGACCGCCGCATCCGTCTCGTCTACGGCAACAGGTTCGGGATCGCGAGCTCACGCATCTGATCCCAGGGCTCTGTCCATCCCAGGCGATCGAACAGGCCGTCCAAGAGCATCGCGGTGAAGCCCCAGACCAGGTGCTCTCCCGTCGCGGTGCTCACCTGGAACGCGGGAGCACGGTGGGTGCGTGGGCCTCGATCGATGACGGTGCAGCCGCGGTTCGCAGGGTTGAGCAGGTCCGCAACCGGCGCCCGGAAGACCGCCGATGACTCGCCCACATCGACAGCTCGCACGGGCGACGGCTCACGCCACCACGCGAGGACCGGCGTAACGCGATGCGACGAGTACGGCAACGGCACCTCAGCGAGGGTGCCCAGCACATCGACACCGTCCGGGTCTACGCCGGTCTCTTCCTGAGCCTCGCGCAGAGCGGCGGCGACGGGACCGGCATCATCGGGCTCGAGCCTGCCCCCGGGAAAGGCGACCTGTCCCGCGTGCGAACGGAGCGTTGTCGCCCGGGCCAGCAGAAGCACATCGAGGTCCCGAGAGACGGCCGCAGCACTCGCGCGATGAGCGCTCGGGGCGTCATCCAGCACACCGAACAGGATGAGGACCGCAGCCCGCCGTGCGTCGGGGTCCTTCGGGAAACCGAGGAGCGCCGCCAGACTGTCACGCGGTCCGACCGCCGGATCTGTCGACACAAGATCGAGCAGCTGCCGACGGGCGCCGTGACGGTCAGCGGATGTCGCCACGTCACCGGAGTCGCCTGTCATCCGTCCAGGCTACGACGGGCGGGCCCGACCGGCATCGGTTGGCATCCTTTCGTTGACGGGCAGATGGCGGCTACCGACTATCGCGAAACGCCTCCACAAGGCCAGTCGCAGCTGCCGACCGCGCAAACACCGGAATGCGATCGATCGGCGCGGGAACGGAGATACGTGTTCCGCCAGCGAAACGCTCCCCCGTCCAGACGTCGACCCATTCCTCGTCGGGCAGGTAAACCGACCACGACTCGACGCCCGGCTCCAGCACGGGAGCGACCAAGAGGTCAGATCCCAGCATCCATTGCGTTCCCGTCCACACTCGCTCGTCAGTTGGCCAGTCGAAGAACAGCGGTCGCATGAGTGGACGGTCTGTCGCAATCGTCTGGCGAGCGGCCTCCGCGAGGTACGGAACGATGGCTTCCCGAAGCTTGACGAAGCGCCGTGTCAGCGGGATGACCCGTTCGTCACCGGACCGCTCTGCGACGTTCCACGGGGTACGGTCACGCGAGGGGAGACGGTGGTGGTTGAACTCAGAGTGGTACTGCATGATCGGCACGAACACCGACGCATTCATCGCCCGGATATACAGCTCGGCATCCGGGACATCGCCCGAGAACCCGGCAATATCCCACCCCCAGTAGACGATGCCGCTGGATGCCGCAGACAGTCCGGCGTTCATCGACCAGCGGAACGCCTCCCAGGTGCTGTTCTCGTCACCGGCCCAGAACGCGCCGTGCGCCTGCGACCCCGAGAATCCGGCACGGCTGAATGTCACCGGCGCCTTCCCGGCCGACCGCAGCAGTTCGCCGTACGACGCGGCGTAAGCGACCGGGAAGGTGTTGTTCTTCTCGTCGCCGGTTCGCCCGTCGAGGTAAACGAGTTCACTCCCCCACGCGTGTTCGCCGCCGTCGGTCTTGAACCCGTCGATGCCGACATCCTCGACGAGGTAACGGCGCTTATCGGTCCACCAGCGCGCCGCCCGCTCGTCGGTGAGATCCGGCATGAGGCCGAGCGGGAACCACCATCCCCGGTTGCGATACGGTCGCAGTCCGCCACGCGGGTCAGGCTCCCGGATGAGCACGTTCTCTGCGATCGCGGCGCGGGCATCGGCTGCCGCCTGCCCGACCGGATGCGGACGCATCTTGATCAGCGGAATCTGCCACAGGTGAACCGTGACGTCGCGACGGTGAAGTTCGTCGACCATGCCTTTCGGATCTGGCCACGCCCCCTCAGCCGGGAAGGTGAAATCCGAGAGTCGGTGAGGCGCACCATCAGCGGTGGGTTCGTATTGGGAATCGCGGAACGCGGTGAACGTCGACTCATCGCTCCACGCCTCGATCACGACCGATCCGACCGGGATGTCGTGCTCGCGGTGCAGATCCATCTGCCGCATGACCTCGGCTTGCGTGTTCCACTCGTTGCCACTGGCCCACAGGCGGAACACCCACGACGGCAACTCCGTCGCTCGTCCGACACCGTCGAGGAACCCGTGCAGCACCTCGACGGGCGTGCCGGCGAACAGGCGAAGCGGCACGGTCCCGTCGGGCCCTGTCTCGGCCTCGACAAGGATGCGGTCAGCCGCGGAAGCGCCGACGTCGAACCACACGCGCCGCGACGTGTCGACGTGGAATCCCCAGCCCGAGTCACCGACGACATGCGCGAAAGGCATCGGCATGTACGTCTTGCGTTCGGCGCCCTGCGACTTGTACTGCTCGAAGACCACAGAGTCCAGCCGGGTGCCGGTCTGGTCGAGAGCGTCGTATCGCTCCCCGAAGCCGACGACGCGCTCGCCCACCCGCAACGGCAACGCGAAGCGCACGCGCCACGCCCGGTCTCCGTCGTGGAGCACCTCGATACTTCCGGGAACGACTGTTGACAATCCGTTGACCGCCACAGCCTCGGGACGCGATTGCCACTGCGCTGCGCGGAATGAGAACCACCGGGTCTGCTCGTTCGCTCCGTTCTCCCGGATTGCTGAAAAGCGGTACCGGTATGACCCACCACTGCGCAGAGCGGGCGTCGTCACCTGCCATCCACCCGCCGAGCGCGCGAGGCGTGCGGCAGCTGAGGCGAGATGACCGCCATCTTCAACACGTCCGCGCGAGGCTCGCTGGACCCGCTCGAGCGGCAGTTCGGCGGTCTCGACCGTGCCATCGTCGCCGTGCCACTCCAGAACGCAGGTGACGGACATGGCCGCGGCATCCGTTCTGACGCCGAGCGTCGCTGTCGAACCCACGAGCGGGACGATCGGAGACCGCTGCTCAGTGTCGACAGCGTACGGGTGCCCCGAGCCTTTCGGGCGGTGACGGATCATCGTGAGCCTTCCTGAGCGTTGGAGTTCTGTGCGACGAGCGCGAGCGGTGTCGGGTCAATGGCGCCGAGTTCGATACCCAGTCGAAGGAACATCGCATGGCTCCACAGCAGGGGGGTGGCAACCGGGCCCCAGCGGTCGATCCATTCCTGACGCATTCCGGGAGCGATCAGGTGACCCCCCACTTGCTCGGGCAGGTCTCCAGCCGCGGTCGCAGTGTGGGCGGCCCATGCGAGCAGCTCCAGCGCACGGCCGCGATCGCCCGCGGCGAGATGGGCGAGACCGAGGAAGCAGCTGAGCAGGGGCCATTGCCCGCCACCGAAGAAGGTGTCGCCGAGGTAGCGGTGCACTCCGCCATCGACGGTGAGATGAGATTCGAGTACCTCGATCGTGCGCCGCCCCACGGCCGAGCGCGCATCGATCACGCCCAGGGGCGCGAGCGCCGCGGCGAGGCTGCCATCGACGGCACTCGATCCCACCCACTTCACGAGGTGGCCGTCCGATACTCCACGCTCCGCTATGAACTCCGCGATCGCGCGGGCCGCGGCGTCAGCAGCAACCCGGCGGTCGCCCGAGATGAGATCGGCGTCGGATGCTGCTCGCAATCCCGCCTGCACGCACGCGAGGGTCGAAATGTGTACGTGCTGAGAGTGCTCCTCCCACCAGTCGTAACAGGGCCGCTGCCAGGAGGCGACGAGATAGTCGACAGTGAGCTCAACGGCGCCGACGAACCGGTCGCCGGGCAGCCCGTGGCGGGCAAGATGAGCCGTCAGCGCCCAGACCCAGGTGCCATAGCCGTCGAGCTGGAAGTCCCACCACTCGTCGGAACCGTCGTCGCCGCTGAACGTGAACCGTGCCGGAAGCATGTGTGTCGCGGGCACAGGGCGGCCCTCGGCAGCCTGCGCGACGATCCCCTGAATCGCGTGGCGGCGCCTCTCGAGCGTGCTCGCACACCATTCGAAGAATGCTGTTGCCGACTGCGCCGCTCCCGACACCGATGCGGCATCGGCGATGAAGGAACCATCGCGCAGCCAGCTGTATCCGACATACGCCGAAAACGTGGGGCTCGCAGGATACGCCCCTTCGGGGGTCTGCAGGCTCGTGATGAGGCGGATGCTGTGCTCAGCAAGAGCAGCGAACGAGTCGGGACGGCTTGGCGTATTGGCCACGGGATCCTTCTATCTGTGAACGGGGCAGGTCGTGCGCCGGACACGGGTGCCGCACCTGGTCAAGGCAACCAGGCGCGGCACCGCGTGGTGTGGCTGCTACTCGAGGAGGCCGGTCACCTGATCGGCAAGCGCAGGAATGGCATCGTCGGCCGACGCGCGTCCAGCGGCGATCTCGCCGAGGGTGTTGGTGACGTCATCCTGGATCTCGGTCGCATTCGTACCGAGCTGCGGTGCCACTGCGATGTTCTCGAGCGCCTCGAAGACCGCTGCACGGTTCTCGGGCGGGGTGAGCTCGAGGTACGGCGCCAGGAGGGCGTCATCGCTGATTGCGGGCAGTTCCCACCCGCTGCTCAGGCGAACATCGACCATCGTCTGCGACGAGGTGAGGAATTCCGCCCACTTCTGAGCGGCCTCCTTGTGCTCCGAGTTCGCCGAGACCACAGCGGCGTTCGAGAACACCGCGCTGGCCTTCTGCACGTCACCCGGCTCGACGGCGATGTCCCAAGCGAAGGGAAGGTCACCGACGAGGCTGATCATCCAGATCCCGGTGTGCCACATGGCCAGCTTGCCGTCCTTGAACAGGTTGGAGTCGAAGTCGGGGGTGCCGGCTCCGTCCTCAGCGGTCGGCATCACCGTTCCGGACTTCCCGGCGAGCCAGTTCGCCGCGCGCAGACCAGCCTCCGAGTCGAACGCGGCAGCGCTGTTGTCGGCGTTGAGGAAGTCACCACCGGCCTGCTGCACGGTCTTGTAGTACTCGTAGTAGCTGATCGGCTGGTAGTCACCCCAGACACCGGCGGCGGTGTCGGTGAGGGCCTCGGCCGCGGCCATCTCGTCGTCCCAGGTCCAGTCGGCAGTGGGATACTCGAGGCCCGCAGCGTCGAACAGATCCTTGTTGTAGAACAGCACGACATCCGAGAACGACGTGGGAAGCCCGTACTGCGCCCCATCAACGGCGTAGGTCTCGAGCACAGAGGTCCGGTATGCCGATGCGTCGACATCCGTCAGTTCTGCCAGCGCCCCGCTGGCCTGGATGTTCGGGAAGCTCCCTGCATCGACGTCGAACACGTCGGCCTGCGTACCAGCAGCGAGGTCAGTCTGCAGCTGCGTGAAGTAGTCCGAATACGGAGCAGTCGTGACCTCGACGGTGATGTCGGGGTTCTCGGCCTCGAACGCGTCGACGATCGTCTGAAGGTTCTCTTCGTTCCCGCCGTTGGAGATGAAGTTCGAGTAGGTGATGGTGACGGGACCGCTGTCGGTTCCGCCGTCGCCGGATGCCGAGCATCCTGCCAGCGCGAGTGCACCGACGGCTGCCATCGCCGTCGTCGCTACGAGTGTCTTTTTCATGTGATCGGGATCTCCTTCGATTCGGATGGATGGTGAGGGGTTCGGGTGGCCTATTTCAGGCCGGTCCCGGCAACGCCCTGAACGATGTATTTCTGGGCGAAGACGTAGAGAGCGAACATCGGGATGATGCTGATGACGGATCCCGCCATGAGCACGTCCCACTGCGTGGAGTACTGACCCTGGAGGCTGGACAGCGCGACGGGCAGGGTCTGCAGCAGGGGGTCGCGCAGGATGATGAGCGGCCACAGGAAGCTGTTCCAGGTGTTCAGGAAAGCGAACACCGCGAGGGTCGCGAGGGCCGGTCGGATGAGGGGCAGCATGATCTGGAAGAAGATGCGGAAGTGGCCAGCACCGTCGAGGGTCGCAGCCTGGTCGAGGTCGTAGGGCACCGTGCTCATCGCCTGGCGCAAGAGGAACACCCCGAAGGCTGACGCGATCGTCGGGAGGATCGCCCCGAGATACGTGTTGATCAGTCCAAGCGTGCGCATCTCCGCGAACAGCGGCACGATGAGCACCTGGAACGGGATCATCATGGTCGCCAGGTACAGCAAGAAGACGAGGTTTCGGCCGGGGAACGGCATCCGGGCGAACACGTACGCCGCCATGGAACTGGTCACCAGCTGCAGGAGCGTGCTCACGACCGCGATGAGGATCGAGTTGACGATCACGCGGGCGAACGGAACGGAGCTGAACAGCTGGAAGTAGGGCTCGAACGACGGGTTCTCGGGGATGAGCTGCGGAGTCACCGTGAGGCTCGCACCAGGAGTGATCGAGGTCACGACTGTCCATAGGAACGGGAAGAGCATGACCAGCCCACCCGCGATGAGCAACACGTAGATGGACGTCGTGCGGATCGTCTTAGTCATAGTTCACCCACTTCCGCTGTCCGTAGAACTGGATGAGGGTGACCACGAGGATCACGATGAACAGAAGCCACGAAAGGGCGGATGCCATCCCCGCCTGTCCGTAGCGGAATGTCAGGTCGTACACCTCGAGCACGACGACTTGTGTGGCGTTGTTGGGGCCGCCAGCGGTCATGACATAGACCTGATCGAAAACCTGAAAGCCGTTGATCAGCGAGAGCACGATGACGAAGAAGGTGGATGGCGAGAGCATCGGCATCGTCACGTGAACCAGTCGCTGCCACCAATTCGCTCCGTCGAGCTCAGCAGCCTCGTAGAGGTCGGCGTTGATCGATTGAAGTCCCGCCAGCAGGATCACCATGACGAACCCGAGATCCTTCCACGCCGATGCGAGGATGATCGAGGGCATCGCCCAGGCGGGGTCTGCCCACCATCCAGGCCCGTCGATGCCGAACCAGGCAAGCACGGTATTGACCACACCCGTGCTGGGGTTCAGCAGCCACCGCCACACGAGCGCGACCACGACCCAGCTGGTGATGACCGGCAGAAAGTACACACCGCGCAGCAGAGAGCGGCCCTTGAGCTTGCTGTTGAGAGCGAGCGCGAGGGCAAGGCCGCCGACGTAGACCAGCGGCAGGTAACCGACGATGTAGTACAGGGTGTGCAAGAACGCTGCGCCGGTGGCGGGGTCGGTGAGCAGGTCGGCATAGTTGTCGAGGCCCACCCACTCCATCGGACCGATGAGGTTCCAGGAGTGAAGACTTGTCCACCCGGCGGAGATCATGGGGCCGAAGACGAAGGCCAGCAGCGGGATGAGGCTCGGCAGCAGGAATACGAGCACCGTCAGGGTGTACTTCGCCCGCTTCCCACGCGGTGGGGTTCGCCTCTGCGTCCCACCGCCCCGCACGCGCAGAGCGTCGGCGGCATCCGTCGACGCCGAGCGCAACGGAACAGTCGTCACCGATTCACCTCGAGGGACGTGACGAAACGTTCGCGAACGAGACGGCCCTGCTCACCCGAGACGCCGTGCGCGTCAAACGGCGTCGCGAGGACGAGCGCGGCAGCACCCTGTGCCCACCGGTCATCCAGCCACCGCTCCACGGCGACGGGAGTGCCGCGCTTGCCTGGAACGAGCGCTCCGCGCAGCGCCTTCTCGAACGAATCTGACCAGTAGTGCCACGCCTCAACTCCCTCACCGGACAGCACGACCACATCCGGATCAAAGAGGTTCACCGCACCGGCGAGAGCGCGGCCGAAGGTGTGACCCGCGTGCGCGAAGATCTCTCGGGCGTCAGGATTGCCGGAATCGGCAAGCGCGCGCAGCTCATCGATTCCCTCGTGCGCCCCCAGTAGCCGGATCGAACGAGCGTCATTGACCAATGCGCCCTGACCGACGATCGCCTCGAGGCATCCGCGATTCCCGCACTGACAGAGCGGGCCGTCCTCGCGAACGGGCATGTGGCCGAGATCGCCCGCGCCGCCTGCTCTGCCGCGCACGATGGCGCCGTCGGCGATGATTCCCGCACCGACACCGTTTCCGACGGTGACGACGAGCACGTTGTCTGATCCGCGACCTTGGCCGAAGAGGTGCTCAGCCACACACAGGGCGTTGACGTTGTTCTCGACGACAACGGGCAGTTCCAAACCGCGCCGCAACAGGTCTCCGAGGGGCACCTGGTGCCATCCCAACTGGGTCGAGTCCACAATGCCGACTCCCTGCTCGGCAACCGTTCCAGGCAGACCCACGCCGATGCCGAGGATCGAGGCGGCGCTGCCGTTCGCGATGAAGGCACGGATCAGGTCGATGAGCGTGGATGTCGCGACCGGAGACACCGCATCGAATTCGGCAGTTTCAGAGCGAGCGACGACACCATCGATTCCCACCTCGACGATCGCGACGTGGTCTGGCGCGACCTTGACGCCGAGGGCCGTCAGCCCACGGGCCACGATGCCGAGTCGACGTGCGGGGCGTCCACCGCTACTGGCGACTTCCAGCTCTTCGACCAGGCCCTCGGTCAGGAGGTCTCGCGTGAGCTGGGTAACAAGGGCCGGAGACACGTCGAGTGCCCGGGCAAGCTCGGCACGGGATGCGGGGCCCTGGCCGCCGAGATGCGCAAGGATCGCCGTCCGGTTGACATCCGCCGTGGATCGATTGACCTTCGCCACGTCACTCCCTTGTGATCACCCAGTTCCGTCACAACTTTGTTAAGTCGTGAATTAACCATAGAAGTAATCACACTCGACTGTCAACTGGTCAGACAGTCGCCGCACAATAGCGCGCGAGGATCGACGTCTCGGGCGACGCCCGAGCAACCGTCCCGCCTCCGAAGGCCCGAACGCACCCCTTAGGAATGCGCGCTGGTCGAGCTCCACCCGGAGAGTCGGCGCTGCTCGAATGCATCGATCAGGATGTCGAGGGCGAAGCCGAACTCGGCATCCGCATCGCACTGCCCTGCCGCGCCCGGTGCTGTCATCGCCATGCGCACGATGTGGGGAAACGATGCCGCGAAAGACGCCAGCGCGGCATCCTCGGACACGAGCTCGCCTCCCGATTCCGCCGCAGCCTCGGATGCCGAGGGCGTCGGAAGCACGTCGTGCGTGAACCCCCACATGCGGGTGCTGAGCGTGTGCATGGCGTGATGGACGAGATCCGCCGACAGGCCCCCACGGAACATGATCCCCATGAGCCGGTCCATGTACGCGAGCACAACCGGGGAGGCGAGGGTGCGTGTCTGAATCGCCTCGAACGACCACGGATGGGACATCATCGTCGCCCGCGCAGCAAGAATCTGCTCACGCAGCACGTCGCGCCAATCTGCGCTCGAACCGGCGTCGCTCACACCGGACAGAGCGGAAGACGGGTCAGGCTCTGCAAGCTCGGGCGCCATCTGGATGACGAGCCGATCGAACATGAGGTCGATCAGCTTCTCGCGATTGTCGACGTGCTTGTAGAGCGCCATCGGTGTCACCTCAAGCGCCTGTGCGAGGCGCCGCATTGTCATCGCCTCGAGCCCTACGTCGTCTGCCAGCTCGACAGCAGCCGCCGTCACACTCTGCGTCGTGAGCGCGCCACGGGAACTCGCCGCTGTCACGATGCCCCCCGCGGTCGCGAAGATTCACTGCGGATTCGCGAGGAACTTGACATGTATACAGCGTACACCTACAGTCGTCGACAGCGCGGTATACCGCGTATACCAGCTCGCAGAAATGAGATCACAATGCCTCGAATCCGCGCCCTCGCCCTCTGGGCCGGCTCCCTCTACCTCGTGACCCATGTCACCTCCGTCGCCGCAGCATTTGCCTACGCCGAGGGCATTGGCCAGTCATCCGCTGGGCTGCTGCGCACCGGGATCACCCTCGAGCTGATTCTTGCGATCGCGTGCGTCGCGAATGGCACCGTGCTGCTGGCTGCCCTGCGCCGTTCCGGACCGGCAGCTGCCTACACCTTCGCCGGCCTGCGCACGCTCGAAGGCTCGATCATCGCCGCCGGCATCCTCCCCATGCTCACGCTCGTCTTCGTCCTCTCCGGCTCCATCCCGGGAGCCGACGTCGCAATCGCACCCTCTCCCGACACGTCGATCGTCGCCAGCCTGGTGGGGATGCACGCGGCATCATTCCTCGTCGGACAGGGACTCGTCATCGGCGTGAACACCCTCGTGCTGTCGTGGCTGCTGTGGCGCTCACGCGCCGTCGTGCGCGGAATCCCGGTTCTCGGTGCCGTCGGCGCATCCCTCGTCTTGGTCTCCGACCTTGCACAGCTGTTCGGGATCATCGACCAGACGAACGTGCTCGCCGGCCTTGCTGCGGCACCGATCTTCGCCTTCGAGCTGTGGTTCGCGGGCTATCTGCTGTTCGTCGGATTCCGTCCGAGCGTCGAGCGCGCGCAACTGGACTAGGAAGACACTTCCCGGTCGACCATGTCATCTGCGTGCGCGGCAACCCAGTCCATGAGCGGGCCGAGGCGCAGCATCAGGTCGCACCCGAGCTCCGTGAGCGAATACTCGACGCGCGGAGGAACCTCGGGGTACGAGGTGCGCTGCACCAAGCCATCGCCTTCGAGGGTCTTGAGTGTCGTGGCGAGCATCTTCTCGCTGATGCCGTCAATGCTGCGGCGCAGCTCTCCCCACCGCGCTGTGCCGTCGCCAAGCGTCAGCAGCACGAGGACGCCCCATTTCGACATCACGTGGTCGAGGACGACCCGAGTGGGGCAGGCCGCAGAGAAAGCCTGCTCCCGAACGTCGCGTATTTCCGCAAGACTTACTGACACGTGGGTACCTTACGAAAAAGTGGGTACCGTAGGCAAGGAATGCGCAATTTCGAATCCAGGTTTCTGATCACGAGCGCCGAAGCGGCGTCACGATCGAAAGGATTCACCATGACCATTCTCGTTACGGGCGCCTCCGGACATCTCGGCGGCCACGTCGTCACCGCACTCCTCGAGCGCGGCGTTGCGGCATCCGACATCGTCGCCGGCGTACGCACGCCCGACAAGGCAGCTCCTCTGGTCGACCTCGGCGTGCGCGTCGCGCCGCTGAACTACGCCGAGCCCGCCACGATCGATGCCGCCCTCCAGGGCGTTGATCGCGTCCTGCTGATCTCGGGTTCCGAGGTCGGATCCCGGCTCGCAGGTCACCTCAACGTCATCGAAGCGGCGAAGAAGGCCGGCGTCGAGAAGTTCGTGTACACGAGTGCGCCGAAGGTGACATCCGCGGACTACGCACTCGGCGCCGAGCACCGCGCGACGGAGGAGGCGATCGCTGCCGCGGGCCTTCCTGCCGTCATCCTGCGCAACAACTGGTACCACGAGAACTACACGCAGGACGTCCTCGGAGCGGCCGCGTCCGGCGTCATTGCCGCAGCGGCTGGCGAAGGGCGCGTTGCCAGCGCGAGCCGCCGCGACTACGCCGAGGCTGCCGCTGTCGTTCTCACCGAGGACGGACACGCCGGTGAGGTCTATGAGCTCGCCGGCGACGTGGCGTGGACATACGACGAGCTCGCGGCGGCGGCAAGCGAAATTCTCGGCAAGGATGTTGCGTACGTCTCGCAGTCTGCTACTGACAAGCAGGCTCAGCTCGAGCAGTTCGGTCTTCCCGCCGATGTCGCCCAGTTCGTTGTGGGAATCGACCTCGCGATCGCCGACGGCGTTCTCGCCGATACCGATGACACGCTCGCTCGCCTGATCGGGCGGCCGACGACGCCGCTTGTCGAGGGCCTTCGGACGGCGGTCGCCGAGGCGCAGCCGGCCGCGTGAGGCCTCGCGGGTCCGGCACTCCCCCGCCGGACCCGCGTCGTCACTCGATCGCTCGCACCGGTTGACGAAGAATCGTCTTGAGCTTCTCGGGAGCGACGCGACGGGGATCACTGAGGTAGATCTCGTGGTGCGGCCCGTTGAATGTCAAACGCTGCGCCGGCATGAGTTCGGCGTGAAGGCGATGCAGCGTCGGGGTTTCCGCCTCGTACGAGCCGACGTGAAGAATCTGGAGAGACAGCCCCTCGTCGATCGTGACCGCACTCACCCGGCCGATCGGAAGCTCCGGCTTCTTGCGTGCTGCCGTCTCGAGTGCGGCACGGATGTCGGCATCCGTCACCGCCGGCGGCAACGGGATCAGCATCGTCCAGTCCCACGCCTCCTTGCGGCGGTCCGCAAAGCTCGACGGGTCGTCGCTTGACCACAGCCCCTCAAGCGGGCCGACCACGACATCGTCACCCGTGCGGCCCCGGAAGGCGAACTTGATGGCATACCCCGACGCGTAGAGGGCGCTCACGGCATCCGTGTACGCGGGTGACGTGTTGGGGTCGCCGTGACCGTCGATCGCGAGGTAGGTCATCGGCGGAACCGTCACGCGCGTGAAGTCCTGCCTCCCGGGCGCGTAGAGGTCTTTCCGATCCTTCTTGAGGTCGTACTTCACGCGCTCTCCCCCACGGCCGCGGTCGACCGCGCGGCAGCACGGCGGACCACGAGTGCCCCAACGAACCCGAGCAGGAGGAACACCGTCGCCACCAGCAGCGACCAGCGGGTGGCATCCGCGAAGCCGTTCGACAGTGCCGTCACTGCCGCCGCGGTCTGGTCACCGAGCGGGCTGCTCGCGCCCTCGACGCGCAACTGACTGATCGTCGTCCCCGCGGACTGCCGTGTGGTGTCGGCGAGCTGGGTGGCGGTCGGCCCGGTAATGCCAGCATCCGTCAACGCGGCCGGCAGCGTGAGCGCGAGGGCAACCGCCAGCGCCGCTCCCGCGAACGCGGTTCCGAGGGCCGACCCCACCTGCCGCACGGTGCTCTGGGTGGCAGATCCCTGACCTGAGACGTCAACCGGCACATCCTGCAACACCGTGCCGGTCAATTGTGCGGATGCCAGCCCCAGGCCCAGGCCGTAAACGACCAGCGGGATCGCGACAATCCACCCCGAGCTGTCACCGGTGATCAGCAGCGCCAGCACAGCGACGCCGGCTACCTCGAGCGCGAGTCCGATCAGCACCGTCCCGGGCGAGCCGAAACGCGCCGCGAGGTGACGCGCCGAGGCGCCCGAGAAGAAGGCGCCGAGCGCCATGGCGGCAAGGACCAGGCCCGCACCCATGACATCCAACCCGAGCGCGTTCACGAGGTAGAGAGGCAGGACGAAGATGATCGCGAACTCCCCCACCGCGACCATGGCTGCCGTGACGTTGCCCCAGGTGAAGGTCGGCAGGCGGAAGAGGTTCAGATCCAGGATCGCCGACCGTCGTACCTTCTCGCGGTGACGCTCCCACAGCACGAACAGCACGAGAGCCACGACCGCCACGGCGAACGCGATGGGGACCACCGACACCGGAGCGTCCGCCGGCCACTGCCACCCGAAGATCGAGAACTCGCCCGTCGGTGCCCACCAGCCCAGCTGGGGCCCTTCGATCACGGCGAAGACCAGTGCGCCGAAGCCGATGGCGCTCAGAAGCGCACCGTCGACATCGGCTCCCGGTCGACCCTTCGCGCCCTTGGTCTCGGGGACCGTCAGCAGCCCCGCAATGAAGACTGCCGCACCGAGGGGGATGTTCACGAGGAAGATCCAGTGCCACGAGGCCCACTGGGTGAGAGCGCCACCGGCCAGCGGGCCGATGGCTGCAGCTCCCGAGATCACTGCACCCCACACGCCGAAGGCCGCGCCGCGGTACTTACCGCGGAACACCGCGTTCACGGTCGACAGCGTCGAGGGCATGATCAGCGCCGCGCCGATCGCTTGCACAGCGCGCGCCGCGATCAACGGGCCCGCAGCATCCGCCATCGCCGCCAGGATGCTGCCGCCGACGAAGACGACGAGACCCACCTGGAACAGGAGCTTGCGTCCCCACCTGTCGGCGAGCTTGCCCGTCGAGAGCAGGAGCGCTGCCAGCAGAACCGCATAGAGGCTGTTGACCCACTGCGCGTCGGTGAGGTCCAGGCCGATGTCGGCGATGATGACCGGAAGCGCGACGCCGACGATCGTGCCATCGAGCACGATCAGGCCGAGCCCCGTCGACAGGACCGCGAGGGCCAGCCATTCGCGGCGGGTGGGTGGTGTCACGCGAAGATCGGTGCTGGTGCTCACGATCCGAGCCTGGCACAGCGGACGCACCCCGACAACGCGCGCCCGGCGATCGATGGGCACCTGTTCCGACCTACCGAGATACAGCGGTTTCGGGCCGTGCCGTTCGATCCGGGGACCTGACGGTTACCCCTGGGCACGTCGTTGTGGGTCGAGAAACATAACACCCGCCGGATGTCTGGCGCAAGCATCACGGGTTCACGACGCGGCAGCACCAGGGGGAGGAAGGATGGTGCCGCCGCGCCGTGGTCTTCGCGGTCTATACCGGCCCGGCAATCAGAGTGACCGTCGCGGACTGCGTGGCGCCCGACGTGTCGGTCCACGTGACCGTGACGGAGTCTCCGGGGTCATATCCCTCGAGGATGGCACTCAGGGAGTCGACGTCGGTGACCGCTGCCCCGTTGATCGCGGTGATCGTGTCGCCCCCGGCCAGTCCAGCCTGTTGAGCTGGAGTGCCTTCGTACACACCCGAGATCGTGACACCGTCCTCCGCCGTTGTGGACGTCTCGGACCAGGTCGATCCGCCCCCGCCCTGCCGCGTGCGCGAGCCGGGAACAGCGACCTGCGTCATGGAGGCCGTTTGCGCGATTCCGACACCCAAGAACGCGGGATACCCGAGGGCAACGCCGTCTGACTCATCTCCCGCAAGGATCTGGTCCACGATGGCAAGGGCATTGTCGATGTCGATTGCGTATCCGACCCCGCCACGGCTCGAGGCCGCCGTTGTCATGCCGATCACCTCTCCTTCGGCATCCAGCACGGCGCCTCCCGAGTCGCCCGAGACGACATCCGCGGCGATCTCGATCGTCCCCTCGAGCGTCTCGCTGTCGACGGTTCCCTCGGCGGCCGTGGTCACACTCGCATCGAGCGCGGTGATCTTGCCGTCGGCGGCCATCAGGATGCCGCCGCCTTCCGCGTTCCCGACGGCGGTGACCTCGTCTCCGACGGCTTCGGCCTCGTCATCGTCGAGGGTCACCGTCGCGAGGCCCGATGCGCCCTCGAGTTGGAGCAGCGCGACATCGTCTTCGGCATCCGTGCCGACGACCGTCGCGGTGTAGCTCGCCCCGGTGCTGGCGATCGTGACCGTGATCTCGGTCGACGACTCGACGACGTGGTTGTTGGTGAGCACGAGTCCGTCGCTGGTGAGCACCATGCCGGTTCCGGCCGCCGCCGCGGACGAGTAGCCGAGGACCGTATCGATGAGTACCACCCCGGTGGATTCGTCCGCGGTGGCCTCCGTTGCGTCAGCCACCGTCGTCGTCGACGATCCGTAAGCGTCAGCACTGTATCCGTACGTCGACGATCCGTTGCCCGAACCGGACCGCGGCGTGGCGCTGGAGGTTCCTCCCATCGTTCCGGGATACCCCACAACGGCCTCGCTTGATGCCGACGGACCCCTCGGTGCGGCACTCGCTGCGTATGGGATAGCGAACGCCGCTGCAACCATGACGGTGCACGCGGTGAGCCCTGCCATCGTGCTCTTCACCGAGCGCCGTCGGTACCAGGGGGCGGGTTCGACGTTGACAGGGGGATCGGTTACCGGTGCTGCACTGTGGTCCATGGTGACTCCTCGCTCTCGAGGACCATCACACCGAAACGGTCCATGAGCGAGCCCGCAGTCAGTTCAGGATCACCTATGGATCCGGGATCACCGATGGATGCAGGTCACTGCGTGAAGGCGGGGACCTCGACAGGGGCGGCGAGACCGATGAAGCCGACGATCTGGTGGCCACCGGGGTTCGTCTGCAGGGGGACTTCTTCCCAGTTATTCGCGACCCAGAGGTTCCCAGACGGGTCGACGATCAGTCCCGTGTTGCGAACGAGCCCGTCGAAGCCATAGCCGGTGTCGTCGGGGGAGATCGCATCGCCCGTCGATAGCGTGCCCGGGCAGGTCTCGGGCGCTGTGCCGCAGAAGGCGGACACCCGCTGGTCAGCGAAGTTCGCGACCCACACGTTTCCATCGCCGTCGGTCGCGATACCCCATGGTCGGGTCACTCCGCCGCCCGCGAACGGCCCTGTCACCGTCTGGCCGTCGGCAGAGATCAGTGCCACGGAGCCGGTCGGACCCGACGAGATCGGGCGATCCGGGCACGGCAGTGTCGTCGAGCCGGAATTCGCAACCCAGACGTTGCCATCGGCATCCGCTGCCACCCCCATCGGGAGGACGAACGCGTCACCGGTCAGCGGCGCACCGCCGACGAGCGTGCCGTCGTAGTTGAACACGGCGACCGAACTGTTCGCGATGCCGCTCACCACGACATGGCTGCCTGTATCGACGACGCTGAAGGCCTGCTCAAGCCCCGGGTCGAGCGTCTTTGCCTGCTCGGGGTCACCCTGTGGGTAAACCGTCACGGTGCCGGTTTGGCAGTTCGCGGTCCACACGTCGCCGGATGCCGTGACATCCATTCCCTGCGGCCACGCGAGATCGCCCGCCGTGAACCCGGTTGTGGCAGGCGAGAGCGGCTCCCCATCGATCGTGAACAGCGACAGGCTGTTGTGCGGGGGCTGCTCAGCGCATCCTTCGCCTGCGAAACCAAAGTTGCTCAGCCACAGCTGACCCGATGGGTCGAAGGCGATCCCGAACCCAGAGCCGCTGAGTCCACCGCCGGGGTACTTTCCGACCATCTGCCCGTCGGGCGAGAACTTCAGCACGAGGTCGCTGGCGCAGGTGGGCTGCTGCGGATCGCTGTTGTACTCGTAGTTGTTGTTGACCCACACGTTGCCATCGGGGTCGACCGCGAATGCTCCCGGACCGTCGAGGGTCTGGCCATCGCCGTCGAAGCGCAACGCGAGGGTCCAGGCCGAAGGCTCCTCGGTCAGACCCGGCCGGTCGCCGGCGACGACCAGAGACAGATCGTAGAGAGTCGACGCCGCTGCACTCGGGTCACGAGCGATCGCCGAGAACGCCCGGAATGTGTCGACCGGTCGCTCGTCGGCGCGCGCGCCAGCCGCGTCGATCAGAGTCGTGCAGGCATCCGTGTCGAGCACACACGCGCTCAGCGTGTTCGCCAGCGACGTGAACGACGCGAGGGCCGTGGTTTCGGTGCCGTTGGGCGACGAGGTGAGCACCGCGCCGTAGGCACCGGTTTCGGCATCCACGAGGTTCGCGGCCATGAGCGCAGCGTTTGGAAGGCCCGGGTCAGGCCCCGTGACACCCGCGTGTCCCGCGAACTGCGCGAGCGCATACCCGGTGGCCACGGTGGTCCGTTCGTTGAGCACCACGGTTTCGGCATCCGCGGAGACGATCGCCGCGAACGTCGCCGTGTCGGTCGATGCGCTGGCCCCGGGAGCGGAGGCCACGACGTACACGAGCGATGTCGCCCGCTCGATGCTGCGGAGGTCGATCGAGAAGCTGCCATCACTGTCAGACGCGGTCGCCGCAATGCGCTCGGCCGGATCGTCCTCGGTGCCTGCCTGCCACACCGAGACGCTCCAGCCGGACGCCGAAGCGCCATCGACGACGGGGGCGACTGTTCCGGAGAAGGATGCCGCACCGAACGGGGAATCGTCGCTCGCCCAGCATCCGGCGAGGGTGAGTGCGGAAGCTGTCACGGCGGCGGCGGCGGCCGCCAGGGTGCGGGAAACCAGTCTCGGTCGCATCACAATCACTTCGTCGGGTCTGCGGGTCCGCGTGCGCGGCAACCCTAGCAGGGCGCGCTATGCCACCGATCGAGCAGGAATCAAGAAGCGCGGGGCTGCCCGATCCCCGTATGTTCGGTGTCACCGGCACCAGAAGGGAACCACGATGGCCGACAAGCGTGACACCTCAGCGGATGGCTTCAGCGACGCCGAACGCGACGCAATGAAGCAGCGCGCAGCGGAACTGCGCGAGCAGGCGGCGGGCGGAACGGGCTCGGCCAAAAAGAAGAAGGAAGCCCAGGCGTGCGTCGATGCCATCGCCGCACTCACGGGCACAGACAAGGCCGTCGCCGAGCTGCTCCACCGGATCGTTCAGGATGAGGCTCCCCACCTCGACCCGAAGACCTGGTACGGATTCCCCTCGTACGCACGCGACGGGAAGGTCGTCGTGTTCTACCAGCCGGCGTCGAAGTTCGACACGCGCTACGGCAGCATCGGATTCAACGAGGATGCTCTGCTCGATGACGGCGCGATGTGGGCGACGGCCTTCGCCGTTGTCGAGGTGACCGACGAGGTGGAAGCCACCCTGCGCGATCTCGTGCACCGCGCCGCCGGCTGACGCGCGCGTTTCGGCGCGCCGCCGCGGTAGGAGGGCACTACGGTCAATGCCATGGCCGTCCCACGCACCCGCCGTGCCCGTGTTGCACGGCGCCGCGCCAGGCGTGTGGCCGCATCGGGTAGTGACCTCACCGAAGTCGAATGGGTACTGATCCGCGACGCGTGGGGACGGTGCGCGTACTGCGGGCGCGCGGGTCTTGCCCTCCAGAAGGATTGCGTGCTTCCGATTTCGCGCGGCGGCCGCTACACCATAGACAACGTGGTTCCGGCCTGCGGCAGCTGTAACGCAAGCAAGTGCAACGCAGAGGTCACGAGCTGGATGCGTCGACGACGGCTCGACGAATCGGGGTTCCTTCTGGCCTGGGCTCTCATTCTGCGCGAGCTTCGCGAGCGACACGAGCCGCGCGACGCTGACGCCACCACTGCCAGAACCGGTCCAGCATCCGCTTAACCCAGCCCGACAGCCTCCGCGCCCAGTGGAACTCGGTGCCGAGCACCGCGAGCCCGAGGAAGACGACCAACCATCCCGGCCCCGGCAGTGGAACGAGCACGAGTCCGCCGAGGGTCATGATCGTGCCGACGAGAGCGACGGCGACACGGTAGGCGAGCTCGATACGAGGATGCCGCGCGACCCACGCGCGCGCTGTGCGCAGCATCCGTCTGATCGGGCGGTCCTCGCGCTCAGCGTCAGCGATCTCGGCACGGATCTCACGCTCGAGTGAGCCGGATGGCGCGGGGTCGGAGCTGGGGTGTGCAGCCTCGGGGCCTGTCGAGGACATGCCCGGACGCTAACACGCGGGGCGGCGAGATCCCTGTGAAGCCGGTCACCCAGGCGCTTGACCTTGTCACTGTGACAAGCTTTTGACTGGGGTCAGGAGGTGGCCCATGACCACGGAAACCCGAAACGCCGACCGGCTCGATGCGCTGCTGCGGGATGCCTCGGCATCGACGCGGCTGCAGGCGGCTCTCACCGCGGGATCTCGCCCCGATCCGAGCTTCATTGAGCTCCTGATCGCACGGTGCGGGGTCGAGCCGGACTTCGCGGTGCGTGACACCCTCACCTGGGCGATCACCCGGCACGACAGCGACCAGACGGTGCAGCTGCTCGTGACCGAGGCGCGCAGCCTGAATCCGCAGGCCCGCAGCCAGGCGCTCCACACCCTGTCGAAGGTCGGTGTCGCTGCCGGGTGGCAGGCGATCACCCCCGAAGTGCTCTCCGATCCGGATGACGACGTCGCACGATCCGCGTGGCGTGCCGCGGTCGCGCTCGTTCCCGAAGGCCTCGAATCGGCGCTTGCCGACGCGCTCACCGGCCAGCTCGGTCGAGGCGACGCTGAGGTGCAACGCAGTCTCAGCCGCGCGCTCGTCGGCCTCGGAGAGGCGGGATCGCGTGCGATCAATCATGTTCTCGCGGGAGACGTCACCGAGAGCGCACGGATGCATGCGCTCGCGACCCAGCGACTCCTCGCCGACCCCGACGAGGGTTTCGAAGCAGCCGTGTTCGAGGCGAAGCGGGTCGTCGCGCTCCGCAACGCGCCGGAGCCGGCCGACGATGCGACGGCGGTGTCACCCCGATGAGAATCGGTGAGGTCTCCCGTCTCTCGGGAGTGAGCGCACGGATGCTGCGGCATTACGACCGCATCGGACTGGTCCAGCCGAGCGAGCGCACGAGTTCCGGGTACCGCGACTACGGTGACGACGATCTGCGCCGCCTGCTGCAGGTCGAGGCGCTGCGATCACTCGGCATGCCGCTACGCCAGGTTGGGAACGCCCTGCAGGACTCCGGAGCAACGCCCACCGACATCCTCGATCGGGTGATCGCCGGCACGGTCGACACCATCGCCCGAGAGCAGGAACTGCTGAGGCGGCTCCGGCAGCTGCGAGATCACGAACCCGAGCACTGGACCGACGTGCTGCACACGGTGGCGCTGCTGCAACGGCTGGGATCCGACGACGCCTCGCAACGCCAACGCGCCGCCCTGGCCAGCGCGGAACCGCCGATCGTCTCGGCGCTGATCGGCGCGGTCCTTACGGAGGATGACCCGAACGTCGCAGGAGCGCTGCAGTGGGCGCTGGCGCGCTCGGCCGACGCAACGGCAATTTCCGCACTGCGCGACGCCCTCGACGCGGGCGATGGTGCGGTCCGGCACCGCGCAGTCGCTACCCTCGTCAAGATCGCCGCGTCGCAGCGAACGGATGTCGATCCTGTCCTGCGCGGCGCTCTCTCCCACCGCGACCCGGTCATCCGCGCCGGCGCAGCTCTCGCTCTGGGGTCGCGGGCAGTCCCGGAGGCGGCAGATGAACTCATCGCGATGATCGTTCGGGGCGACGGCGATGTCGAGGCGGCCGAATCGCTCGGGCACATATCGCGGGCGCATCCCGGGACCATCGAGAAGCGACTGGATGCCGCACTGACGACTCCCGGTGACCCTGAGGCTCGACTCCGACTCACACAGGCGCTCGGTGAGATCGACAGCGAAGACGCGACGCGCATGCTCCAGCGGCTCGTCGAAGACCCCGATAACCGAGTGCGACTAACGGCGCGCTACCTCGTGAGCATCCGCGAGCACTGACACCGGCAGCAGACCGCCGATAATCTGGGCTGACGCCGCGAGATGGCCCGCGGGGGAAAGGATGCCGCCCAGCCGTGGTCGATTCACTCCCCCGTTCTCGGCTCGCGATCGCCGTTCTGCTCGCCGTCTTGGCGGGCTACATCGACGGCATTGCCTTCATCTACCTCGGCGGCTATTTCGTGTCGTTCATGAGCGGCAACACGACCCAGTCGGGCGTCGAGCTTGCCGGGGGCGATCTAGCAGCGGCCGGATTCGGTTTCGCGGTGATCGTCGCCTTTGTTGTCGGTGTGATGGCCGGGACGGCGATCCGATCACCGCGGCGCGATCGGGGCTGGCTTGTTCTGCTCGGCGTTGCGGTGCTGATCGCCGTCGGTGCGGCTCTGGCATCCGCTCCCCCGGTCGACGCCAACGCGGTGACTGGCGCGGCTCTGGTGGCGGTCGCCCCCACCGCGGTCTGCCTCTCGCTCGCGATGGGAGCCGTGAACACCGTCTTCAGTGGCAGCGGCGGGCCCTCCTTCGGCATTACCTATATGACTGGCGCCCTCGTGAAGATCGGCGAGGGGATCGCGGGGGCGCTCCGGGGCGGTGACCGGACCGGGTGGCTCCGCTACCTTGCGCTCTGGCTCGCGATCGCAGTAGGCGCGATCGGCGGCGCAACGGTCTATGCGGCTTTCGGGACTGCAGCGCTCTGGTACGCCGCGGTCTTCGCTCTCGCAATCACGTGGGTCGATCTCACGGCCAGAGCGAGAGCTTCTCGGGGTTCAACACCAGCCTGACCTCGCGCACACTCCCCTCACTCACCTCGAGCGTCACGACGCCGATGACCCGCGCGTCGAGCCACATGGCAAAACCAAGCCCATCGGGTGTCTGCTGGGGTTCGAGCTTCACCTCGGGGCGCTTGTTCGCGATACCCAGGAGGAAGCGGGCGACGCGGTCGGCGCCGACAACCGGCCGGCGAGCGGCGCTGACGTGTCCGCCGCCATCCGAGCGCAGCACGACGGCCGGGTCGAGCACCGCCACCAGCTCATCAAGGCGCCCTGACTGGGCGGCTGCCGCGAAAGCCCAGACCACCCGGTCGTGTTCCTCCCGCGAGACCCGACGGGCGGCAGCGCTCTGTACCCGACGGCGAGCGGATGCCGCGAGCTGGCGACATGCCGCATCCGTTCGCCCCACCACTTCGGAGACCTCGCCGAACGGCATCGCGAAGACCTCGTGCAGCACGAACACGACCCGCTCTGCCGGTGTCATCGACTCCAGCACCGTGAGGAGCGCGCTGGAGACCGATTCGTCCAGGCTCACGCGGTCAAGCGGGTCTCGCGCGTCAGTTTCCCGCGGTGGGGCGAACGCCGAGACCGGCACCGGCTCCGGGAGCCACTCCCCGACGTAGCTCTCGCGCCGTGCCCGGGCGCTCCCGAGCATGTCTAGGCAGACCCTGCCCGCCACGCGGGTCAACCATGCGCGCGGCGACACGATCGACGCCCGCTCCTGATCGGTGAGGCGATACCAGCGCACGTATGTTTCTTGCACAGCGTCTTCAGCCTCAGCGACCGTTCCCAGCATCCGGAATGCGAGCGACACGAGGTGCCGACGCTCAGCTATCGCCTCGTCGTCGAGGGGCTCATCAGTCATCGGTTCTCCCGGAGCCACCGTACTGATCAAGCCAGTCAGCGAACGTCTGCGACCCGAGGCGCGCGCCGGACCCCGGCAGCAGTCCGCCGTTCGCCATCGCCGTACCCAATCCGCCGGGAAGACGCACCTCGACCACGCGCGCCCCCGATCCTGTCTGGCGCAGGTATCTGCGGGCGAGGTCAGCCATCTGCTCCTCGCGCGGACCTGCAAGGTCGGGCGCGTCGCCGTGGGCTCCGCTCTCGACGATCCGAAGCAGGGCCGCGGCAACCTCGGCAGCTGCCACCGGCTGCGAGCGCATCCGCGGCACCAGGTGTGCGCCGAGGACCTTCGCCTGGGCGAGCACCTGAACGGCGAACTCATGAAACTGCGTCGCCCGCAGAATCGACCAATGCCCGGCGGATGCCGCCACCCGCTGCTCCTGCAGAAACTTGCCCGCGTAGTAACCGTGGGGAGCCTGCGCGGCACCCACGATCGACAGCGCGACGTGGTGAACATCGGCGCCGCGGGCAGCCGCCAAGAGGTTCTCAGTGGCTGTTCCGAAGAACTCCCGGGATGCCTTCGCCGACAGGGTCTGTATCGAGGCGACGTCGACGACGGCATCCGCTCCATCGATCGCGGCGCGCACTCCGTCCCCTGTCACCAGATCGACGCCGTTAGAGCGCGAGAGCACGACGACGTCGTGACCGGCTCTTGTCGCTTGCTCGACGATGTGTTGACCCACAGTTCCGGTTCCACCTGCAACGGCGATGCGCATGATCTCTCCTCGTCCGCGCCGTCACGACCAGGACGCACGCTCTCATCATTCAGGACGACGGAGCGCCCCAGAACGTGAGGTGGCTCCTCATTCAGGCCTCGAATCGAAGGATTGTCTGACTATAGTCAGACATATGAGTTCGATCCCGCCTGATCCTGTTCTCGCCCGCGCGGAACTGCGCGCGTTCAACAGAACCGTCACCGAACGCATCGGCGTTCTCGAAGACCAGTATCTCGACCGCGGCAGGTCACTCGCCCTCGACCGGCTGCTCTGGGAGATCGGCACCGGCGGCGCCGAGGTGCGAGAGCTTCGCGAGCGACTCGGGCTGGACTCTGGGTACCTCAGCCGCATGCTCCGAGCCCTTGAGCAGGAGGGCCTCATCGTGACCGCGGCCTCCGCCGACGACAGCCGCGTGCGACGAGCAGAGGTCACGGATGCCGGACGCGCTGAGATCAGCATCCTTGATCGCCTGTCCGATGACCTGGCCGACGCGATCCTCGATCCGCTGACGCCGAAACAACGAGAGCAGCTCCTTGCTGCCGCAGCGACAACGCGCCGGCTACTGACCGCTTCAGCAATCGAGGTCTCCCCCGTCGATCCCGACGAACCCGCAGCCCGGCACGCGATCGCGCAGTACTACACCGTTCTGGCAGAGCGGTTCGAGCTGGGTTTCGACCCCGCCACCACCCGCCCCGCGCCGGCCGATGCGCTGCGTCCCCCCGCAGGGCGCTTCCTCGTCGCAACGCTCAAGGGCACCGTCGTCGGATGCGTCGGCGTCAAACTTCACGCCGATGGCGTCGGCGAGATCAAACGCCTCTGGGTCAGCGCCGAGGCCCGGGGCATGGGCCTGGGCAGGCGCCTGCTCACCGCGATCGAGGATGCGGCGCGAGATGCCGGGTCCACGGTCGTGCGCCTAGACACCAACCGCACACTCACCGAGGCCATCCGGCTGTATCGCACCGCGGGCTATGTCGAGATCCCCGCATTCAACGACGAGCCTTACGCGCATCACTGGTTCGAGAAGCAGCTCACCGAACCGTCGCCGAATTCAGCGCGCTTCAAGTCTTTCGGTCGTGTCGGATTCATCGGCCTCGGGCTCATGGGGACCCCGATGGCCCTCCGACTTCTCGGCGCCGGCATCCCGCTGACAGCGTGGACCCGATCACCTGCCGCACTCGCACCGGTCGTCGACGCCGGCGCCACCGCTGCCGCTTCCGCCGAAGAGGTCTTCGCGGCATCCGACACCGTGATTGTGATGCTGCGCAACGCGGCAGCCATCGAGGCGGTGCTGCAGGGCGCCCACGGCACCGTCCAACCCTTCGTCGCGGGGCGCACCGTCGTGAACACCGGCACGATTGCTCCGACGGAGTCGCGACGGCTCGCTGACGCGATCGAGGCCGCGGGCGGCACCTACGTCGAAGCACCAGTGTCGGGCTCTCGCGTACCCGCCGAGAACGGCACCCTCGTGGGCTTGCTGGCCGGCCCGGCGGCCGCGATCGATCGTGTGCGGCCGCTCTTGGAGCCGCTGTGCTCGCGCATCGAGGTCTGTGGCGAGATTCCCGCGGCGCTCACGATGAAGTTGAGCGCCAACGTCTTTCTCGTCTCGCTGCTCGCGGGCCTGGCAGAGTCCTTTCACTTCGCAGACGCCCTCCAGATGGATACCGCCGTGCTTGGCCGCATCCTCGACGCCGGTCAGATGGCCTCCCCGCTGTCACGCGTCAAGACCGACAAGCTCGTCCGCGGCGACATGAACCCGCAGGCCTCGATCGCTGATGTCCACGCGAACGCCGAGCTCATCCGAGAAGCAGCCGCCTCCGCGGGAATCGCGTCTCCGGTGATCGACACGTGTGCACAACTCTTCGCTGCCGGCGTCCAGTCCGGTGACGGCGAGCTGGATGCCGTCGCCATCGTGCGGACGCTCGACGCCCTGTCACGCTGAAGACCGAGGCCTACGGCGCGGCCTCCACGAGCGGAATCGACAGCAGCCGGTCGTCGTCGCCCGATGGCGTCCCCCGCCCGTCGGTGTTACTGGTAAGCAACAGCAGTTCGTCGCCGTCGACGGCGGCATCACGGATGCGACCGAACTCCCCGATCCACAGCGGCTGCGGATCGCCGATCAGCCCCTCGGTGCCGACATCGAGCATCCACACCCGCTCGCCGCGCAGCGCCGCGATGAACAGGGTGTTCCCGATGGCTGCCATTCCGCTGGGGCTCGCCTGATCGGTCGGCCACGTGACGATCGGATCCACGAAGGCCGGGTCACCCGCGGCCCCCTCATGGATCGGCCAGCCATAGTTTCCGCCCGGGATGATGCGGTTGATCTCGTCCACCTGGTCTTGACCGAACTCGGTGGCCCAGAGGGTGCCGTCGTCGGTCCACGCCAGACCCTGAACGTTGCGGTGGCCGAGAGAGTAGACAGCGGTGCCGAACGGGTTGCCCGGCGCAGCTGAGCCCTCAGCGTCGATCCGCAGGATCTTGCCCGCTAGCGAACCCGGATCCTGCGAGGCATCCCGGTTCCCGGCATCCCCCGTCGCGACGTACAAATATCCGTCAGGACCGAACGCGATTCGTCCGCCGTTGTGCGTGTTCGCCTTCGGGATGCCGTCGAAAATGACCTGCTCGCCGCCGAGACTGCGTTCACCCGCAGCCCCCAGAAGCGGCATCCGGATGACGCGATTGCCGTCCCAGCTCGTGAGATACGCGTAGAGCCAGGTCTCGGCATCCTGCTCCAGCACCGCAAGGCCGAGCAGACCGCCCTCGCCGGTCGCGCTCACACCCGAGACGCCGCCGATCGTGCGCACCGTACCGCCGGCGTCGATCTCCACGATCTCGCCGCCGCGCATACTCACGATGCGGGTTCCGTCTCGGAACGGTGCGACCGACCAGGGCACCCGCAGGTTTGCCGCAGCAGCGGTCGGTGCGCCGGCCGTTCTCCACGTCGCTGCCATCGACGACGCGCTGGGGGTGGGTGTTGCCGCCGGCGTCGTCGCCTCGACGCTTGGCGTTTGCAGGCGTTCGGATGCCGATTCGACGCACGCGGTCAAGGTCAACGCCGCAGCGATGATTGCTGCACCGGCTGTGCCCCGAACCGCGCGCACGTTCATTCAGACGAGGATCGCGAGAAGACTGAGCGCAGCAGGAAGAACACGAAGAGGGCGACGACCGCCACGACCGCGAGTTTCACGATGAGCATCGCAACGCCCCAGAGCAGTTCCACGAGAATCCACGCGATCACGATCGCCGCGATGACTCCGAGGATCGTCCAGAGAGTTCCTTTGTTCATGCCCCCAGCCTACGGACGACAGGACCGCCGCGGGCACTCCGTCGAAGCTCGCCCGCGACCCATCAGAACAGATCATCGGCGCCGCGTCGACGGACGTGGACGGACTGCCCGCCACGGGCGCTGACGTTCCATTCAAGGTGATCTTCTGGAATCCTCTTTCCGAGGGGTCGAGGCCGCCGCGTCGCTCTAGCGAGGAGAATCATGCCGACGTTCACCGTGGAACTGCTGCGTACCGGCGGCAACAACATCGGCATCCCGCTCTCCGACGAGCAGATCGCCGAGATCGGCGGCGGCAAGCGCCCACCCGTGCGCGTCGTACTCAACGGATACGAATACCGGACCACGGTCGGGGTCATGCGCGGACTCTCGCTCATCCCGGTCAACGCAGCAACCAGGTCGGCGGCCGGAGTCGCCGGCGGCGAACAGCACAGCGTCACCGTCGAACTCGATACCGCCCCGCGCGAGATCGAGGTGCCCGAAGACCTCGCGCTCGCTCTGGACGCCGCGGGCGTGCGCGAAGCTTTCGACGCCCTGGCGCCGTCGCGCCGCAAAGAACATGCGCGTTCTGTCGATGAAGCGAAGGCGGCTGACACCCGCGCGCGTCGGGTCGCGAAGGTCGTGAAACAGCTCCAGAGCTGAATCGATCAGCCGAGTTCGAACGTCGTCACGCCGAAGAGCTCGTCGACGGGAAGCTGAAGCGGGTCTCCTCGATACATGCGCGCTGTCTCGAAGATCGGCCGCCACCCCAGACGAGACACCAACTCGCCTGCCGCAGCGTTCGGGAGGGGCGGATCCAGGAATACCAGACTTCCGGGTGTGACCGTAGCCAGAAGCGCGGAAAGAAGATCGGCGGCAATCTCGGGATCGGCGGCGAAGAGGGGACCGACCTTATAGCGGCTCTTCGCAGTTGAGGGTGTAGCCCGGGACCGCCGGCTGGTTCGCGGATAGGCGTCGAGGTCTTCCAGGATGGAAGTTCTCACGCTCACCATCCGCCGGAAGACCTCGACTTGCACCACCCTACGTTCGCGACCCCTGACCTGACCACGTTCTGCCGTCTCGACGAGCTCGGCCTTCAGGCCGTCGGGCAGCTGCTCGAGCCTGATCGGGCGGTGCTGGAGTGCCGCGTCGTCGAGGACGACCCGTGGTGTCGGAAGTGCGGCGCGGAGGGCGTGCCGCGTGACACGGTGACGCGGCCGCTGGCGCATGAGCCGTTCGGGCATCGGCCGACGACGCTGCTGGTCCGGGTGCGCCGCTACCGGTGCACGCACTGCCGCCGGACCTGGCGGCAGGACACGTCGAAGGCGGCGGCGCCGAGGGAGAAGATCTCCCGCGGCGGGATTGGGTGGGCACTCACGGCGATCGTGGTCGACCACCTCACCGTCTCCCGCGCCGCAGCAGGGCTCGGGGTGTCGTGGCATACCGCGAACACCGCGATCATCGCCGAAGGCAAGCGTCGCCTGATCGACGACCCGGCGAGGTTCGACGGGGTCACCACGATCGGTGTCGACGAGCACGTCTGGCGTCACACACGGTTTGGCGAGAAGTACGTGACCGTGATCATCGACCTCACCCCCGCGAGGAACAAGACGGGCCCGGCCAGGCTGCTGGACATGGTCGAGGGCCGCTCGAAGCAGGTGTTCAAGGAGTGGCTCGCCGCCCGGCCTGCGGAGTGGTCGAGCCGGATCGAGGTGGTCGCGATGGACGGGTTCTCCGGGTTCAAGACCGCCGCGGCCGAAGAGCTCCCCGACGCGGTCCCGGTGATGGACCCGTTCCACGTCGTCCGCCTCGCCGGCGACGCGCTCGACCGGACCCGGCAGCGCGTCCAACAAGACACCCTCGGGCACCGCGGTCACGCCGGCGACCCGCTCTACGGGGTCCGCCGCACCCTCCACACCGGCGCGAGCTTCCTCACCGAGAAGCAGACCGCGCGGCTCGACGCGGTGTTCGCCGCCGAGGAGCACGTCGAGGTCGAAGCGACCTGGGGCATCTACCAGCGCATCGTCGCCGCCTACCGCGAACCCGACAAGAACAAGGCGAAGGAGATGATGCGGGCGGTGATCGACTCTGTCAGCAACGGCGTCCCCGCGCTGCTCAAAGAGGTCCGTCGCCTCGGCCGCACACTGAAGCAGCGCGCCGCGGACATCCTCGCGTTCTTCGACCGCCCCGGAACGAGCAACGGCCCAACGGAGGCCATCAACGGCCGGCTCGAGCACCTTCGCGGTTCCGCCCTCGGCTTCCGGAACCTCACGCACTACGTCGCCAGATCGCTCCTCGAAGCCGGCGGATTCAGACCGCTCCTACACTCTCATTCGCGATGAGCCCTTATAGCCGTCACGGCATTGGCGGATCACGCCGTAGCCCGCGATACGCGAGCCCGAGGTCTCCGCGACGATCCCGTGGTGGCCCGGCGCGGTGATCCAGTCCCGCACGAACTGTGCGCGCGGGGCACCGAAGTGGTGCGCGTCGTACCTGACGAGGTCCTCGGCGGCAACCTCCGCCGCCGAGACCAGCCGTATACCCCGTGTGCCGTGCTGTGCGGTTGCGCCAACTCCAGGAGCCGCGACGCCGGCGTAGCGAACGCTTCGGTAGGCGAGAACGAAACCCGACTTCCGATAGTTGCTCTGCTGATCAACGACCCCGTCGAGTCCGACTGTTCGCACATCCGCCAGATGAGCGAGTGCGGCATCCCACATCTGGATGCCATACCCCCGACCTCGCCAGCCGGGAGAGACGACATAGAAGCCGACGAATCCGAATGTCACGTCGTAGCGGACCGCAGAGATACAGGCGATCATCGTGCCGTCGAGGAAGCCGCCGAGGAAACCCTCCGGGTCCTGATGCCAGAAGGGACCCACGTCCGACACACCGGGATTCCACCCCTCGGCAGCGGCCCAGTCCACCGGGACCGAAACCTCGTCGATTCCGAGGGGACGGATGACGAATTGCGGCATGGGTTCCTCCGACGATCACGCTAGCGCCGCACGAGGCAGAATGGGCGACGTGATCCGACACGCCGCCCCGGGAGACGAACCGGCACTGCACGTCTTGGCGGCGGCAACCTTTCCGCTCGCGTGCCCTCCCGCTTCGACGCCAGACGATCAGCGCGCGTTCATCGAGACTCATCTCAGCGAGGCATCCTTCGCCGGCTACCTCATCGATCCGGACCGCACCGTGCTCGTCAACGATGAGCACGGAACCCTCACCGGCTACACGATGCTCGTGCTGGCTCTGCCGACGGATGACGACGTTCGCGCCGCGCTGGGTTCCGAAACTGGTGCGTCCCTCGCCGAACTGTCGAAGTGCTACGCCCTTCCGGAGACCCACGGATCCGGCACTGCAGCCCGCTTGCTCGCGGCGACCCTGGATGAAGCTCGAGCACAGAATGTCGCACGGGTTTGGCTCGGAGTGAATCAGGAGAATGTGCGCGCCCGGCGGTTCTACCAGAAGCACGGCTTCGTCATGGTGGGCACAAAGCGCTTCCAGGTGGGTAAGCGTCTCGAGTACGATTACGTGCTCTCGCTCGATCTCTGAATGGCACCGACTGTCCATTCACGGGAATGAAACACGTCGAAACGAGGTTAAGACGGGCATGCAGCGATTCGGCACATTGTCCTTCGGCCACTACGGTCCCCTCGGCGGAGGCCACATCCTCACCGCCGCCGATTCGATGAAGCAGGCAGTCGAGCTTGCCGAGGGCATGGACGAGCTCGGCGTCAACGGCGCGTATTTTCGCGTGCATCACTTCGCGCGTCAGCAGGCATCCCCGATGCCACTTCTTTCCGCGATCGCTGCCCGGACAAGGCACATCGAAGTCGGGACCGGCGTGATCGACATGCGTTATGAGAACCCCCTGTATCTCGCCGAGGAGGCTGCGGCAGTCGACCTGCTCAGCGACGGGAGGCTCGCGCTCGGTGTGAGTCGTGGTTCACCCGAGACCGTCATCCGCGGCTACGAGGCATTCGGGTACACCGGCGCGCAGGATCCTCGAGGAGCCGACCTCGCACGCGACCACTTCGATCTCTTCTGGCGCGCCATCCGGGGCGAGGGACTTGCCGAGCGCGACGCGTCAAGCCCCTTCGGCGGCGGCACTGGGATGCAGCGGATCGAGCCGCACTCCCCCGGACTCGCCTCCCGCGTGTGGTGGGGCGCAGGCACCCGTGAGACTGCCGAGTGGGCTGGACGGACCGGCGTCAACCTCATGTCGTCGACGCTTCTCACCGAGGCCGACGGCACACCGTTCGACATCCTGCAGGCTCGTCAAATCGATGCGTTCCGCGCCGCTTGGAAGGATGCCGGCCACGCCGGGACGCCCCGTGTGTCGGTCAGCCGGAGCGTCTTCCCGCTCGTCACCGCGGAGGACCACATGTACTTCGGTGGCCGCCAGGAAGGTGATGGCATCGGCTACATTGACGGCTTCCGCTCAACCTTTGGCAAGACGTACGCTGCCGAGCCCGACATCCTCGTCGAGCAGCTGCTGCAGGATGCCGCGGTCATGTCGGCTGACACACTGATGCTCACAATCCCGAGTCAGCTGGGCGTCGAGTTCAACCTGCGGGTCGTCGAGTCGTTCGCGAAGTACGTTGCACCCGCGTTGGGATGGAAGTCGAACCGAGACACCGTCCCCGTGTAACACCGGCCGCTAGGATCGCTGCGTGCTGCGCGCCGAGGTGGAGCGGTGGGTCGCGTCAATGCGCGCTCTCTGACCCCGTCAGGCATCACATCGCGCGCCAGACTGCCGCAGGAAGAGCTCGCCCACTAGATTCTCCTCATGGTCGGAGGAGTCTTCGCCGCGCATGACCGGCGGGAGAGCGGGCTCATGCGGACGCCGCCATGGTGGCGATGGCTCATCGCAGGCGTGGCGATCTTCGTCTTGTCGCAGATGAGCGTCGTACTCACCCCGTCAGGCTCAAGCATCGCTGCGTGGTGGCCCGCTGCGGGAGTGTCGGCCCTCTTCATCCTGAGGACTCCTCGCCGAAATTGGTGGCTCGTCATCGTCATGGTGATGGTCGTCACGGCCGCCGCGAACGCAGCGGCCGGACGTTCACTCGACGTGTCCGCCTCGTTCGGAGTCGCCAACGCGGTCGAAGTAGGCGTCTTCGCAATTGTGCTGCAGCTTCGCCGGCCCAACCGTCTGCTCTTGAACTCGGTCAGCAACGCGTGGCGTTTTGCTGTGAGCACGCTCGCGGCCTCCGCCGTCCTGGGTTTACTCGTTGCGCTCGTCGTCGCCCAGGTTTCGTCAGAGGCATTCGTCATCGGTGCTCATGCCGCCGCATCGCACGCCGCCGCGATCCTGATGATCGCGCCCTTCGCAGTCCTTCCTCCGCACATCGGACAGCCCACGCCGTGGGGAGAGATCGTCGCACAGATTACGATTCTGTCCGGAATCCTGGTCTACCTCGCTGCGGCGGATGCCGCCGCTCCGCTGACGTTCCTCCCGGTCGGGATCCTCGCCTGGGCGGCGTATCGGTTCCCCATTCGTGGCGCGTACGCGGAGTCACTCGCTGCAGGCGTCGTCGTCCTCGTCACGACTGTTGCAGGCCTCGGGCCGTTCACGCACTCAAGTCTCCCTCCGGAAGTGGCGACGCTGGTCGTGGTTCTTTACTTGTTCATGACCTCGAGCACAAACCTCTTTCTCTCCGCGGCAAGCTATGAGATCCGATCCGCCAATAGGGCAGCCCAGAGCGTCTCCGAATTGGTCACCAGCGGGGTCGTCGATTCGAGGATTGGGCTCCTGGTCGTCGAGCGGCGAAGCGAGGCGTGGACGGTACTCCTCTCGAACACAGCCTCACGGCGCATGCTCAGCTCTGACATCGACTCGGATCAACGCTGGGCTCGGAGCCCGCTCCGAGACGCAATGGAACGGAGTCTTCGAGATGGTGACCTCGTGACGTTCGAGACGGCGGACCACCGCGTCCTCACCGTCGATGCGTCCCCCGTCAAGAACGTCGCCGACCGCGTGTCGGTGCAGGTCATCGACGTCACAGACTCAACGCGCTTGGCGGAAGAGAGAATCGCCACCGAACGAGACCGGGCAGCGACATTGGCCGCGCAGCTGGAACTAGAGCGTCGCCAGGTGGACTTCGTCGCCACGGCGAGTCACGAACTGCGTACTCCCATCACAAGCGTCAGCGGATACCTCGAGCTCATCGACGAGAGCAACGAGCTGTCAGAGCCCTCGCGGGAGTGGCTCGCGATTGCGTCTAGAAATGCACGGCGCCTGCAAGAGCTCATCGACGACCTTCTCGTGATCGCTCGCGTGAGCCGCCCCTCCTCGTCACCCGCGCCGCGCACGTCAGTCGCTGTCAGCGACATCGTCCACGACGCAGCAATACCCTACGACGCCGCCGCGCGCGAGCGTGGTGTTCGACTCGACCTGGGCCAGCTCGACGGTACCGTCCGCGCCTCGCGTCACGAGGTGGTACGAGCCCTCGGCTGCCTCATCTCCAACGCCGTGAAATTCACTGCTTCCGGCGGTCACGTCCAGGTTGCCTCCACGACGGAGGAGCTCGACGATGCCACAGATGCCGCATCCGCCGCCGTCATCCGGATCACCGTGACCGACAACGGCAGCGGGATCGCCGCTGATGATCTCCCCCACGTATTCGAGCAGTTCTATCGCACAGGCGACGCCGCGGCCGCGATTGCTGCCGG
Source organism: Microbacterium sp. NPDC076895 (assembly GCF_040687115.1). Lineage (NCBI taxonomy): Bacteria > Bacillati > Actinomycetota > Actinomycetes > Micrococcales > Microbacteriaceae > Microbacterium > Microbacterium sp. NPDC076895. The sequence continues at coordinate 231,818 of NZ_JBFBMQ010000001.1, forward strand.
CGCGGGCCTGGGTCTGACGATCGCGCGAGAGATCGCCGAAGCGAACGACGGCAGAGTGGAGATCGCGTCAGATAACCGCCAGGGAGTGGTCGCCAGCCTCATTCTTCCGGCGGTGTCCGAGAGTATGACGCCGTAGAGTCACGAACCGATCAGCGCGTGTTGCGATCCGCCGCACCGCGCGGCGGATCGACGGTGACATCCAACGGCTCCAGACCGCGGAGCGATGTCCAGGTGAGAGCCTCGCCCTTCGCGGCGTGCTCGGATGCGCGCACGGCACGCTCGTCGGCCCAGCTGTTGAGGCGGTGGCCGCTATGGCCGCGCACGTGCTCGAGCACGACATCCGGCATCCCTGCCGACCGGCGCGCGTCACGCGCAGCGATGAGCCGCTCGAGGATGTCTCGATTGGCCACTGGCTTCTTGGCGCTGGTCACCCAGCCGCGGCGACGGTGCCCATCCATCCACGAAGAGTAGGTGTCAATGGCGTACTTGGAGTCGGCCTGGATGACCAGCTCGCGGACATCGGCGTGGTCGACGATCGCGTAAAGCAGTCCGAGCAGCTCACCGATGTTGTTGGTGCCCTCGGGAAGCGATCCGGCAGCCCAATTGCCGTCCTCCCCGACCCACGCCCACCCGGCCGGCCCCGGGTTTCCCTTGCAGGCACCGTCGGTGGCGACGATGTACCGGTCGGTCGGATGCGGGGAGATGGGCTCTGGCACGCCCTCCAGTCTCCCAGCCTTGGGGTGATCGCCGCGCGACGCGCCCGGCACGCTCAGAGCGAAACTGCTACGCGGAGCCGAACACCAGCGAGTTGACTGAGGTCGTGCGCAGAATCCTCGTCCTGGGCGGAACCGGATGGCTCGGCCAGCACGTCGCGAGCGCGGCTCTCGCGGAGGGCGCAGAGGTCACCTGCCTCGCTCGCGGCGACTCGGGGGCTCCGCCCGACGGCGCCCACCACGTCGTGTCGGATCGCCGTGATCCGGATGCCTATGCGACGCTCGCGGGAGAGTGGGACGAGGTCATCGAGCTCACCTACGATCGCGAGTTCGTCACCGGAGCACTCACCGCCCTCAGCGCGCGAGCCGCGCACTGGACGCTCGTTTCGACGATCTCGGTGTATGCCGACGCCGCAACCCCCGGAGCCGACGAATCGTCACCGGTTGTCGAACCGCAGGGTCTCGCGAACTATGCGGACGCCAAAGTCGCCGCGGAGCGCACGACCGCCGCGGCCCGCGGCGCGAGTCTGCTCGTCGCGCGCCCCGGTCTCATCGTCGGCCCGGGCGATCCGAGCGATCGGTTCGGGTATTGGCCGGGGCGACTCGATCGAGGCGGAGACGTTCTCGTGCCCGACCTGCGCGACCGCTTCGCTCAGGTGATCGACGTCGCCGACCTGGCAGCCTGGATCATCGACGCGAGCCGATCGGGCCACACGGGAGTGATGGATGCCGTCGGGCCGAGCATCCCGATGTCGGAGCTGTTCGACGTCGTCCGCGACGTCACCGCCTTCGACGGCGACCTCATCAGCGTGGATGACGAGACGCTCGTCGCGCACGACATCGCGTACTGGGCGGGTCCCCGATCCCTCCCACTGTGGCTCCCCGCGGATCACACGGGCTTCGCACAAAGATCCGGCGCCGCGTACCTGTCTGCCGGCGGAAAGCACCGGCCGCTCCGCGAGATCATCGAACGCGCACACGCGGATGAACTCGCACGGGGCCGTGATCGCCCGCGCCGGGCGGGCATGAGCGCCGCCGAGGAGGCGGGAGTACTGCGCGCGATGCTCGCCTGAGCGCGCCGACGGCCTCAGCCTCGGTGAGCCCGGTAGTACTCCAGCAGCGCGCGGGTCGAGGCATCCTGCGCCGCGATCGCGTCCGCGTCGCCCTCGATCGCCGGAGCGATCTGCAGCGCAAGCTGCTTGCCAAGCTCGACACCCCACTGATCGAAGGAGTTGATGCCCCAGATCGTGCCCTCGGTGAACACGATGTGCTCGTACAGCGCGATGAGCTGACCGAGCACCGCCGGAGTCAGCGCGGGGGCGAAGATCGAGGTCGTCGGGCGGTTGCCCGGGAAGGTGCGCGCCGCCACCAAGGCGCCCGTAGATCCCTCAGCCTCGACCTCCTCGGCGGTCTTGCCGAACGCCAGCGCCTTGGTCTGTGCCAGGAAGTTCGCCAGGAACAGCCCGTGCACGTCACGCCCGCCGTCCTCAAGGGGGTAGGCGGGGTTGACGAACGCGATGAAGTCCGCCGGGATGAGCCGTGTGCCCTGGTGAATGAGCTGGTAGAACGCGTGCTGCCCGTTCGTGCCGGGCTCGCCCCAGAAGACCTCGCCGGTGTCGGTCACGACCGGCGATCCGTCCCAGCGGACGCGCTTGCCGTTGGACTCCATGGTCAGCTGCTGCAGGTACGCCGGGAACCGGTGCAGCTGCTGCGCGTACGGCAGCACGGCGTGAGTCTGCGCACCGAGGAAGTTCGTGTACCAGACATTAAGCAGGCCCATGAGCACCGGCACGTTTTGCGCCAACGGGGTCGTGGCCACATGCACGTCGACGGCGTGGAATCCGGCGAGCAGGTCGCGGAAGGCATCCGGCCCGAGCGCAATCGTGAGCGAGAGCCCGATCGCCGAGTCGACCGAATACCGGCCACCCACCCAGTCCCAGAAGCCGAATGCGTTGTCGGTGTCGATCCCGAACTCGGCGACCTTGTCGAGCGCGGTCGAGACGGCGGCGAAGTGGTGCGCGACGGCGTCGGTCTTGGCGGCGTCAGTCCCGTCGATGGCACCGGATGCCGTGAGTCCCGCCCACAGCCAGTCCCGCGCGAGACGGGCATTGGTGAGGGTCTCGAGCGTCGTGAAGGTCTTCGAGGCGACGATGAACAGCGTCGTCTCGGGGTCGAGGTCGGCGGTCTTCTGCGCCATGTCGGTCGGGTCGATGTTCGAGACGAACCGCGCCTCGATGCCGGCGGTCGCGTACGGGCGCAGCGCTTCGTAGACCATGACGGGGCCGAGGTCCGACCCGCCGATGCCGATGTTGACGACGTGCGTGACCTTCTTGCCGGTCACGCCGAGCCACTCCCCCGACCGCACGCGGTTGGCGAAGGCATCCATCGCGTCGAGCACCGCGTGGACGTCGGTGTCGACATCCTGGCCGTCGACGACGAGCGTGGGGCTCTCGCCTGCCGGGCGACGCAGCGCCGTGTGCAGCACCGCTCGGTCTTCGGAGGTGTTCAGGTGCACGCCGGCGAGCATCTGCGCAAATCGCTCCGCAACGCCGGCTTCTTCCGCCAGCTGCACGAGCGAGGCAAGGATCTCGTCGGTCACGAGGTTCTTCGACAGGTCGACGTGCAGGTCGGCCAGCGGATGACTCATCCGGTCGACCCGGCCGGGGTCGGTGGCGAACCAGGCACGCAGGTCCGGAGCGAATCCGGATGCGGCATCGGTGAGGGCGGACCAGGCGGGGGTGGATGTCGGATCGACGGGTGCGTTCACTCGTCACACGCTACCGAACCGCAGCACCGACGTCAGGAGTATCGGCCGTGAGTTAGCCCCTCGCTCCGCATCCATCACCCGAGCGCGTCGAGGAAGCCATTCGTGTAAGACAGCGAAGAGCTCCCGCTGGACACGGAGTTGCAGGTGATCGACACCCACGCGCTCGGCGGCGAGCAGGGCACATCCCGATCGAGCGACCAGAAGTGGATGCCGGCGAGCCCCTGCGTCTTCGCGTAGGCGGCGACGGTCTGCACATCCGCGAGCGTGAAGACCTCATCGCGCACGTCGTTCATCCCGATCATCGGGGTCAGCTCGATCTTGCCTGCCGGGATCGCATAGGTGTGCTGCAGGTTCCCCACTGCCCGGATCGCCGAGGCACCCATGTCGCACAGTCCGCCGCTGACGACGCACACGCCCGCACCTGCGGTGCCGTAATCCATCACCATGAGGTTGACGGTGTAGTTGCGAAGCCCGGATGCCAGAATCGCGCGCACTGTCGTGTCGCCGGTCGTGTTGAGGCCGCCGTAGCTGCCGTCGCTGGCGGCGAGAGTTGCGAGCGTGAATGAGAACCGCAGGTCCGGGTAGGTCTGCTGGACGCCGACCGCAGACGCAACAAGATCACGGATGTCGGCCGCAGACTGACCGGATTCGATGTCGAAGTCGATGCCGATCAAGTGATCCGACCCATACCGCTCGATGAACGCGGTCATGCCCGCAGCTGAGGAACAGTGGAACGCTCCCGCCGCCCCTCCCGTGGAAACGATGTAGTCGACGCCTGCCGCGTCGAGCGCCGGAATGTTGGCGTCGGCAAAGGCCTGGGCAGCCACGCCGCCCCAGTTCTCGCTCCCGCACGTTCCGGTTGCAAAAGCCAGTGTCACGGCATCCAGCTCGGTGGCGCTGCTGCCGAGCGTCCCGCCGGCACCCACGAGGGGCTGGGAGGTGCCTGCGACGGAGGTCCCCATCGCGAACGTGTTCCAGTTCATGCCGACGGTGACGTCCTTGTACGGGCTGAAGACGAACTCCAGCGGCATGCCCGGTGTGTCGGAGGGGCTCGGTGTCGGCGTCGGAGTCGGCGTCGGCGTCGGCACGACCGTGGGCGTTGGGGTGGGGGTCGGCGTGGGGGTAGCGCTCGGCGTGGGGGTAGGTGTGGCACCGCAAGAACCGAGCGCGGTCCACGGCTGGCCTGTCCCGGCGACGCCGTTGTGCGTAGCCGGGTCATCCCCGCGCGTCCACCAGTTCGCCCGGTAGAGGATGCCGCCCCGTGTTGCTGTGTTTCCTGCGACGTAGATCGCCCCTGCGCTCCAGGCGGCAACCGTGCACGACCCGGTCGGACTCGGCGTCGGCGAGGGCGTCGGAGCGGTCGTCGGAGTGGGAGTCGCCGTCGGTGCGGGTGTCACGACACCGCACGCGCCCAGAGAGGTCCACGGCTGGCCCGTCCCCGTGACGCCGTTGCGGGTGACAGGGTCATCCCCGCGCGTCCACCAGTTCGCGCGGTACTGGATACCGTTCTTGCTGGCCGTGTCTCCCCCGACGTACGTGGCGCCCGACGACCACGCGGGAGCGCAGGAAGCAGCATCCGATCGTGTTGCCGGGACGATGGCCAACAAAGCCCCCAGCACGAGGCTCAGGATGGCGAGAGCTACAAGGCCGGGGCGGGCACGGCGAACGGTCATGGGGTCCTCTCGGGTGCGGACGCTGATGCGGAGATGGATGCCGCGAGCCACACGCTATCGACGGCGCCTCGGGGCAAACATCGACGACACGATGAGAATCTCCTCACGTTCTGGCGGTGCCAGGATGGAGCCATGACCCGCATCGGAACCAGTGACCTCGACGTCTTCCCCCTCTGCCTCGGTGGCAACGTGTTCGGCTGGACCGCCGACCGCGACGAGAGCTTCGCGATCCTCGACGCCTTCACCGAGGGCGGCGGCGACTTCGTTGACACCGCCGACGGATACAGCGCGTGGGTTCCGGGTAACACCGGGGGCGACAGTGAACGGATCATCGGCGCCTGGCTCGCCGCCCGTCCGTCCGCACAGCTGACCATCGCAACCAAGGTCAGCCGCCATCCCGACTTCCCGGGCCTGAAGAACATCCGCGGTGCCGCCGAAGCGTCACTCGAACGACTCGGTGTCGAGACCATCGACCTGTATTACGCGCACTACGACGACCCCGAGGTTCCCCTCGCTGAGGCTGTCTCGGCGTTCGGCAAGCTCGTCGACGATGGCCTCGTTCGCACGATCGGGCTGTCGAACTTCACACCCGAACGCATCCGCGAATGGATGCTTACTGCAGCCGACCTGGGCGTTGCTCAGCCGGTCGCGCTGCAGCCTCACTACAACCTCGTGCACCGCAACGAGGTCGAGGGCGAGATCGCCCCGATCGCCGACGAGTTCGGCCTTGGAATCCTGCCGTACTACGCCCTCGCCAGCGGGTTCTTGACCGGCAAGTACCGGTCACCGGATGCCGAGGGTGGCGCATCACCGCGAGCCAAGGGCGCCGCGAAGTACGCCACCCCGCAAGGACTTCAGGTCCTGCAGGTCCTGGAGCGGATCGCCGCGGCCCACGCGAGCACGATGGCGGCGGTGTCGCTGGCGTGGTTGCGCGAACAGCCGCACGTTGTCGCCCCGATTGCGAGCGCCTCGCGCGTCGAGCAGGTCGCCGACCTGCTGGCCAGCGCGACGCTGCAGCTCACCAACGCGGAGCTCGAGGAACTGAGCGTCGTCTCGGAGTGGACCCCGACCGACATCTGAGCCGAGCTCTCTGCGGTCTCAGGTCGCCCCTGGACTCAGAGCGAAGCGCGAGGGGTCGCAACACGCCGTATCGCGCTGTGCGCGTGCGGCGTGTTGCGACCCCTCGCGTGAGACCTTGGGTCCTTACTGGGCGGCGGGGCGCTGACCCGCGCCGCGACCGCGTGAACCGCGGCGACGTCGGGCGGGAGCACCCTCGGCTCGCTGCGGGTTGCGGTCGGCTGCCGAACCCTGGTCGGCGGCGTGACGCGGGTTATGAGCGTGGGCTGGCTTAGCCGTGTGCCCGGGCTTCGCGGAGCGTCCCGGCTGGGTCCCGCGACCCGAACCGCTGCGCTGTCCGCCTCCGGAGCGCTGGCCTCCGCTACCCGACCCGCCCGAGCGGGCGGTGCGAGGTGACGATGCCGGTGCGGCAACAGGCAGCATCCGGTGCTCGGCGCGCGGTCCGACCAGCTCGTCGACAGCTGCCGACGATGCCTTCACGGACTCCGCCTCGACCTGGATGCCTGCCTTCTTGAGCAGCTGGGCGATCTCTCGACGCTGCGCCTCAAGGCCGACCGTGACGACGGTTCCCTCGGCGCCGGCACGTGCGGTACGTCCCGAGCGGTGCAGGTACGCCTTGTGCTCGACGGGAGGATCCACGTGCACGACAAGCTCGACCTGGTCGACGTGCACGCCACGGGCTGCGACATCCGTCGCAACCAGCACTCGCACGCCGCCATCCTCGGGCGCGGCCGAGAACGCGGCAAGGTTCCGGTCGCGCGCGTTCTGCGAGAGGTTTCCGTGCAGGTCGACAGCGGGGATGCCTGCGGCAGTGAGCTGCTTGGCAAGCTTCTTTGCCTGGTGCTTGGTGCGAGTGAACAGGATGCGGCGTCCCTGGCCCGAAGCGAGCTCGCGAACGAGCGCAGTCTTCTCCTCGGTGCCGGGAATCAGGAACACGCGGTGCGTCATCTCCCCCGCGGGAACGCTGGACTCGTCGACCTCGTGACTCACGGGCGACGACAGGAACCGGCGGGCGAGCACATCGATGCCGCCGTCGAGGGTGGCACTGAACAGGAGGCGCTGACCGTCGGCGGGGGTTGCGGAGAGGATCCGAGTCACACCGGGGAGGAAGCCAAGGTCGGCCATGTGGTCAGCCTCGTCGAGCACGCTCACCTCGACACGGTCAAGGCGCACGACCTGCTGCTTCATCAGGTCTTCGAGGCGGCCCGGGCACGCCACGACGATGTCGACGCCGGCGCGCAGCGCCTGCTCCTGCGGACGCTGGCTGACGCCCCCGAAGATCGTGGTGACCCGCAGGCCCACGGCGTTTGCGAGCGGCTCGATGGTCGCGGCGATCTGCGTCGCAAGCTCTCGGGTGGGGGCCAGCACCAGGCCGCGCGGACGGCCGGAGGTCAGCGGGGTCGAGGATGCCGCGATACGCGCGACCAGCGGCAGCGCGAACGCGATCGTCTTGCCGCTGCCGGTGCGGCCGCGGCCGAGCACGTCGCGCCCGGCGAGGGAGTCGGGCAGCGTGTCGCGCTGAATCGGGAAGGCCTCGGTCTTGCCCGAGGAGCTGAGCACCTCGGCGAGCACTGCGGGCACGCCAAGGTCAAGGAAAGTAGTCATGGGGTGCTTTCGTGGTTATCCGCACACAGCTGCACAACCCGCGCAAAGCGGCGAAGGGCTGTGGTGAGCGGAGGAGTGGCGACGGCGCGGGTTCGCGCATCGGTTCGCCGTTCGAGAAGAGAGCCGGACCGTCAGGCCGGGATGCGTATCGACGACGCTGGCAGAGATCGAGAACGATGTCCGCCGTGAAAGACCCTACCAGTGATACCTGGGAGCTCCGCCCGGACGGCGGACACGCGCGGCGGGCTGGGAACGCTCAGGCCCGGCGGTATTCCGAAGCCATGGGGCAATCGAACGGATCGCGGGCAGCAAGTCCGACACGGTTGAGGTACTCGATGACGATCGCGTACGAGCGCCACAGCGAGGTCTCGGTGTACGGCACGTCATGGGTCGCGCAGTAGTCGCGCACGATCTCACGCGCCTGGGCCAGGTGCAGGCGCGACATGCTCGGGAAGAGGTGGTGCTCGACCTGGTAGTTGAGCCCGCCCATGAGCCACGTCGCCCACCATCCGCCCGCGACGTTCCGCGACGTACGGACCTGCTTGGAGAAGAAGTCGAGCTTGGCGTCAGGCGCGATGATCGGCATCCCCTTGTGGTTCGGCGCGAACGACGCCCCCATGTACACGCCGAACACGGCAACCATGACCCCGAAGAAGGCAAAGGCCATACCCAGCGGAAGAAGCAAGAAGATCGGCACGAGCACGATCCCGAAGCGCAGGCTCAGGATGCCGAGCTCGGTCCAGCGACCCTTGACGGGTCCGCGCGAGAGCAGGTGACGAAAGCTCAGCGCGTAGAGGTTCATGCCCTCCAGCGTCAGGAGCGGGAAGAACAGCCACCCCTGCTTGCGGGTGATCAGGCGCACGATGCCACGGGATGCTGCGGCATCCGTCTCGAGGAACGAGATCGTATCGACCTCGATGTCGGGGTCCTTGCCGACCCGGTTCGGGTTGGCGTGGTGACGGGAGTGCTTCGAGTCCCACCACGAGTAGCTCATCCCGACGACCCCGCCGAGGACCCGGGCGAGCCGGTCATTGGCCGGGCCGCTGGAAAGGATCTGGCGGTGCGCGGCTTCGTGCGCGAGGAAGGCGACCTGGGTGAACAGGATGCCAAGTGCCGCAGCAATCAGCAGCTGGAACCAGCTGTCGCCCAGCAGGATGAATCCGGTGATTGCGCCACCGAAGCCCACAGCGATCGCGGCGCCGACGGCCGCGTAGAACCACGGCGTGCGCTGCAGCAGTCCGAGTTCACGAACGACCTGCGACACCTGCGTGTACGCGCGAGCCACCGGCGGGAACTCGGCGGTTCCGGCATAGGTCTGGCGAACCGGCCCGAGCCTGGACGATTCCGCGACGACGGGAGGCAGGGAAGATACGGAGGATGACGGCACAACGGCACCTGACTTCACTCGTGCGCCGCACGTCGTGCGCGCCGCGGGATGGATGCCAAGGGCAGTTGCCGTTCGCTATTCCCCACACTACGGAGGGGCACATGTCGGCATCCGAATACTCGCGGCTTCACACGACATCGTCAGGCTGGAACGCGTCGCTGCTGAGATGGATGACATCCAGAAACGACGAACGCGCCGACTCCGACTTCGGAGCGGCGCGTTCGAGGGGATTGTGTCAGAGTGCGCGGATGTTCGCAGCCTGCAGACCCTTGGGGCCCTGCTCGGTGTCGAACTCGACCTTCTGCGCTTCCTCGAGGCTGCGGTAGCCGCTGCCGGCGATCGCGCTGAAGTGCGCGAACACGTCGGCGGAACCGTCATCGGGAGCGATGAAACCGAATCCCTTCTCGGAGTTGAACCATTTGACGGTGCCGGTGGCCATATCGTCTTTTCCTTCGTATACCTCCGGGTCACAGTGCGCGACCCGCACGCCGGAAGCCGGCGCGGGACTCACACTACGGCACGGGACGCCTCAGCCATAAGGATGTTGTGATCTCGTGACGAAGTGTTCCGAGACAGGATGCCTGCGCAGACGATCGCCGCAGCCGCCGACCAGGCCTGTGGCCGGCACGCCGCGGGGTACGGCGTCGGAACCGGAGACTGTGCCCGGGAGTCTCCCGCGTAGAGCTCCGGTACCCGATAGTCGAACCCCTCTGCAGCGTCGATGAGCTGCCGCGCAACCGCCATTGCGTCCTCTCTCAGCCCCGCTCGCGCCATCCCCCAGGCCGATATCGCGGTGTCGTGCGCCCAGACGCTGCCACCGTGGTACGACAGGGGCCAGTACCCGGCAGCGTCAGTGGACATCGTGCGGATGCCGTAGCCGCTGGACAGCGTCTCGCCCCGCAACAGGGCGGCAACCTCCATCTCGTCGCGCTGATCAAGGATGCCGGTGCCCAGCAGATGTCCGATGTTGCTCGTCAGCGTGTCGACCGCGTTCTTGTACCGATCCAGGGCGATCGCGGGGTATCGTCCTTCGACCGTCTCAACCCAGTACGCCTCGGCGAAACGCTCCCGAAGCGCCTGGGCCCACCGCCGCAGCGCCGCCGGCTCTCCCGCGTTCTCGGATCGAGCACCATCGAGGCTCTCGAGCAGATCCGCCCCACCGAGCGCGGCTTCGTAGGCGTAACCCTGAACCTCGCACAGGGCTATTGGACCCTCTGCCAGCCGCCCGTCGCGCCACTGTATCGAGTCACCGGAGTCCTTCCAGCCCTGGTTGGCAAGTCCGTGCCCGGAACGGTCGACGTAGTCGAGGAACCCGTCCCCGTCCGAGTCGCCTTCCTCGACCATCCACCGCAGCGCTGCCCGCAGCGCCGGGATGAGTTCCCGTACCTCCGTCTCAGGCATCCCCGACCGCCATGCGTCCACGAGCAAACACACCCAGAGCGGCGTCGAATCGACGCTGCCGTAGTAGAGCGGGGGTAGGGCGACACCTTCGGCCGGTAGCTGCATTCCGGCGGAACGGAGCTCATGGGGTATTTTCCCCGGCTCCTGGGCTGTCGCAGGGTCGTGCTCATCTCCTTGCAACCCCGCCAGCACGCGAAGCGTCGACGCCGCGATCTCGGGGGCGACGGGCAGGGCGAACCTGGCCGCCCACAGCGAGTCCCGACCGAACAGGGTGAAAAACCACGGTGCGCCGGCCGCGAAGAACTCGTCATCGGGATACGCGGGAAGCGACATCCGCAGCGCATCAAGATCACTGAGCGCCGCTGCGACCCACCTCTGCAGGCGAGGGTCGGCGACATCGGCAGCAACAGTGGGTGCGTCCCACCGAGCCGAGGATGCCGCGCCGCGCACGACGAGGGTCGGATCCGTGATCTCCACCCGGATGCCCCGCTCGACGACCGCACCCGGCTCCAGCTCGATCGACCAGGTCACCCGGATGACTCCGTCCAACGCATCCGCTGCCGCGTCGGGCGCGTCCACCGTCACTGTTGCCGAGCCGGCGGTGACCCGCATCCGTTCGGTCGATACCTCCCCGATCGCGAAGGGCTGCGCCGCAGCCACGCCGGCCTTCACGTCATGAAGTGACGAGAACTCCGGACGGATCTCGACCCGAATAGTCACACGGGTCGCGTGGGCGACATGCGAGTGCACCGTGAACGTCTCGGCCAGGGACCCATCGCCGACTCGACGATCACGCAGAATTCGCACCTTGGGATCGGGCATCGGATCGTCGACCCCGCGTGCAAGCAGCCCGAAGACAACACGGTCGGCCCCGTGTGGGACGGTGGAGATCGTCTCCAGCGTCGATTCGTCGCAGGTGAGGGTCAGCGAGCGAATGACGCGCACGTCGCCGTGGAACACGCCGTCGATCTCGGCGCCTCCGATGTCGCCGTCGCGACCACCCCAGACTTGCGTCGGGGCACGGAGGACAATGACGGCGTCATTGAGCAGCGGTTGGCGGGGAGGATGTGGGGCGTCGGTCATTCCTTGACGGCTCCTTCACTGGTGTTCATGATGCGGCGTTGGAAGATGAAGAAGATCACCGCGACGGGCACCGTCATGATGGCCGCTGCTGCGAGCTTGATCGGGTATTGCGAGCCCTGGCTGAGCTGCCCGCTCGCGAGGGAGGCGACGCCCTTGGTCAGGGTCGTGAGCTCCGGCGACTGCGTCGACACGATGAAGTGGCTGAGCTCATTCCACGAGCCCTGAAAGGACAGGATGATGATCGTGATGAGCGCCGGCCTTGCCATGGGAAGCACGACCGACCAGAAGATCCGGAAGGTCCCCGCCCCGTCCACCCGGGCCTGTTCTTCGACGGCGACGGGGATGGACTCGAAGAAGTTCTTCATGATGAACACGCCGGCGGCATCGACCAGGAGCGGAAGGATCATTCCCGCGTACGAGTCATAGATTCCCAGCTGGTTGATCACGAGGAACTTCGGGATGAGTAGCACGACCGCAGGCACCGCCATGACCCCGATAAGGAGCGCGAACACGACTCCCCTGCCCCGAAATCTCAGCCGCGCCAACGCGTAGCCGGCCAGCGAATCGAAGAACACCCGCCCCAGCGTGACGCTGATGGTCACCACGACGGAGTTGGCGAACCAGAGCGGGAACGCCGACTCAAGGAACAGTCGCTGGTAGGCGGCCCATGTGAAGGGGGCCGGGATAAGGCCGACCGGGTCTGCCGCGGCACCGGCATCCGTCTTGAACGACGTGGCAACCTGCACCAGGAACGGATAGATGTAGATGATCGCGAGCAGGACGAGCACCGCATACAGCGCGATCTGCCACGTCAGTACCCGACCCGGGAGGCGTCGTCGCGCACGTGGAGGCACCGTCGCGGCGACCGTGGGTGACGACACGGATGCCGCACGCGCCGGCGCTGCGGCGCTCATCGTCCGGCCTCCGACGAGGTCGAAGCCACGACCGCGGGATTGACCTCGTACTGGCGGATGCGCCGGCGCGAGACCTTGCGCTCCCGCAGCACCCAGCGCTGCAGGACGGTGAAAGCGACGATGATGACGAAGAGGATGAACGCGATCGCCGCTCCCTCACCCCACTGCTGGGAGATGAACGCTGACTGGTAGCTCAGGAAAGCGGGGGTGAGTGTCGTCTTGCCGGGGGCGCCCTGCGTCCCGGTGTAGATCTGGTCGAACACCTGCCAGCAACCGATCAAACCGAGAGTGACGACGGTGAACACGACGGGACGAAGTTGCGGCAGCGTGACGTGCCAGAATCGCTGCCACGCGTTGGCGCCATCGATCATGGCGGCCTCCTGGATATCGGGACCGACGTTTTGCAGTCCCGCGAGAAAGAGCAGCATGAACGTGCCGCTCGTCGTGAAGATCGCCATGAAGATGAAGGCGCTCATCGCGACGGACGGACCCGCGAGCCAGTCCCAGAAGGACAAGCCGAGGAACGAGTTGGCCGTCAACGCCTCCGGGCCGCTCTGGATGCCGACAGCGGCGAGGGCGTTGTGAACGACACCACTCGGATCGTTGAACCAGTTGGGCCCGTTGATACCGATCCAGGACAGGACGTCGTTGACCACCCCTGACGTCGAGAACAGGAAGAGCCAGAGGACGGTGATGGCGACCGAGCTCGTGACGGAAGGGAAGTAGAAGGCTGTGCGGAAGAACCCGCGACCTCGCAGGATCGCCCGGTTCACGAGCAGGGCAAGCACAAGTGACAGGGCTGTCTGCAGCGGAACCACCAGAAGGACGTACCAGGCGTTATTGCGCAGTGAAATGCCGAAGTCGCGTTCTGCAAGCCCGCCGCCGGTGGTCACTGCCGCGTAGTTGTCGAGCCCGACGAAGGATACGGCGGAGGAGAGAGGGCTACCCCTTCCGCTCCAGTCCGAGAACGAGACCCACAGAGCCATGATCACGGGGACCAGGAGGAAGACGCCGAGGATGACGAGGGCCGGAGCGGTGAACAACCATCCGGCAGCCGCCTCGCCGCGCCGGATCCCCTTCCCGGAGGATCCGGCGCGGCGCGCCCGAGAGGCAGTGAGGCTCATGGGTCAGCCGAGCGTCGCCTCGAGGTTGGACTGCACCGAGTCGAGGATTGCTTGCGAATCGCCGGACGACAGCCCTTCGAGCTGGGCGTTGAAGTCGGCAATCACGTCACTGGCTCCCTGCTGGTTCGGCGGGAACTGGGCATAGTCAGCCCCGTCGAGGAAGGCAGCAAGTTCGGGGTTGTCGCTGCGCCACTGGTCTGCAGCGGACTGAATCGAGGGCATCGGGCCGAACGCCGCAGAGAACGCGAGCTGCTGTTCGGTGCTGGTGAGGTACTCCACGAGACTGAGCGCAGCCTCCTGGTTCGGGCTGTCTGCAGCCATTCCCCAGCAGTTCGTGAACTGGAGGGTACCCTGACCACCCGGCCCGGCCGGCAGCTGCGCGACGACGTAGTCGACATCCGGATAGTCGTTCGACATAGCGCCGGTGATCCAGTTCCCCTCGATGACCATGGCGGCCTTCTGGGTGCCGAACGCCTCGCCGCCCCATCCGGTGCCGATGTCGGCCGCGTAGGCGAACGTGCCGTCATCGAGGTGACCCTTCACGTAGTCGAGCGCTTCGACGTTTTCCGGGCTGCTCGCGATCGCCTGCCCGTCCTCGACGAGACCACCGCCGGCCTGCGCCATGAACGTCCCGACACGCTGGTACTCGGCGCCGAAGGCGAGACCGACGTGGTCGGCGGTCGTGAGCTGGGCCGAGACCGCATCCAGCTCCTCCCACGTGGTGGGGATGTCGGCATCCGTGAGGCCAGCTTCTTCCCACATCGCCGTGTTGATGATGAGCGCGAGCGTCGAGAAGTCCTTCGGCGCGCAGTAGAAGGTGCCGTCGACGGTGAAGTTCTCGACGAGCGATGGGTAGAAGTCATTCTTGTTGGCCAGCATGTCACCGTAGGCCTGGAGGGATCCGTTGGCTGCGAAACCCGCGATCGCGTCGGTCGACAGGTAGAAGAGGTCAGCGGGTGTACCCGCCGCAAAACCCTGTGAGAGCTGCTGGGCGAGGTCGTTGGCCACCTGCACAGACGCCTCGATCCCCGATTCCTCCGACCACGCCGCGACAGCCTCTTCAACCGCGGTGGTCTCGGCGTCTCCAGACGAGCCGATGAGGACGGTGATGGCGTCGTCGGAACTGGTGAGCTCGCCGCCCGAGCTTCCGCCGCCGTCAGAGAATCCCGACCCGCAGGCCGATAGGGTGAGCGCCGCAACGACGCCGAGCGCTCCCGCGCCGACCGCCGTTCGGATGTGGTGTCGTGCCATGTGCGTGTCTCCTTCGATGAACCGGCTTCCGTGCCGGATGTGACGCAAAGGGTTCGGCAGAATCGCTCCGCTCAAGAAATTTGAACGATCAAAGTTCTGCTCACGCCCTACGTTAGGAACACCGTCACCGCCGTGTCAAGACCGTGCGCGGGCCGGATACGATGCTGATCGCTAAGGAGGTGCGATGAAAGCCCCGACCGTCGAAGACGTCGCGCGCGTTGCCGGCGTCTCCCGACAAACTGTGTCGAATGT
This sequence comes from Microbacterium sp. NPDC076895, assembly GCF_040687115.1. Taxonomy (NCBI): domain Bacteria; kingdom Bacillati; phylum Actinomycetota; class Actinomycetes; order Micrococcales; family Microbacteriaceae; genus Microbacterium; species Microbacterium sp. NPDC076895. The sequence continues at coordinate 247,065 of NZ_JBFBMQ010000001.1, forward strand.
GATCAACACGCCCGCGATCGTTCGCGAGTCCACCCGCGTGCGCGTCGAAGACGCGATCACCCAGCTCGGCTATCGTCCGCACGCGGCAGCGCGATCTTTGCGAACCCGCCGCAGCTCGACTATCGGCATCCACCTCGATCCCTACGTCGGCGGCATCTCGGGCGTCGTGCTCGACCGCTTCGTGCATGCCCTGACTGAACGCGCCGACGAACGCGGAATGCGCATCCTGCTGTACGCCGCGCGTTCAGCGCCTGACGAGATCTCGCGAATGAGCGAGCTGCTCGATGGTGGTGAGATCGATGCGATCGTGCTGAGCGGAACATTTCACGGCGACCCTCGGACCGCGTGGCTCGCAGGCCGAGATGTACCCTTCGTGGCGTTCGGTCGACCCTGGGCCGGCGACGATGAAACTGCTCCGCACCGGTGGGTCGATGTCGACGGCGCCGCTGGGACTCGACAGGCAACTGCGCACGCACAGCGGCGCGCGGGCCGGCAGATCGGTTTTCTCGGATGGCCATCGGGCTCAGGCACGGGTGATGACCGCGAACGCGGCTGGCTCGAGTCGCTGGGCGACGCTCGCGGACCCCGAATCGTAGCCGAGGACCGCGTCACTGCCGCCAGGACGGCAGCGGCGGACGCGCTGGAGCGGCACCCCGATCTTTCAGCTCTGGTGTGCGCGAGTGACACCCTTGCGATCGGGGCACATCTGGCCGCCATAGACGCCGGCCATCCCGATCTCGTGGTCTACGGCTTCGACAACACGCCAGCCGCCGAAGCACTGGAAATCAGCAGTGTCGAACAGCGCCCCGAGCACGTCGCGGATGCCACGCTGCAGCTGTTGATGGGCGACGGCGGATCCGTTGTCACGGAACTGCCGCCTGCGTTCGAGCGCCATATGCTCATCGAGCCCTCGCTCGTCGTACGAGGCGCCGCCGCAAGCAGATAGTCGGGGCGACGGAATCAGCCGGCGACCACCGACGGAGCGCCGTGGCGGGCGCATGTAGCGGATGCGGCATCCGCGCATCCCTCGCACTGCACAACGCGCACCCGACAGTCCGCATCGGCGCAATTGACCATCCGCGAGGTAGCGGCACCGCACGTGGAGCACGCTCCGATCGTCGCGGCATCCGTCCCGAATGTGAGGGATTCTCGCCCGTCGAAAACGTAGAGCGCACCCTCCCAGAGCCCCGTATTGCCGAAGCTCTCGCCGTAGCGGACGATTCCGCCATCCATCTGGTACACCTCCGAGAACCCCCGCGAGACCATGAGGCTCGAGAGCACTTCACAGCGGATGCCGCCCGTGCAGTAGGTCACGACGGGCTTGTCTTTGAGGTGGTCGTATCTGCCCGAGTCCAGTTCCGCGACGAAATCGCGCGTGGTGGCGACATCCGGTACTACCGCGTTCTTGAAGCGCCCGATCTCTGCCTCGAACGCGTTGCGACCATCGAAGAAGACGACCTCGTCGCCGCGCTCTTCGACGAGCTTGTGCACGGCGCCCGGAGACAGGTGGGTGCCACCACCAACGACGCCCGCTGTATCGACCCGCAACTCGTCGGGGGCGCCGAAGCTCACGATCTCATCTCGCACCTTCACCGACAAACGCGGAAAGTCGAGGCTGCGTCCATCAGAATCGAGCCCGCTCCCCTCCGACCACTTGAAGTCGATGTCGCCGAACCCGGGGTACTCGCGGGTCTTGCGCCAGTAGGTCTTCATAGCGCCGAGTTCGCCGCCGACCGTGGCATTGATCCCGTCCTTCGAGATCAGGATGCGTCCCCGAAGCCCGAGCAGCTCGCACAGGTCACGCTGCCACAGCCGCACCGCGTTCGGGTCGGTGATCGGCGTGAACCGGTAGTAGAGCAGGATCTTCGACAGTGCCACCGCACAAGATTAGCTCGCTACCCGCGCACGGCCGGGCAGACTGGAGGCATGCGCACAGCCCCGGAACCCGACCGCCCCTCCCCCGTGCTGCCTGCGCCCCGTACCGTCGCGATCGCCCTCGCGACCGACGTCGTGCTCGTGGTCGTCTTCGCAGCCATCGGGCGCGCGAGCCACGGCGAAGAGGTCATCGGCCCCGATGGTCTCGGCCTCGCGCAGACCACCTGGCCCTTCCTCGTTGCACTCCTTGTCGGCTGGCTCACGATGCGACTCTGGCGCTTTCCCCTCGCAATCCTGCACGCCGGGGTCGCGGTCTGGCTCTATACGGTGATCGGGGGCATGCTCCTGCGCGCCATCAGCGGCCAGGGTGTGCAGACCGCGTTCGTGATCGTGGCCTCGATCGTGCTGGCGGTCTTCCTCGTCGGGTGGCGCGTCATTGCGGCGATCATTAGGCGCCGCGCGTCGCGCTCGGCGCCGCCTGGGGCGGCTCCAGACCACGCGGAGTAGGGCTGACGCGCACCCTCATTCCCGCCAGCGCTGCCCCGAGGCTGCGCGTCGTCGGCGTGAGCCACACGAAGATGATCTGCACCCCGATCAGTCCGAGAGCGACCCACCCACCGAACTCGGGAATCACGTTCAGGGCGATGATCACGCCGCCGAGTCCGCCAACCGCTCGCACCAGGCGCGCCACGAGCATCGGCCGCCATCCGCCTTCTACCCGGATGAGAACGGCACGCTCACCCCAGGTCGCTCCCGTCACGAGAATCGGGGCGAGGTACAGCGCTGACGAGACGACGATCCCGAGCGCCGTCTCCCACGGATCGGTCTGCCGCCCCATCGACAATGCGAGCACCCCGACGACGGCTCCGACACCGATGGCGACGGTGACGTAGAGCACGAGATCGGCGCAGGCTGCCAGCATCCGTCGCCCGGCAGTCACGGGACCCGACGCTCGATCTGATGCGGGCGCGGCGGATGCCGAAACTCGCGACCCACGGCGGACGATCAGCAGAGCCAGCAGAGAACCGAGAACCGCACCGAGCGTGTTGTGAAGAAGATCCGCAACCGAGAACAGGCGGTAAGAGCACGGATAGATGCCCCACAGGCCGGTGAGCTGTGTCACCTCGACGGCCAGCGAGAGCGCGAACCCGGCCAGCATCGCACGCACGACGCCCCATCCGAACATGACGCGCAGCAAGAAGCCGATCGGGAGGAAGAACAGGACGTTCAGCAGTGCGACCTGGAGCGCAGCGTTGGCGATGAGGCTCGAACCTGCCTCCTGGATGCGGATGATGTCTTTCAGGTCGTACAGGATGTCGAGATTCGGCGTCGTGCACCGGTAGTCGTCGGTGGGAAGGGGCGCGGGAAAGATCGTGTAGGACCAGAGGGCCAAAAACGCGATGAGCAGGGCAATCCACAGCAGAGTCCGCGCAAACGTGACGCGGCCGCGAACACGAAAACTCGCGGCAAGGAACGGAACGAACAGCGCGACCGAGAGAACCAAGCCGACGATGACAGCGACGATGCCGGGGCCGAGGCGATGCACGACCGCTATTCTCCCGCCCCGGAAGGCGCGACTGCGTCACACTGATGCTTCGGCGATGGGCCGGGCGCTCGCAATCGCTGGTTGACTGGGAGCATGGCGGATGTCGCGATGTTCCCGCTCGGCACGGTGCTGTTCCCCCACACCCCGCTCGCGCTGCGGATCTTCGAGCAGCGCTACCTCATGATGCTCGGCCGTGTCCTCGACGACGACGAGCCGTCGTTCGGCGTGGTGCTCATCGAACGGGGTAGTGAGGCGGGCGGCGGCGACCAGCGGTTCTCCGTCGGCACGATGGCCCGGATCCTGCAGGTGGACCCGCGCGCCGACGATGTGCACATCATCGCCGTGGGTGGAACCCGGGTTGCGGTAGACCGATGGCTCGAGGATGACCCGTACCCCGCGGCATCCGTGACCCCGCTGCCGGAGTTCGAGTGGAATGACGAGCTCACGCCGCTGCACGCGCAGGCCGAGCAGATCGTTCGTCGGGTGCTGGCCCGAGCTGCCGAGTTCAGTGACGTGCGCTGGGATCCGAACGTCGAGTTGTCTGAGGACCCGGTCGAGTCGGCGTGGCAGCTCGCCGCCATCACACCGCTGGGGCAAATGGATCAGTTGCGGCTCCTGCACGCGACCACGCTCGGTGGCCTGTTGCGCGACATCATCGATCTGACGCTCGATGCCGAGGTACTCCTGACCGCCGGCCCCGAGATCGACGATGTCGGCGACATCGACCTCAGCGGCTACTAACTGAGCGGCAACCGAGTCGGCGACGCCGAACCTCCGTCGGGCTACCACCCTCCCGAACCGGGCACACCCTTGAAGGGACCGCGGATGTCGCTCGTGATCCACCCGCCGTAGAAGTTGCCGGGCTGCGGCGTGACGATCTCACCGTCTACCGTGCAGCGATCCATCGGGCCGGGATAGAGCGCTAAACGTCCAGTGAGTTGCTCGAAACCTCGGGAGGGATGGGGATAGGTCCACCCCACGCGCGGGGCGATCCGCCCGTTCGCCGCGACGTCGAGGTACGCAGCCTGACCCTTGAATTCGCAGAGGGACGTTCCCTCACCGGAGCGCAGGGACCCCGGAGCGAATGCGTCGACGTGCTCCAGACGCGGTGGACGCGGGTAGTCCCACACCGACTCCTGGCCGGCGCCGACGGGTTCTGGTCTCGGTGGACGCATCGTGCCAGCGTACGGTCGCCGAGCCGGAAAACCTTCAGGTACGCGAAACGTCGTATGGCCGGATCCGGATCGCCCTCGTAGCGTCGAAGGCGGAGGGGAGCTTTGCTGCATCCGGGATCGTCGTGGGTCCCTCGCAGCGAGGCTCAGGAACTGCACCGGCGGCTCAGCCATCGATATCGGCATCCCAAGCCAGCGATGATCCGCCGGTGCAGTGTCCCAGGGGACTCCGTCGACGTCAGCGCGAGAGCAGCGGCTGACCGAGGATGCCTGCCGCCTCGGGATGGACGAGGCGCATGACCGTCGCAGCAACAGCGGCGCGGCTGGACACGCCCAGTGTCGCGTGCACCGCTTCGAGGTGTTTGCGCACCGTTCCTGTGGAGATCTGCAGCGCGGTGGCAATCTGCGACGTCGCTGCACCGCTCGCGACCAAGAGAGCGATCTCGGCCTGCCGAGCGGTCAAGCCTGCCGATCGCAACGCCTGATGCGCACGTAGTTGCGCGTCATCGATCGTGAGTTTCTCCGGGCTCTCACCGAGCGGCGCCAATGGTTCCTGGCGAGCAAGCGGTGTGAGGTCTGCTTGCACGGGGCCCCGGGCATCCGCGAAGGGCCAGACAAGGTTTCCCTCTGCCCGACTGACCAGGCGATAGCTCGTCTCGAGCAACGGTGCGATCGTCGAGAGCATCGCGGCCTCCCTCCCCCCCGCAGGGGTGCGCGGCAGCGCAGTCGATCGAGATGACGATCGATGTGCCGTGAGAGGTGGGGAAGATCAAGACGATCTGGCGACGAACGCCGTTGGGCTCGTAGAAAGAGCGGTACAGCTCGGTGCGCGCAAACGAACTCTCTGCTCCATCGATGCTCCACGAGGTCGGCCCGACCCGTTCACCGGAGATGAACGTTCCGAACAGCGGATGCTGCCACGCGAACTTCTCGAACGCGGGTCCGTACTGCGCGATCCAGCCCGACGGAAACGGGGGTGCCGGTTCGGAGACCACGCGACGTCCCGTGACATCGATCTCGCTGCACGAAGCCCCCTGGCACGGGAAGAGTCGGAAGAGCCCGGCGCTCACCCGCGCAGCATAGTCGCGTGTGTCATGTGAGCCGGCGACCGACTCGAGGACGTCGAGGATCGCCGCGTAGTCGGCCGCCTCGAGCTGCATCCGAACATTGTTACAGACAACGTCCGAAGAGACGCCCGACGAAGGTCCCCCACATGAACCGGATGGCGAGATCGGTGATTACGGCCGCAACAGCACTTTCGTGGCGCGGCGCTCGTCCATTGCCGCGTACGCTTCAGCGACCTCACTCAACGGAAGCTCGAGATCGAAGACCTTGCCCGGCGTGATCGACCCTGACCGCACGTCTGGTAGCAGCTCTTCGATGTATCCCCGCACCGGCGCGACGCCGCCGACGACACCGACGTTCCGGTTGAACATGTCGCGAACAGGCAGCTCCGGGCCGCCTGCGGGCACGCCGACGAACCCGACCCGTCCTCCCGGCCGTGCCGAGGCCAGGGCCTGTGCCATCGACTCCTTCGTTCCGACGCATTCGAGAACGCGATCGGCGCCGATGCCCTGAGTGAGCTGCCGCACGGCAGCAACGCCCTCGTCACCGCGCTCGGCGACGACGTGTGTTGCGCCGAACTCCCAGGCAAGCGCCTGGCGCTGCGGATTGCGAGACATCGCGATGATCTCGGTCGCACCCAGCCGCTTCGCTGCGATCACGCCGCACAGCCCCACCGCGCCGTCACCGACAACGACTACCGTGTCTCCGGGTTGCACTCCGGCGCTCACCGCGGCGTGATGCCCGGTACCCATGACATCGGCCAGCGACAGCAACCCCGGGATCTCGTCGTCGGTAACCGGTCCCGGCACGACCACGAGCGTCCCGTCGGCCAGGGGCACGCGAACCCTCTCGCCCTGACCGCCGTCGGCGAAGCCGCCGAGCCGGTCGTCCTGCCCCCACCATCCGCCGGTAAGGCACGACGTGCTCACGCCGTTGCGGCAGTTCAGGCAGGTGTTGTCGCACACATAGAAGGGCGCGATCACGAAGTCGCCGGGTCGCACCAGCTCAACCTGGTTACCGACGGATTCGACGACCCCGATGAACTCATGCCCGATTCGGTGCGGCTCTTCGGTGGGCGCGATCCCACGGTACGACCACAGGTCCGATCCGCACACGCACGCCGCGACGACACGAACTACCGCATCACCACCGGTCGACAGCACCGGATCAGCAACGGTTTCCAGTCGGACGTCTCGGGCACCATGAATGACGGTTGCACGCATGGTTCGAGACTATGCCCCACGAATGATTCGCGGGGCATCCGTCACTTCTTTTCGGTGACCTCGACAGTAAAGGTGACGTCCTGAATGCCGCCGTCACTGTTGGACAGCACCACTTCAGTGCTCCCCACGCTCAGCGCGGTGACACCCGGGTTGAACGTCGCGGTGTCGTCGGTGTGACCGGGGACGAACTCGGCGACAGCAGGATCGGCAACCTCGCCGCTGTAGCTGTCGACCGGCAAATCACCCGTGTTGATGTTCAGCACCTGACCGACGATCAGCTCGACGGTCTCCCCCTGCAGGTCACCGGCGTCCATCGTCACCGGGGCGATGACGTTGTTCTGCGAGCAACCGCTCAGCGCGATAGACACAGCGAAGACCCCGGCGACAACTGCACTCAATGCTCTGGTTCTCATAGCTGTGAGTCTGGCAGGGTCACCACTGGAGCAGTAGTGGGAAACGCCAGAACCGCGCTACAACTGTTATCAAGGGTCGCGGCGACGACCCGGGGCCGTCGCCGCAGGGAGGGATCGATGCGCGCGACCAACACGCTCTCCATTCGCGGACTGGTCGGTCTGGCCAAGGCCGAAGCCAAGCGATGGGGCTCCGACCACGCGACCGTCACGCATGCGGCATCCGCGTTCGCGCAGAACTGGACCGCTGAGTTCCGCGAGGCGTTCGGCTCCGACGGCGAGGCTCTGCTTCACCGTCTTCTCGCTGCCGGCCAGACGATCGGCAATGAAGCCGAGGTGCGAAACATGATCACAGCCTCGCCGGATGCCGCGGCCCTGGCAATGCGGTTGCACGCTGCCCTCCGGGGAGATCTCGCGGTCGCCGACCTGCTGCCCGAGGAAAGCTCTCCGAGTCGCCACCGCGTCGATGACTCCGAACAGGTCGGGGCGTCCGACGGCGCCGCGCCCGCGACACCCACAGACCCTCTGGCGGGTCTTCTTCGAGGACGCGAAGCCCTGGATGTCGCGGCGTACCTCCTCAGCGATCAGCCACTGATCCCCGCCCTCGTGGGCCGACGCGGCTGCGGCAAGACGAGCCTCGCAGCCGAGATCGCGCGCCTTCTGCTCGACCTCGAGGATCCGCTGCCGACGCTCTTCTTCGACCCCGGAACGACCGTGGACGGCGAGCCGGCGATGCTGCTGCGCGACACACTGTCGGCGCTGACTCGGCGCACCGTGGTCGTTGTCGAAGACGTCGATGAGCTGGCGCGACTGGGCACCACCGAGCCCGACGTGTCCATCCTCCGCGAGATCTGGCAGTCAGAGCGATTCCCGCTCGCGCGCCTGGTGATCACGGTGACCGCTCCGTATGAGAAGCGGATTGCGCAGTTTTATGGCGCTCTCTCGGATCGCCTGGTCATCGTCGAGCTGCAACCGTGGGACGAGAACGTGGTGCGGGGACTGGTCGTGCCGGTGGCGACGCATTTGGCCGAGCAGTATGGCGTTGTCATCGATCACGCTGCCATCGAGGCGGCCCTCCAGCCACCGACGGAGGCTGACACCTTCGATCACCCGGGGCTCGCCATCGCGCGTCTGGATGTCGCCTGCGCCCGCGCGATGATCGCGGGAGGGCGCACCGTGACCGTCTCCGATGTGACTCTCGCCTGAGCAGCCTCCCGGCCGGATATTCACGTCCCTTCCCCTGACGCCGCGCACGGCGGAGAGCTAACGTCAGAGGTGGAGGTCGGACGATGCTCGATACTGCTCGCTCTCAACGACTCGACTCTCTTCGCGCCGAACTGCTGACCCTCCGCTCTGCAGCTGAGGATGCCGAGCGAGCGGCATCCGCTCCCCTGTCCCGCGTGCATCCCGTCCATGCGGCCGGCGCCGCCAATCTCGTTCGCTATGTCGCCCTGCGATCGCGAGACCTGCGGGACGTGCAGGATCGCCTCACCGCGGAGGGGCTCTCGTCACTCGGACGGATGGAAGCCGACGTCCTGCGCAACCTCGATGCGGTACTCGGCACGATCGATGCAGCGCTGGGCCACACAGCACCGCACGAGCGCGCCACCGCGGACGCGGACCCCCGGTTCGCCCCGGCCACTCCCCTGAGCGTGCACGCGGCAGCGCTGCTCGGCGGCACAGCAGACGACCGCCAGACCCGCATCATGGTCACGTTGCCGAGCGAAGCCGCTGACGATCCCGCACTGGTCACCCGATTCGCGCGAGCAGGCATGGATGTCGCCCGCATCAACTGCGCACACGACGACTCCGCGGCGTGGGAGCGAATGGCCAGGCACGTCCGAGACGCCGGCGCGAGCATCCGGATCGCCACCGACCTCGCAGGGCCGAAGCTGCGCACCGGTCCTCTCGAACCTGGACCGCGGGTCGTGAAGGTGTCGCCCACGCGCGACGCTCTGGGGCGGGTGACCGAGCCCGCGTCGGTCTGGCTCGTCGCACCACGCGCTGACGGGTCGGCTGCGCCCGCTGGGGAAATCCCCATCACGGATGACATGTGGCTTGCTCGCCTGCGGATCGATGACACCGTCGAGTTCACCGATACTCGTGGCCGATCGCGCTACATGACGGTCGTCGCGCTGCGCGGCGGCGGGGCACAGATCGAAGGAGACCGGACGGCGTATCTCGGGACCGGGACGCTGCTGGATGTCGATGGCCGCGAGACCCGGGTCGGCCCGCTGCCACCGGTCGATCAAGCGCTGCGGGTCCACCGGGGCGAGATCATCGAACTTCGTCCGGATGAGGAACCGGGATTCACGCATGAGGGCCGACACCGTGTCGGCTGCACGGTGCCCGAAGCACTCGAGGTGATCCGCGTCGGTGATCGCGTGCTCTTCGATGACGGCAAGATCGAGGGCTTCGTGCGCGCCGTGGGTGTCGCTGACGGCCAGCGCGTCGCGGAGGTCGAGGTGACCCTCGCCTCACCGCGGGGAACGAAGCTCCGCGCCGAGAAGGGCATCAACCTCCCCGACACCGACCTGCCCATCTCGGCGCTCGCCGACGAGGACCTGCGCGCACTTGATGCCGTCGCCGGATTCACCGACATCGTGCAGCTGTCGTTCGCGCGCTCTCCCGGCGACGTCGCGCGCCTGTTCACCGAGCTTGACGCGCGGGGCGCCGGGCACCTGGGCGTCGTCGTGAAGGTCGAGACGGTGCGCGCTTTCCGAGCGCTGCCCGAAATTCTCCTCGAGCTCATGCAACGGCCCCGGGTGGGCATCATGATTGCCCGAGGCGATCTCGGTGTCGAGGCCGGCTGGGAACGGCTCGCAGAAGTGCAGGAAGAGATCCTGTGGCTGTGCGAAGCCGCGCACGTCCCGGTGATCTGGGCAACGCAGGTGCTCGACTCGCTCGCCGGTAGCGGTGTTCCCACCCGCGCCGAGGTGACGGATGCCGCCGCGGGGGAACGGGCTGAGTGCGTCATGCTCAACAAGGGTCCGCACATCGAGGAGGCGATCGAAGCGCTCGATGACATCCTGCGGCGGATGCACGGCCACCTCGAGAAAAAGCGCCCGCTGCTGCGACGGCTGCGCGCCTGGTCTCACGAAGGCTGAGCAGCCGCAGCACGGCCGCCCGTCACAGACAGTCATACAGCGCACCTCGGGCTGGGTGAGACCTAGCGTGGTGATGCCAGGCCACACACCCGAGGAGTGTCATGTCAGTTCTGTCCGAGGTGCTCGATGCCAACGAGTCCTACGCATCCGCATTCGACAAGGGCGATCTCGCCCTGCCGCCCGCGCGCGGGTTCGCCATCCTCACCTGCATGGACGCCCGGCTGGACCCCGCCAAGTACGCCGGACTCAGCGAAGGCGATGCCCACGTCATCCGTAACGCCGGCGGACGCGCGTCCGACGACGCCATCCGGTCCCTCGTGATCTCGTACAAGCTGCTCGGCACGAAGGAGTGGTTCGTCATCCACCACACCGACTGCGGCATGGAGTTCTTCACCGACGAGGTCATCCGCGGACTGCTCGCGAACTCGCTCGAGACCGCCGAGCTGCGCGCCGAAGGCTTCGTGGATGTCGGCACCGGACCGGGCTCCGCCGAGGCCGCATACATCGACTGGCTCACGATCAGTGACCAGGCCCAGGCCGTCGTCGACGATGTGGCCCGCATCAAGGCCCACCCGCTCGTCCCGGCCCGCATCCCGGTGTACGGCTATGTCTACGACGTCCGCACCGGTCGCCTCATCGAGGTGCCGGCAGCGACCACGGCAGGCGCCGCCGCCTGAGGACAACCGGATCGGCCGGTCTTGGCATCCGTTACGGGATGCCGGAGCCGGCCGTTTCCGCTTCCAGGTACCACCAGCGGCCGGCAGCGAGGCGGAACCGGCTGCGCTCGTGCTGCTCCCCCGCCTCGGCGCCGTGCCGCCAGCGCGCCCGGAACTCGACGACGCCGGTGGTCCCGGCACCGACCGCGGGGGCGTCCAGGATGCGCAGTCCGACCCAGCGCACGTCGGGGTCAATGTCGATCCGCTCGGGCCGCGTTCGGGGGTGCCACGTGTCGGCGAGGTAGCGAGCGTCACCGAGCGCGAACGCGCTGTACCGCGAGCGCATCAGCCGTTCCGGGCTCGGCGCCGCCTCGCCCCGGTGCAGCGCTCCGCAGCACCTTCCGTAGACGTTGCCACTGCCGCAGAGACAGGGATCCTGGTCGGCCGGGCGACGGATGCCGGACTGTGCCGCGGATCCGAAACTCATGTGAGAAGTCTATGAACCGCGAGCGCGGAGGCTTTCCTTAGAGCAGTCTCAGAGACCGGCCACCACGCTGTCCCCATGACCACGGCGACCCCGTCTCGCACCACCGTCACGGCACCGCATCCCTCTTCGCGGCTCCCGCAGCCTCTTACCTCACCGCGGGCGACCACCAGCGTGCGCGGCAGCCGTCGGGGGCGCTCTGCCCGGCGGGCATGGAATGTCGCTGCGACAGCCGTCATTTGGCTGACGAGCCTGTTCGTTCTTGCTCTGTGGGTGGCCGGCGGCGGCATCCAGGACCTGTGGGGATTCGACGCGGCGGCACTGAACAGCCTGGGCCGCCTCACCGGGCTCGTCGCTTCCAATCTCCTGCTCTATCAGGTGATCCTTCTTGCGCGTATCCCGCTGTTCGAGCGCGGGTTCGGCCGTGATGGCCTCACCCGGATGCACCGACTCGTCGGCTTCTGGTCGTTCTCGCTCATGCTCGCCCACATCGCACTCCTGGTGGTGGGGTACGCGGCAGCGGCCGATGTCAACGTCGTCGTCCAGCTCTGGGAGTTCGTGTGGGATTACCCGGGGATGCTTCTCGCAACCGCCGGCACGATTCTCATCATCGTTGTCGCGATCACCTCGATGCGTCGCGCTCGAGCGAAGCTGCGCTACGAGTCATGGCACCTGCTGCACCTGTACGGGTACCTCGGCGTCGGGCTCGCGCTGCCTCACCAGCTGTGGACCGGCGCCGACTTCCTCTTCTCCCCCGTTGCCACCGCCTATTGGTGGGGACTGTGGGCGATCAGTGCCGCCGCAATCGTCGTCTTCCGCATCCTGGTCCCCCTCGCGCGCTCGCTGCGACACCGGGTGCGAGTCGCCGACGTTCGTCCTGACGGCGTGGGCGGCGTTGCGGTCACCATGACCGGGCGCCGGCTGGATCGCCTGGGTGCGCGCGCAGGCCAGTTCTTCATCTGGCGCTTCCTGGATGGCCCGGGAGCCTCACGGGCGAATCCGTTCTCGTTGGCTGCAGCCCCCGACGGCCGCAGCCTGACGATCTCTGCCCGCATCGTCGGTGACGGCACCGCACGTCTGGCGCGGCTCACTCCCGGCACCCCCGTCCTGTTCGAAGGGCCGTACGGCACGATGACCGGCGACGCCCGCACCGGCTCGAAGCTTCTGATGATCGGTGCGGGCGCCGGGGTCGCGCCGTTGGTTTCCCTGCTTCAAGCCGAGGGTTACGCGCCGGGCGAGGCGACGCTGGTCACCCGCGACCACTCGAAAGAAGCAGCCCTGCGCACAGACGCCATCGGCGCTCTCGTCGCGCACCGGGGTCTACGACACATCCCGCTTCCGGGGCCCCGAGCCCGGACAACATCCTCGTGGCTGCCAGCCTCGCACGCCGCGTGGACGGGCTCCGATGCGCTCCGCCATCTCGCGCCCGACCTCGAGGAGTACGACGTGTTCCTCTGCGGACCCGCGCCCTGGATGAAGGCCCTCGAGCATGACCTGCGCGCCGCGGGAGTTCACCGCAGCCGCATCCATTCCGAGTCATTCACCGTCTGACCCCTCACAACACGGAGCCTCCGATGAAGCGCATCGTATACGGACTTCTTGCCACCCTGAGCGGCGTCGTCCTCTTGTTCAGCTACCGCACCTCGCTTGAAGCGGTCGCGCCGGTCGCCGCCGACGAGACGGCAGGCACCACAACCGTCACGCCCGAAGCCACGCCATCGGCATCCGCCAGCCCGTCGACGACAACCGAGAGCGCAACGTCAACGCCCTCGCCCTCGGCGACCGCCGCCGACTCCACGGCGACCGACAGCACGACAACGACCACGACGGGGCTCGCCGACGGAACCTACACCGGGGATGCGGTGCGCACGCGATACGGGAACGTCCAGGTGCAGATCACGGTCAGTGGTGGTGTGATCACAGACGTGCAGGTGCCGCAGTATCCGAGCAACAACCGCGAGGATCAGCAGATCAATGCGCGTGCGCTGCCGATTCTGATCTCCGAGACGACAGAGTCCCAGAGTGCCGATATCAGCATGGTGTCAGGCGCTACATACACGAGCGACGGCTACATCCAGTCGCTGCAAAGTGCCCTGGATCAGGCCCAGCAATGACACGCCTCGCACGTCGCGCGTGGGTCGAGACCATCATGGGCACTGCGGTCTCCTTGCACGCCCATGGGTCTCCGGCTTTCGTCGAGGCTCCGCAGACCGCGGCATCCGTGTCTCGAGCCTTCTCAGAACTTCGCGAGGCCGACCGGATCTTCTCGACCTATCGAGAGGACTCGGAGATCAGCCGTCTGCGCCGCGGCGAGATCACGCTCGACGATGCGCATCCGTTCGTTGCCGAGGTCGCCACGGCGTGTCTTGACGCCGAGCAGCGCTCCGGTGGCCGGTTCTCGGCTACCTGGCGTGGCTGGTTCGACCCGACAGGCTACGTCAAAGGGTGGGCTGTCGAGCGGGCGGCACGGATGCATCTTCTGCCGCTCCTGGCCGCGACCGGCGCGACAGCGATCGGTATCAACGCGGGCGGTGACATGCAGGTGGGCACGTCACCGGGCAGCGACTGGGTCTGGCGCATCGGCATCGCCGACCCGCACCGCGCCGGGGAAGTTCTCGCGATCATGGATGTCGTCGATGGCGCGGTTGCGACCTCGGGAACCGCTGAGCGGGGTGCGCACATCCTGGACCCGCGCTCCGGCGAGCCAGCAACCGGCGTGCGCAGCGCGACCGTCGTCGCCGATTCCCTGGCCGAGGCAGACCTCTGGGCAACCGTCGCTGTTGTCGCCGGCGACGACCTGTCGTGGGTGGCAGCGGCGAACTCGCGGTCGGGCATGACGGTGACCGAGGACGGACGCGTTCGGCGATGGGTGGGCGCGACCGAGGTATCGGTCGTCACATACGCGGACTCGGCAGCGCGATGACGAACGTCGTGCCCCCGGATGAGGTCGACTCGACCTCGATCCGGCCCGCGTAACGCGTGAGCACGTCTCGCACCAGCGCGAGCCCGAGTCCGAATCCGCGTCGCCTCCCTGTCTCTGATCCGCGGGCGAACCTTTCGAAGATGCGCTCGGCGTCGGCCGGGTCGATCCCGCTGCCCTGATCGCTGACACGGATCTCCACGTCGTCCCGGGCCGTCGCAGCCGCGATCGTCACCACGGCGCCCCGGGGACTGTGCTGGATCGCGTTGTCGACGACGGCCATCAGGATGCGAGTGAGGGTGGGAAGCGGCATCCGCACAGCCCGGTCGGTCGAGAAGACCTCCAGCGTCACGCCGCTGTCATCGGCGAGCGGCTGGAGGCGGGAGACCGCGGCATCCATCGCTTCACCGACGGGTGCGAGAGCGGTCGTTTCGGCCTTGCCTTCGGCTGCCATCAACAGATCGGTGAGCATGTCGTTCATCGCGTCGGCGTCGGAGCGCAGCTGGTCGAGAGCCTCGGCGACATCTCCCCCGCGTTCCAGACGTCGCTGGGCGATCTGGATGCGGCTGGTCAGGGTTGTCAGTGGCGTGCGCAGTTCGTGACTGGCGTCGGCGACGAAGTTCCGCTGCAGCCGCAGCGCTTCACCGAGGGGGCGCACGGCACGGCGGGCGGCGAACCACGCGATCAGCGACAGGATGATGACGCCCAGGATGCCGAGCCCGATGACCCAGGGGAGCACCCGGTCGACGTCGACCACGAGATCATCCCCCGACCCGCGATGGCCACCGGGAAAGCCGGTTCCGTGTTCGTCGTTCTCGATACGCGCACGCAGCAGGATGACGGTGACCAGCACCGACACCCCGAGCGCGATGACGATCGCCGACGCCGCAGCAACCCACACCCCGACAGAGAAGGCGGCCCGCTGGACGCGGCGCCGGTCGGCAGCTTCTGGGCTCGTCATGACGGCTGCCCGACCCGGTAGCCGCGAGCACGCACCGTCTCGATCATCTCGGGAACCGACTTGCGCCGGATGTAGTGCACGTAGGTGTCGACCGAGCCCGGGGTGTCGCCCTCGTGAAACACGGCACCCACGATCTCTTCTCGACTGAACACATGCTCGGGGCTGGCGCTGAGCACATCCAGCAGCGCGGTCTCGGTCGACGTGAGCGCGACCCGTGCTCCGGACGGCCCGTACAACGCCTGGGACTCGGGAACGAAGACCCACTCGCCGAGCGCGCGACGGTGCTGCTCTGCGCGGTAGCCGCGCACGAGAGCCCGGATGCGAGCGAGCAACTCGCCGTAGTCGAACGGCTTCACGAGGTAGTCGTTGGCGCCGGCATCCAGTCCCTCGACCCGGTCATCGACGGCGCCGAGGGCCGTCAGCAGCAGGATGGGCGTCGTGATGCGAGCGGTGCGGATTGCGCGCACCAGATCGATTCCGTCGCCACCGGGAAGCCGTCTGTCGATCACCATCACATCGAATCGCTGCTGCAGCGCGCGTGCCCGAGCAGTAGCGACGTCGGAGGCGTGGACGACGGTGTGGAACTCCGAGAGCACCTCGATCGTCATCTGGGCGACGTCCTGGTCGTCTTCGACGTACAGCACGTCGGCGTGCGGACCGCTGTCGTACGGCATGATGCCTCCCGGGGCAACGCTAGCGCGCAGACCTATCCGTCTGCTGGAGCGCGGGGATCCTCCCCAACCGGACTCGGGAATCGTGGACTGTGGATAGTGCCGTCGGGGCGGATGCCGCGGGCTACCGTGGTGGACATGAACCGCCGCCGTCCGCTTCGAGCCGCGTCGATCGTGATCGCCGCGATGCTCGGTGCCGGGTCGCTCGCCGGCTGTGGGCCGACGGATCCGTCACCCACCCCGACGCCCACTGGGTTCGCCTCCGAGGAGGAGGCATTCGCTGCCGCGGAAGCCACCTACCGGGCGTACGTGGATGCCCTGAACCAGGTCGATCTCAGCGACCCCTCGACCTTCGAGGAGGTCTACCGCTGGACCACCGGAGATGCGAATGCCGCCGAGCGCGAATCACTCAGTGGAATGCATGCGAACGGCTGGACTGTGTCTGGCACGAGCGAAGTCACAGGTTTCAACCCGACGTCCTGGGATGCGGGTGCTGGCACGATCGACGGAATAGCCTGCCTTCGCGTGGCAGATGTCACGCTGACTGATCGCGATGGCAACTCAGTCGTGAGCACGGATCGTCCGGATACTCAGTCGGTAATGATTGTGGCAAGCGTCTCCCCCGACTCGCCGACGGGTGCACTGCTGTCGGTCGTTGATGGATCGAATAGCGAACAATGCGGCTAGCCAGCCTGATAGTGCTCACCGCGTTGAGTGCGGCCTCTCTGATGCCGACCGCCGTCGGAGGCTCCGGATGCGCGAGCAACTCCGCATGGTCGGGCAATTGCAGTGTCTCAAACAACGGGAGCCAGGTCGACGTCGGCGGCACCGCGAACCAGCCGGGCTCTGGCGGCGGATCCGGAAAAGGCGGCACGGGCGGGTCCCAGGGCGGGGGCGGCTCCAGCGGCAACTCCGGAACGGCCGAGAGCTCCCCGGCCACCGAGGAGTGCCCCATCGTCGGGTGCCGAGGCAACTACACCGTCGTCACGTATCCGGATGTGACGATCGACGATCTCGCAAGCTTCGTCCCGGCGCGCCCGAGCCTCGGTGGCGAGCCCGCCGGTTTCGGGGTCGTGGGGACACCCACGAACATCGTGGCCGGGGCATCCACACACACCCTCACCGGCCCGCTGCTCGGCTGGGATGTGACAGTGAGGTTCCGACCGGCCGGTTACGTGTTCGACTACGGCGACGGATCGAGCGCTCGGACAACGACCGGAGGTGCGACCTGGGCGTCGCTGGGACTCCCCCAGTTCAGCCCGACGTCAACAAGTCACGTCTACCGCGAGCGCGGGACGTACACCGTCTCTCTCACGCTGCAGTATGCGGCTGACGTCGACTTCGGCAGCGGATGGCGCGCCGTACCCGGCTACGTCAACGCCCCGGCTCCGCCCTACAGCCTCGAGGTTCTCGAGGTCCGCACAGCCCTGGTCGACCGCACCTGCGCCGAGAACCCCACCGGCCCCGGCTGCTGAGAGGCCTTGCCCTCCGCGCGGCAGTCCCACCGTTGGCGGCGCATGCCAGGATGGGCGCGTGGCTGAACGATTGATGTTGCTCGACTCCGCGTCGCTGTACTTCCGCGCGTTCTATGGCGTTCCTGACACGGTGAAGGCGCCGAATGGGATGCCGGTCAACGCGGTTCGTGGATTCCTCGACATGATCGCGAAACTCGTCACCACCTACGAGCCGACGCACCTCGTGGCCTGCTGGGACGACGACTGGCGTCCGCAATGGCGCGTCGACCTCATCCCGTCCTACAAAACCCACCGGGTCGTCGAGGTCGTCGCGGGAGGCCCGGATGTCGAGGAGGTCCCGGATCCCCTCGAGGTGCAAGTGCCGCTCATCCGCGAGGCACTCGCCGCCCTCGGGATCACGATCATCGGCGCCGCCGAGCACGAGGCCGATGACGTCATCGGCACCCTCGCCACCCTGGCGACGATGCCCGTCGATATCGTCACGGGCGACCGCGACCTCTTCCAGCTCGTCGACGACGAGCGAAGCATCCGTGTCATCTACACCGCCCGCGGCATGAGCAACCTCGAACTCGTCACCGACCGCACCGTCGTGACCAAGTACGGCGTGCTGCCGAGTCAGTACGCCGATTTCGCAACGCTTCGCGGCGACAGCTCCGACGGGCTACCGGGCGTTGCCGGCATCGGCGAGAAGACGGCGGCGACGCTCCTGGCCGCGCACGGCGACCTCGCCGGCATCATCGCTGCAGCCGAGCGCGGCGACGGAATGTCAGCAGGCGTTCGGGCCAAGATCGCTGCGGGGCTCGACTACCTGGACGTGGCGCCCACCGTCGTCGAGGTGGTGCGCACGCTCGATCTTCCCCAGTCTGACACGCAGCTGCGACCACTCGACGACGATCAGCGCGCGGCCGCGGTCACCCTGGCCGAAACCTGGGCGCTAGGCGGGTCGGTGTCGCGCGTCATCGAGGCGCTCGCCACGACACGATGACAGCCGCGACCAGCAGCACGCAGTAGGCGAGCACGACGACAAAGGATGCCAGCAGCACGGCATCCCACCCTCCGGTCGCCTCGTGCAGGGCGCCCATCGCCGGTGCGGCGAGCGCCGCAGCCGCGTAGCCGCCGCCCTGAACGAGCGCCGACATCCCGGCAGCCTCTGCGTCGGAGCGAGCGATCGCGACGATCGTGCTGAAGATCACCACGAACCCGCCAGCGTGTCCGATGGCTCCGAAGCTCAGCCAAAGCGCTGCCCACTCGGGCGCGATGATCATGCCGAGCGTCAGCAAGATCCACGACGCGCCAATGGCAATCGCAGGAACGATCCGCGGCGTGAACCGGGCGAGCAGCGGAACAATGAACGCCCCCACCACGGCAACACCGTGGAAGAACGCCGTCAAACCGCCCGCTGCTGCTGCGCTGACCCCGAGATCGTCGGCGATGAGTGTGGGCAACCAGGTGGCGAACCCGTAGTACACGGCGGCCTGCCCCGCGAACGCGAGCAGAAGCATCCACGGCACCGGGTTCCGGAACATCGAATCGCCGCGCGTCGCCCGTCTCCCGAGCGGCACGGGCACCGGGCCGGTGAGGGTGTCGGCCTCGCGATCGGCGACGGATGCCGCGCCCGGGCGCTGCGCACCCGAGAACCGCTCGCCCCACAGCTCCCCGCGCGCGGCGGCCCGGCGCAGATGCAGGCCCCATAGCAGCATCCCGGCGATCGTGATCACCGACCACGCGACCAGGGCGAGGTTCCACCCGATCACCGAGGCGATCGGCACCGTCAGCAGCGAGGTCAGCAGCGATCCGGCGTTGAGCATCGCGACGTAGCCGGCGGTGACCAGGGCCACCCGCTCCGGCGCGACATCACGGCGAATGATGACCGGGATGACGACGTTTCCAACGGTGATGGATGCGCCGATCACGATCATCCCGGCGAGCATCCACCCGAAACCCGGAACGGCGCGCAGAAAGGTACCCAGCAGCACGCCCGTGAGGGTGATCATGAGCGCGAGCTCTGCTCCGGCGCGACGGATGACGAGAGCTGCCACCGGGGTCAGCAACGCGAACATCAGCACGGGGGCAGTTGTGAGCAGGCCCGCGGTGGCCGCTCCAATGCCGAGATCGGTCTCGATCTGCCGCAGCACAGGTGTCGGTGAGACGATGGGTCCGCGAAGGCTCAGCGCGGCGACGAGGATGCCGGCGATGACCAACCCGGCGGCGCCTCCGGCGGCACCGGGAGTGATGCGTCGGTCGGAAGCCACCCGTCGAGTCTAGGGTCGCGCCAGCGGCTCACCGCGTCGCGCGAGTTGCGACCTAAATACCCCTAGGGGTATAGTCGAAGTACGAACGTCACCGACCAGATGACCCCGGAAGGACATCCCCCATGTGCTCTCAGATTCGTTGCTCATCATGCGGCAAGATCACCTGGACCGGCTGCGGCATGCACGTCGAGCAGGCCCTCGCCGGCGTTCCCAAAGACCAGCTCTGCACCTGCAACTGACGACGCCCGCACTCAGCGTCGCGTCGCGGTCCACTCCCGAAGGCGCGCCAGCGGCCACGTCGTGACGATCCGGTCGGCCGGAACCCCCAGCCTCTCCGCGCGCTCAGCGCCGTAGTCCAGCAGCGACAGATGACCCGGCGCATGCGCGTCGGAGTCGATCGAGAACAGACATCCCTTCTCGATAGCGAGCGTGATCAGCTCATCCGGCGGGTCCTCGCGTTCCGGACGCGAGTTGATCTCGACCGCGACACCGGCTTCTGCGCACGCCTCGAACACCCGATCCGCGTTGAAGTCGGATGGCGGCCTCGTCCCCCGCTGGCCGCTGACGAGTCGCCCCGTCACGTGACCGAGAACATCGACCCTGCCGCTTCGCACGGCGCGAAGCATCCTCGCCGTCATGGGGCCGCGCTCCATCCGCAGCTTTGAGTGAACTGACGCCACAACGATGTCGAGCGAGCGCAGTAGTTCGTCCTGCTGATCAAGCCCGCCGTCCTCGAGGATGTCGACCTCGATGCCCGTGAGCAGGGTGAACCGGTCGTCACGGAAGCTTTCCACGATCGGGATCTGATCGCGCAGTCGCTGGGCCGACAGACCGTTCGCCACGCGCAGCCGCGGCGAGTGGTCTGTCAGCGCGAGATACTCGCGTCCGAGCTCGCGCGCCGCCTTCACCATCGCCGCGATCGGCGTCGTGCCGTCCGACCAGTCCGAATGGCTGTGCAGGTCGCCCCGCAGCTGCGCACTGAGCGCGGACGGCCGGATGCCGGCCCGCTCCCGCAGTTCCGCGAGATAGTCCGGAACGCGCCCCTCACGAGCCTGCACGATCACCGCGAGGGTCGAGTCTCCGATTCCCTTCCGGCGCCGCAACCCCGCCGTATCGGCCAACTGCGCGGCATCCAGTCTTTCGATCGCTGCCGCGGCGGCACGAAACGCCTTCGCCTTGTAGCGGATCGCCCGCTCGCGCTCCAGAAGCAGGGCGATCTCGACCAGCGCGTCGTACGGCTGCAGCTCCGGCTCGCTCATGACGCCCAGCCTGACACGCCCTACCGACGCGCGCACCGACATCTGCAGGTAGGCAAAATCCCGGGCGTAGGTCGACTGCTGTTGCGATCGACCTACGCCCGGGAGAAGTCCTACCTCCGCGAGGAGGATCGGCAGGGCGTCAGCGCGTCAGGGTGTAACTCCCGCGCGCTTGACGACGACGGGGGCGCTGGCGAGGCGGTGGAGGGCCCAGCCGAACAGGATGGAGAGCACACCGATGCCCATCGCGAAAGCGGAGACACCAAAGCTGACGACCGAGGTGAACAGGGATGCCCGCAGGAACGATGCGTTCATCATGGTCGCGCGCACCGGGTCCTCGCGGTCGAGCTCGGCGTAAGTGGCACCGCCGGATGCCTCGAGGGCGTGGTGCTGAATGATGTCGGCCTGAACGTAGGCGGTGAAGGGGCCGGCGACCGTCTGGCCCTGGAAGGCGATCGCGTCCTCGGGGATGGTGATGTTCTCGGCGCGCAGCTGGCTCGAGACGGTAGCCCACACGACGATGCCCACGATGATGAGCAGGGCGCCGCCGACGATGCCGAGGATCCCCACCACCTTCACGAGACCGAGGTTGCGGGCGGGCGCCTGAACGGTGTCAGTGGCGCTGGCTGTGTCGGTGGCGGACATGGCGATTTCTCCTTCAGGGACATGCATCGTCGGGGGGATTCGACGGTGTCTCTCACCGTCGACATCCACGGTACGAAGCCGGCCAGCCTACGGAAAGTGACGTAGGTCCCCTGACGAGAAATTCGGTGAATGACCCAGGTCAGGGCGCGAGCGCAGCAGTCGCCTCGGCCCACGCGTCCAGCTTTGCCGCAGCAGCACCCGAGTCGATAGCCGCAGCGGCGTCCACTTGCGCCTCCCGCAGACGCTCAACAATGGGCACCTGCGCCTGCGCGGCATCCTGCGACAGCCGGAACGCCACGATCCCCGCAGCCGCGTTCAGCAGCACGATGTCACGCACCGGCCCCGTCTCGCCCGCCAGCACACGCCGGACGATCTCGGCGTTGTGGTCGGGCGCGCCACCGCGAAGATCGTCGAGCATCGCAAGCGGGATGCCGAGATCCCGCGGATCGAGATCGTGCTCGTGGATGTCGCCGCGCGACACTTCCCAGATTCGGCTGTGTCCGGTGGTGGTCAGTTCATCGAGCCCGTCGTCGCCGCGGAACACCAGCGCTGTTGCGCCGCGGGTGCGGAACACGCCGGTGATGAGAGGAACGCGGTCCAGGTGCGCGACGCCCACCGCGTTCGCCTCGGCGCGGGCGGGGTTGCACAGCGGGCCGAGGAAATTGAAGACCGTCGGAACCCCGAGCTCGGCGCGCGTGGGCCCGGCGTGCCGGAATCCGGGGTGGAATGCGGCAGCGAAGGCGAAGGTGATGCCGGCGCGGTCGAGGACCTCGGCGACGGCATCCGGCGAGAGGCGAAGATCAATGCCGAGCGCCGAGAGGACGTCGGAAGACCCGGATGCAGAACTCGCCGCCTTGTTCCCGTGCTTGACGACCGGGATGCCGGCGGCAGCGGCGACGATCGATGCTGTCGTAGACACATTGACGGTGCGATGACGGTCTCCACCGGTTCCGACGATGTCCAGGACGTGAGGATCCACGGGAAGCGGGAGCGCAGCCTCGAGGATTGCGTCGCGGAAACCCACGATCTCATCGACGGTCTCGCCCTTCGCGCGGAGGGCGATGAGGAATCCGGCCAACTGCGAGGCAGTCGCCTCTCCAGCCATGATCTGGCGCATTGCCCACGTCGACTCCGACACGCTGAGGTCATCACCCTCGAGGAGGGCGCTGATGATCGAGGACCATGACGACTGCTGGGTCATGGCTCCGAGCGTAGCGGGGCGGGCAACTGAGGTGCACCTAAGTCGCAAACCACCTCACATCAGTGGTGGCTCATGCGAAACCCCAGGCAAATCTTCAGCCATAATGAAGAATGTGACCACCAGCTCAGCGACGTACTCCCAGGCCATGCGGTCGGTCAAGCGACCCGACCCGGTCGCAGTTGGAACAATCGTGTGGCTCGGCAGCGAAGTCATGTTCTTCGCCGGCCTTTTCGCGATCTATTTCACACTGCGAAGCACCTCCCCCGACCTGTGGGCCCAAGAGACCCAGCTGCTGAACGTTCCGTTCGCCGCGGTCAACACCACGATCCTGGTGCTCTCATCCGTCACCTGCCAGATGGGTGTGTTCGCTGCTGAGCGCTTCCAGCCGTACACGGTCAAGACCAACAGGTTCCGCGACCGCTGGGGCATGGTCGAGTGGTTCTGGCTGACCTTCGCCCTCGGCGCCATCTTCGTGTCGGGCCAGGTGTGGGAGTACGCCCAGCTCGTCGCCGAGGGGATGCCGATCCAGGCGAACGCCTACGCTTCGGCCTTCTACCTGACGACCGGCTTCCACGCCCTCCACGTGACCGGCGGTCTCATCGCCTTCCTCCTGGTGATCGGACGCGCCTTCGCGGTCAAGAACTTCGGCCGCAAGGAAATGACGTCATCCATCGTCGTGTCGTACTACTGGCACTTCGTCGATGTCGTCTGGATCGCCCTGTTCCTCGTCATCTACTTCCTCAAGTAACCCGAGCGGAGCTGAATCACCCTCATGGCACGACAGACCAAGCGCCGCTCCAGCGGCCGCCGGAGCCCCTGGGCCGCGACCGCGCTCATCGGCATCGGACTGCTCATCACCGGCGGCGTCTACGCTGGCGCCTCCGCCGCGATGGCAGCTACCGAGCCTGACACGGCAACAGCCACGAGCCTCACGATCGAAGACGGCAAGAAGCTGTTCCAGGCCAACTGCGCCACCTGCCACGGGCTTGACCTACAGGGCACCGAGAACGGCCCCTCGCTCTACGGTGTCGGCGCCGTCGCCGTGGACTTCCAGGTCGGCACGGGCCGGATGCCGTTGCAGATGCAGGGGCCCCAGGCTCCCCAGAAGCCGGTGCAGTTCACAGACGACCAGATCCTCGCGATGGCCAACTACGTGCAGTCCGTCGCCCCCGGTCCCGACTTCCCGGACCCGGAGATCCTCGACGGCGGCGGAGACGTCGCCCGTGGCGCCGAGCTGTTCCGCATCAACTGCGCGATGTGCCACAACGTCGCGGGTGCCGGTGGCGCCCTGACGGAGGGCAAGTACGCCCCGGCACTGACCGAGGTCAGCGCTCTGCACATCTACGCCGCCATGGTCACCGGCCCGCAGAACATGCCGGTGTTCAACAACATGTACCTGACCGACGAGGACAAGCGAGACATCATCTCGTCGCTGCTGTACATCCAGCAGACCGAGTCCCCGGGCGGGTT
The DNA here is from genome assembly GCF_040687115.1 of Microbacterium sp. NPDC076895. NCBI lineage: Bacteria > Bacillati > Actinomycetota > Actinomycetes > Micrococcales > Microbacteriaceae > Microbacterium > Microbacterium sp. NPDC076895. The sequence continues at coordinate 271,454 of NZ_JBFBMQ010000001.1, forward strand.
CAAGCTCGGATCGCTCGGGCCGGTCGCCGAGGGTCTGTTCATCTGGATCTTCGGAATCAGCACCCTGATCGCGATCACCGTGTGGATCACGGCGAAATCCAACTGACCTCGCACACCGAATACGTAGCAAGACGCTAGAGGAGCACCATGGCACACGAGGACGACCCGCACGGCCTCGACAGGGCGTCGTACCAGCCCTTGTCGGGAACGGCCGTCGCCGTCACCGACCCCGTGCGTAACCCCGAGCTTCCGCCGCACCGTGAGCGGATGACCGACAAGGACCCGGCGGCGATGAAGCGCGCCGTCCGCACGATCTACACGCTCTTCTACATCTCGGTCGCGGGGTCACTGTGGGCGGTCGCCGCCTACATGATCTTCCCGATCGAGAGCGGTGAGATCCCCGCGATCCGCGACAACAACCTCTTCATCGGGCTCGGCATCGCCCTCGCGCTGCTGGCGATCGGTGTCGCGGCGATCCACTGGTCCAAGGCGGTGATGTCCGACAAGGAGCACACCGAGGCGCGCCACCCCACCCGCGGCACCGACGCGACGCGTGCGGGCGCCGTCGCTGTCTTCGAAGCGGCCAACGAAGAGTCCGGGTTCGGTCGGCGCACCGTCATCCGGGGCGGCCTCTTCGCCGCTCTGATCGCCTCGATCCTCCCGGCCATCACCCTCTTCCGCGGTCTTGCCCCCGAGAACACTCCCGAGCGCCCCAATGCCGGCAACCCGGTGTATCTGCTTAGCCACACGATGTGGAAGCCGGGGATGCGTCTTGCCAAGGACCCCGAGGGAACGCCGATCAAGGCATCCGAGGTCACCCTCGGCTCGGCAGTCCACGTGATCCCCGAGCCGCTCGCCGACCTCAGCCACGAAGAGGGCTACCTCGAAGAGAAGGCCAAGGCCATCGTGCTGCTGGTGCGCATGCTCCCCGAGCAGATCACCGAGACGCCCGAGCGGGCAAGCTGGTCGTACGACGGCATCGTCGCGTACTCGAAGGTCTGCACCCACGTCGGCTGCCCGGTGGCTCTCTACGAGCAGCAGACGCACCACCTGCTGTGCCCCTGCCACCAGTCGCAGTTCGACGTGTCGGACGGCGCGAAGGTCATCTTCGGCCCCGCTGCCCGCCCGCTGCCACAGCTGCCCATCGAGGTGGATGACGAGGGCTACCTCGTCGCGCAGAGCGACTTCACCGAACCCGTCGGCCCGAGCTTCTGGGAGCGCCATTGAGCACCGCCACCGCTACTGACGAGACGGCCGTCGGTACCACCAGAGAAAAGCCGCTCGGCGGCCGATTCGTCGGCGCCACCGCGAACTACCTCGATGAGCGCACCAGCCTCTCGGGCCTGGTCAAAGAGCTCGGTCGCAAGATCTTCCCCGACCACTGGTCGTTCATGCTCGGTGAGATCGCCCTGTGGAGCTTCGTCGTCGTCCTCCTCTCGGGAACGTTCCTGACCTTCTTCTTCCAGGCATCGATGGTTCCCACCCACTACACGGGTGCATACATCCCGATGCGCGGCGTGGAGATGTCGGCGGCTCTCGACTCGACCCTGCGGATCTCGTTCGACATCCGCGGCGGCCTGCTCGTGCGCCAGATCCACCACTGGGCAGCTCTCGTGTTCATCGCCGGTATCGGCGTGCACATGCTTCGCGTGTTCTTCACCGGTGCGTTCCGCAAGCCCCGCGAACTGAACTGGCTGATCGGCTTCGTGCTGTTCGTCCTCGCGATGGGTGAGGGCTTCACCGGCTACTCGCTGCCCGACGACCTGCTCTCGGGCAACGGTCTGCGAATCATCGACGGCATGATCAAGGGCATCCCGCTCATCGGCACCTGGACCTCGTTCCTGCTGTTCGGTGGCGAGTTCCCCGGGATGCAGATCGTGGGACGCCTGTACACGCTGCACATCCTGCTGCTGCCTGCGATCCTCGTCGCACTGCTGGCGGCGCACTTGATCCTGATGATCATCAACAAGCACACGCAGTTCGCCGGCCCCGGCCGGTCGAACGACAACGTCGTGGGCTACCCGATGCTCCCGGTCTACGCCTCGAAGATGGGTGGGTTCTTCTTCATCGTCTTCGGTGTGATCGTGCTGATCGCATCCCTCTTCACGATCAACCCGGTCTGGAACTACGGCCCCTACGACCCGTCTCCGGTGTCTGCGGGTACCCAGCCCGACTGGTACATCGGCTTTGCCGACGGTGCGCTGCGTCTTGTGCCGCCGCACCTGGAGTCGGTGTTCTGGGATCACACCTGGTCGTGGAACATCATCCTGCCGATCACGGTGCTCGTGCTCTTCATCGCACTGGTCGCGTTCTACCCCTTCATCGAGGCGTGGATCACCGGCGACAAGCGCGAGCACCACATCGCGCAGCGTCCGCGCAACGCCCCGACCCGCACCGCCATCGGCGCCGCCGGCGTCACCTTCTACGCGGTGCTGTGGGCAGCGGCATCCTCCGACATCATCGCCACCCACTTCTGGGTGACGATGGAGGGTGTCATCCACACGCTGCAGGCTCTGCTGTTCGTGGGTCCGGTCATCGCCTACTTCGTCACGAAGCGCATCGCTATCGCGCTCCAGAAGAAGGACCGCGAGATCGCCCTTCACGGCTACGAGTCGGGCCGCATCGTCCGCCTCCCCGGTGGTGAGTACATCGAGGTTCACCAGCCCGTCGACGAGTACGAGCGCTGGAAGCTCGTGGACTTCGAGATCTACGAGCCGCTGGTCGTTCGTCCGAACTCGGGTGGGCAGATTCCGTGGCACCAGAACTTCCGTGCCTCGCTGTCGCGCTGGTTCTTCGAAGACCGCCTCGCTCCTGTCACGCAGGCCGAGGTCGACGAGGCGCTCTCGCACCAGCACCACGAGCTCGACCACATCGCCGAGCAGGAGGATGCCGAGATCCAGGCGATGCACGAGCGCGCCGGGGTTCCGGATGCTCCGCACCACCCGATCACCGACGGCAAGCAGTCCGAGACGGCTGTGCGCCCGACGAACGTGATCGTCACTGACGAGGTCGTGGAGAACACGGCTGCCGATAAGGGCACGTCGAACACGGATGTCGATCCTGACGACGACGTTCACCCCAGCGGCGACACGAAGTAGTCCCGAACCAACCAGTGCGCGGGCCCGGCATCCACGGATGTCGGGCCCGCGCCGTTGCCCGCATCTCACTGCAGCGGGCAATGGCAGGATCCGGCCGAAACGTGGCCGCAGGAGGGTGCCTGCGGCGCTCTCAATGTCATGACTTGCCTCTAGTGTCGGCATCATGAGCAGCGCAGACTTCTTCGCCACCCGCCTCGCCCACGAGACCGATCCGTCGGACGTGTACGCCGCTCAGAAGGCCGGAGAAGACATCGTGCTCGTCGATGTGCGCGGCGTCGACGCCTGGCGCCAGGGACGCATCACCGGCGCGATCCATATGCCCTACCGCGAGATCGCGGAGCGCGCCCCGCGCGAGATTGCCCCGGACGCCACTGTCGTCGTGTACTGCTGGAGCCCGGGCTGCAACGCCGGCGTCAAGGGAGCGCTCGAGTTCGCAAAGCTCGGCTACGCGGTCAAGGAGATGATCGGGGGGTTCGAATACTGGGCACGGGAAGGCCAGCCGACCGAGAACGATGACGGTCCGCTCCCCCGCGAGTTCGACCCGCTCGTGATGGTCGTGCGCCGGTGAACGAGGGGTCCGATTCCCGCCAGTGCCCTGGCCGCCCCGGCGAGTAGCGTGACCGTCGTGTCCTCGTCGCCGACTCTCGCGCCAGCGCGCTCCAGCACCGTGGTCCTCATGTTCGCGGCGCTGTCGCTGGTGTGGGGAGCGAGTTTCCTCTTCATGAAGGTTGCGGTTGACTCCTTCGACCCTGCTCAGGTGGCTCTGGGACGCATCATCCTGGGCTCTGTCACGCTCGCCACGATCATGGCACTCACGCGTCGACGGTGGCCGCGCGAAGGCCGCCTGTGGGTGCACATGATCGTCGTGGCGGTCTTCTTCTGCCTTCTGCCGTTTCTGCTCTTCGCCTGGGCTGCTCAGAGCCTGCCATCCGGGCTGTCGGCCATCCTGAACGCGACAACGCCACTGTGGACGACACTGGTGGCCGTCGTCGTGCTCCCCAGCGAACGGATGACGGCACGACGCCTGGTCGGGGTGATCATCGGAGCTATCGGTGTCGCGATCGTCATGGGCGTGTGGGATGTCGTCTCCTCCGCAGAGTTCGCCGCATCTCTTCCCGCGCAGCTCGCTTGTCTGGGTGCCACCGCCTCGTACGGCATCGCTCTCGGCTGGATGCGGCGCTTCATCACGGGGACCCACACCCACGACAGCGTGACGATCGCGTCGACACAGATGGCGGTGGCAGGGGTGCTCGCCCTGGCTCTGCTCCCCGTCATCGGTCTCTCGCCGGTAGCCTGGGCCCCGGCCCCGGTCCTCGCGCTCGTCGCCCTCGGATGTCTGGGAACCGGGATCGTCTACGTCTGGAACACGCGCGTTGTCACCGAGTGGGGCGCCGTCGGTGCGTCGACCGTCACGTATGTGATTCCGGTGGTCGGAGTGGCGCTCGGCATCATCGTGCTCGGCGAACGGTTCACGCTGAACGAGCTCATCGGCGCGTTCATCGTGATCGGCGGCGTGCTCCTCGTCCAACGCTCCCGCTAATCAGGGCTCTCAACGGAGAGCGCGCAGCGAGGGGACGGACGCAGGGCCTAGCCGGCGAAGCGGGAACCTAGCGGGCGAAGTAGCCGCGGTAGTACTCGTAGACCCAGCCGATGATCGCGACGACGAAGATACCGAGGCCGATGGGCACCATCCACGCGCCGACCGCGAGCCCGATGATGGCGACAGCGGCCGAAGATGCGAGGACGAGGGGCCACCAGGACCAGGGACTGAACTCACCGATCTCGGGGTCACCGTCGTCGATGTCCGCTGTGAGAACGTCCTCCGGCAGTTCACCACCCTGCGCGCGGTGAACGGCGCCGGTGTAGAACCCGATGAGTGCACCCATCAGAGCGGTGAAGAACAGGGCGACGGTGCCAACCCACTCGAGGTTGCCATACCAGATGACGCTCCAGACGGTGTACGCGATCGCAACGAGAGCGAAGAAGCCCGTGAGGATCCACCACAGCGACACATTGGTGCGCATGGACTACTTCACCTTCCCATCGGCAAGATCGACAACCGGTGTGTGTGGAGCATCCTTGGCCGGGCCGACACCGACCGTCATCGGCGCAGCCTCGGGGTGGTTCAGGTCGAATGCCGGACGCTCGCTACGGATGCGCGGGATCGATGTGAAGTTGTGTCGCGGCGGCGGGCACGACGTAGCCCACTCGAGCGAACCACCATAGCCCCACGGATCGTTGACCGTGACCTTTGGCGCCTTGCGAGCGGTGATCCACACGTTCAAGAGGAACGGAATCATCGAGACAGCGAGAATCATCGACCCGACGGTAGAGAGCTGGTTCTGCCAGGTGAATCCGTCGGCTTCCGCGTAGTCGGCGTATCGGCGGACCATGCCCTCGACGCCCAACCAGTGCTGGACGAGGAACGTCATGTGGAAACCGATGAACAGCAACCAGAAGTGCACGTAACCGAGGCGCTCGTTGAGCATCCGACCGGTCCACTTGGGCCACCAGAAGTAGAAGCCCGCGAACATCGCGAACACGACGGTTCCGAAGATCACGTAGTGGAAGTGCGCGACCACGAAGTACGAGTCAGACAGTGCGAAGTCCAGCGGCGGCGACGCGAGGATGACACCGGTCAGCCCACCGAAGACGAACGAGACGAGGAAGCCGAGCGCGAAGGTCATCGGTGTCTCGAAGGTCACCGACCCTCGCCACATCGTTCCGATCCAGTTGAAGATCTTCACGCCCGTCGGGACGGCGATGAGCATGGTCATCAGGGCGAAGAACGGCAGCAGCACTCCGCCGGTGACGTACATGTGGTGTGCCCACACCGCCACCGAGAGTGCGGCGATCGAGATCGTCGCGTAGACCAGCGTCTTGTAGCCGAAGACCGGCTTGCGGCTGAACACCGCGAAGATCTCGGTCACGATGCCGAAGAACGGCAGTGCGATGATGTAGACCTCAGGGTGACCGAAGAACCAGAACAGGTGCTGCCACAGCAGCACGCCACCGTTCTCGGGGTTGTAGATCTGTGCACCGAGCACGCGGTCTGCCGCCGCGGCGAGGATCGCCGCAGCCAGCACCGGGAAGGCCATGAGGATCAGGATGCTGGTCACCAGCGTGTTCCAGCTGAAGATCGGCATCCGCCACATCGTCATGCCGGGGGCGCGCATCGTGATCACGGTCGTGATGAAGTTGACGGCTCCGAGGATCGTGCCGAAACCGCTCATGCCGAGGCCGAGCATCCAGAGATTGCCGCCGACCCCCGGTGAGAAGCTCGCGTTCGCCAGCGGTTGGTAGGCGAACCACCCGAACGCGGCCGCACCCTGCGGGGTGAGGAAGCCGGAGATCGCGATGATCGAGCCGAACAGGAAGAGCCAGAACGCGAAGGCGTTCAGGCGGGGGAACGCGACGTCGGGGGCACCGAGCTGCAGGGGAAGAATGGCGTTCGCAAACCCGGCGAACAGCGGAGTCGCGAACATCAGCAGCATGATCGTGCCGTGCATCGTGAACAACTGGTTGTACTGCTCCTTCGTGGGCAGCACCTGCATGCCGGGTTCGAACAGCTCCGCACGGATGATGAGCGCCATCACACCGCCGAGCAGGAAGAACAGGAACGAAGCGATCAGGTACATGTACCCGATCGTCTTGTGGTCAGTGGAGGTGATCCACTTGACGACGATGTTGCCCTTCTGCTCGACACGCGACGACGACATCAGCGCCGCCTGCCGTGCCGGGAGAGTGCGCGGGCGCGACGAGTCCGCGTCCTGAAGCGGCAGCGTGGTGGCCATCACTCGTTCCCCTCATCTGACTGCTGGACCGAGGGATCCGTGGGATCGTTCGGCGTGTTCTGCAGGCGGTCGTATGCGTCGTTGATGTCGCCGGTCTGACCCTTTGCCTCGAGACTTGCGAGGTAGTCCTCGTACTCGTCGGCGCTCACGACCTGGACGGTGAAGAGCATCATCGAGTGGTACTCACCGCACAGTTCCGCACAGCGGCCTGCGTAGGTGCCCTCACGGGTCGGAGTGAAGGACCAGTAGTTGTCCTTCCCGATGTACATGTCCTTCTTGTAGAGGAAGTCGACGACCCAGAACGAGTGGATGACATCCCGCGACTGCAGTTTGATCTGCACGGTCTGGTCGACCGGCAGGTACAGCGTCGGCAGCGCCTCCTGGTCGATGTTGCCGGCCTTGTCGGGCTGAGCCTGAATACCCATCGTCCACACGGCGTCAGAGTTGTCCTCTTCATCGCCGTTGTACTGGAAGTCCCACGCCCACTGCTTGCCGATCGCGGTGATGGAGACATCCGGGTCGTCATACTGCGTCTCGATGATCGCCTGGTCCCGCGCCGTGAAGGCGAAGAAACCGATCACGAGGATGAACGGCACGATCGTGTAGAAGATCTCGATCGGCATGTTGTACCGCAGCTGCACGGGCAGGCCGGTCTGGCCCTTACGGCGACGGTAGGCGATCGCGGCCCACCCCATGAGCGCCCACGTGATGACGCCGACAGCCAGCAGCACGATCCACGAGTTGACCCACAGCCCCGAGATCATCTCGGTGTGGTTGGTCGCAGGAGTTCCGTCTTCAACGAAGCCGGGCAGAAACCCGTTCAGCTCCGTCGGCGTACATCCTGCGAGCACCAGGGCCGCGGCGGCACCAACCGGTACAAGAACCCAGCGGAGTCGGCGTTTGGATGGCACAGGCGCACCTTTCCACGTTGCGAAGTGTGACTGTGGTCAGTCTAGGGCAAGCTCACACCTGCTTGAGGCCAACCACTCAGCATCCACGCACTTTCGGGGTACTGAAGGTCAGCCTTCTCGCGGGCTGAAGCTTCGGGGTCAGTGGAAGCTGTCACCGCACGCGCAGCTGCCCTGCGCGTTCGGGTTGTCGATCGTGAAGCCCTGCTCCGAGATCGTGTCCTTGAAGTCGATCGTTGCGCCATCGAGGTACGGAACGCTCATGTCGTCGACGATGACCTCAACGCCCTCGAAATCCACGGTCTTGTCACCGTCGAGGTAGCGCTCGTCGAAGTACAGCTGATAGATCAGGCCGCTGCATCCGCCGGGCTGAACAGCCACGCGCAGGCGCAGGTCGTCGCGACCCTCCTGGTCGAGCAGGCTCTTGACCTTGGCTGCCGCGGCGTCGGTGAGCGCGACGCCGTGCTCGCGGGCGGTCTGGTCCGTGGTCAGTGCGGTGTCGGTCATGACTCTCCTTATCGGCTGAAGCCGTCGGGGTGGATGCTGAAATTCTACGCCCGCTGCCGGCGAGGGCGGCGGATACACGGGGAGGTCAGAGCGTGCGCGCGTCCAGCTTCTCCAGCAGCAGCGCCTCGGAGATGAGCGCGTGGCGGAACGTGTCGAGGTGCAGCGACTCATTGGGGCTGTGAGCGCGGGAGTGCGGATCCTCGACACCGGTGACCAGGATCTGCGCGCCCGGGAACTCGCGGACCAGATCTGCGATGAACGGGATCGAGCCGCCCACACCGATGTCGACCGGATCGACGCCGTAGCCCTCGGCAAGCGCCTCACGGACGTCCCGGACGGCCCACCCGGAGGTGTCGACGAGGAACGGATTGCCGAGGTCGACGTCGAAGAACTCCAGCTGCGCTCCGAACGGCGCGTGAGCACGCAGGTGGGCCTCCAGTGCCGCATAGGCATCCGCTGCCGACTGACCGGGCGCGACGCGCGCGCTGATGACGACGGTCACCTCGGGTGCGAGGGTGTTGGATGCCGAGGCCACGTCGGTCGCATCAATACCGATAACGGTGACCGACGGCTTGTTCCAGATCCTCCCGATGATCGAGCCGTCGCCGATCGGGCTCACCCCATCGAGCAGGCCCGTCTCCGAGCGCAGTGTGGCTTCGGTGTAGTCGGGGGTTTCGGCCTCTCGCGAGCTCAGTCCCTCAACCGCAACCGACCCCTCGGCGTCCCAGAGGGTCGCGAGCAGCGTGATGGTCGCCATCATGGCATCGGGCACTGCTCCCCCGAACATGCCCGAGTGGGACGCATGCTCGAGCGTGCGCACCCGCATCGAGAAACGGGCATTGCCGCGCAGCGAGACCGTGAGCCCGGGGGTCCGGTCGTCCCAGTTGCCGGAGTCCGCGACCACGATCACATCGGCACGCAGGGCATCCGCGTTATCACTCAGGAACTGCGCGAAAGAGCGGGAGCCGTACTCTTCTTCGCCCTCGATGAATAGCGCGAGGCCGAGATCGAAGTCGGGACCCAGCGCCTCGACCAGGGCGCGGATCGCACCGATGTGCGCCATGATGCCGGCCTTGTCGTCGGCAGCACCACGCCCGTAGAGCCGCCCCTCCCGAACGGTGGGCTGGAACGGCGGGGTCTCCCACAGGGCCTCGTCGCCGATCGGCTGGACGTCGTGGTGGGCGTACAGCAGTACCGTCGGGCGACCGTTTCGTGCCGCGCGCGTCGCGAGCACGGCCGGCTGCCCGAACTCCTCGGTGCCGGGAATCACAGCTCGCTTGATGGCCACGGAGTCGAACACTCCGGTGCCCTCGACCAGGGCGGCAACCGCCTCTGCGCTGCGCACGAGCTGCTGCTGATCCATCGACGGCCAGGCGATCGAGGGAATCCGCACCAGATCGCCCAGATCCGCCAGTGCACGGGGAATGCCGGTCTCGGCGGAGTCGCGGACAGCATCGGAACGGGAGGCGATATCACTCATGCGGGTAATCTTAAGGACAACCCGTAACGCGACAGCGAGGATCACCGTGGCCAAGACCCCCGCCCCCGAGGCACCGAAGGACGCGTCGACGTCGACCGTCGGCAAGGGAAAGGCGACTCCGAGCCGCGCCGAGCAGGAGGCTGCACGCAAGCGTCCGCTCGTTCCCGACACGAAGGAAGCGAAGGCGCAGCGCAAGGCTGAGCTCGCGTCGGCCCGGGAACGCGCCCGCATCGGCATGGCCAACGGCGAGCAGAAGTACCTTCCCGCGCGCGATCAGGGGCCGCAGCGCAAGTTCGCGCGCGACTTCGTCGACGCCGGCTGGCACCTCGGCGAGGCTGTGATGCCGGCGATGGTCGTCGTCATCGTCGCGACCTTCATCCCGCTCCAATTCATCCAGTACTGGGCGTTCGTCGCACTGTGGGTGTTCATCTTCTTCGTGATCGGCGACATGATCATCACGTCGATCCGCGTGAAGCGCGCCGTGCGCGACAAGTTCGGCGAGAGCAAGGTCGAAAAGGGGCTCGGCTGGTACGCGTCGATGCGCAGCGTCCAGATGCGCTTCATGCGCCTGCCCAAGGCCCAGGTTCGCCGGGGTCAGTACCCGAGCTGAGCTGCTGCGCTCCGCTGCGCGGGGGTGCGGGATGCCGAGACATGCCCCCGGCCGCTGCGCGGCCTCCCGCCAGACCCGATGCCAGCTCGGCATCCCGCACCCCCGCTCCGCTGCGCTGACCGCGCGACGCTGAGCGGGCGCTCATGGGCGCCTCGGATCAGAGGTAAATACGCGGGACGAGGGGTGAGACGCGGACGATGATCTCTTCGCCGACGGTGCCGATCGCCTCGGCGAGGGTGGTCACGCTCGACTCCCCCCACGTTCCGGGGCCGAAGAGGTAGACCTCGTCGCCGATTGCGGCACCTGGCCACGGGTCGATCAACATCGATGCCGGGCCGATCTCGCGGACAAGGCGCGGACCTGCGGCTGTACCCACCGACATCCGGCCAGCGAGCGTCGACGGAAGACCGTCGAGGTACCCGTAGGAGACCTCGAGGGCGGAGTCTGCGACGGCGCTCACGGTGGCGATCAGTGTAGCCGCGGGCGCGATTCCCTCGAGTTCGGGGCCGCCTGTCGAACGGATGCCGTAGCTGAAGGCTCCGAAGCGCACGAGGTCGAACCGGAACTCGGGTCGCGCGAACGCCGCCGCGCTGGCCGCCAGATGGCGCACCTGAGGGCGCAGGCCCGCCCCTTCGGCGACCCTGATCGCCTCGAGGAATGCGGCACGAGATCGATCGTCGTCTTCATCGCTGGTCTCAGCGATGTGGCTCCAGATTCCGACGACCCGGATGTCGCCGCTTGCCTCGAGCTCGGCGGCCCGCGCCACGAATGCGGGCCAGTCCTCTGGCCTCACTCCGTTGCGGTGAAGTCCGGTGTCGATCTTGATGTGCACGGGGGTGGCTCGCCCCGCAGAAACTGCCGCGATGTCTTCGAGGTAGGACGCATCACCGACACCGAGCTCGATGCCGGCATCCAGCGCAACAGCGATCTCGGGCGGCGTGACCGTGACCCAGGAGAACACCCGCGCTTCCGCGCCTGCCGCGGCGCGTGCCCTCACGCCCATCGGCACATCGAAGGCGCCGAACCAGCGGACGCCGTGAGCTGCCGCAGCCGCGACGACACGATCGACGCCGTGACCGTACGCGTCGTTCTTGACGACGAGCATGTAATCGGCCGGCGCGATGCGCTCCCGCAGCACGTCGATATCGGCAAGGATCCGACCGAGGTCGATGACCATGCGCGCGCTCACGCGACCACCTCGCGCGGTAGCCGCAGACCCAACGCACAGACGAGCTCGGCAGCCGCAAGTCCGGATGCCGCTTCCCACGCTGCCAGCGCTGATCGTGCCGGGCCCTGGCCACCGAAGTAGATGACCTCGTCACCGCGCGCGATGTCGGCCTCACCGATATCGACGACGCAGACATCCATAGCGACGCGGCCGACGATGGGGTACAGCCCGCCGCGGATCTCGACGGTGGCGTGGTTGCCGAGCGAGCGGGCCACCCCCTGGCCGAACCCGCCCGAGACCAACGCAATACGCGTGTCCTGCGACGCGATGTGCGTGTAGTTGTATGAGACGCCCTCGCCGGCGCGGAGCGCCTTGATCGAGAGCACGGAGCCGAGGAGGCTCATGACGGGCCCGGGGGCGTCTTCGGTGTCGCCGCCCGCCCCGGTAGAGGCACCGGGGAAACCGAAGACGATGGCTGGATCCAGCGTGGGTGCGTCCGGGACCGCCGCGATCCCGACGCCCTGCGCCACGTCGACCGACTCCGGATCGAGCACTGCGGCACGGATGCCGACCTGCGCGAGAGTCTCAGCAACGAACAACACCCCGTGGCCGTAGGCGTCGCGGCGAAGGTCGGCGACGGCATCCGCTCCCCCGGCCTCGATCGCCTGGCCGACGCCGGCGACGAGCGCCGAGCGGCTCAGCCGAACGCGCGGCCCGGTCGGACTGATCAAAAGCCCATCGCCTTCTGGTACCGCGGGCGGTGTCCGGTGCGGATGCCGAGCACGCTCGGCTTGTTCTCGTAGACGCCCGTGGCCCAGTTTCCCTCGATGAGCACGGGGCCGTCGGGTGTCACGGCGATGTCCCAGCCGACGTACTGCACCTGGGGGACGTGACGCGCCACCTTGTCGACGAAGGCGATGACCTCATCGAACATCGGCAGCTGGAAATCGGCGACCGGGTAGCCCGAATCGGGGTGGAGCTTGTGGACATGTCCGTGCGAGTCGTAGCCGTCGCCGAGCGAGGCTCCGGTCTCGGGATCGAGCATCGTGTAGAAGCCGCCAAAATCCATCTGGTCTGCCACCTGACCGCGACCGAACTTCTGCGCGATTGCCAGGATGTGGGTCTTTTGACCGTCGAAGAAGGCAGCAACACGGGTCGAGTTGACCGTACCTGCACAGACGGCTGCGACATCCGGATGCTGCACGATGTTCTCTTCGATCAGCAGTTCGCCGCGCTCGCGCAGCTGCGCGTGGAAGTCGGCCCAGTCCTCGATCTCGGTCGAGTAATACCGGTTGATGGCCGCGCCCGATCGACCCGCCTGCTTCTTGGTGATGAGCACCGGGTGTGCCTCGCCGAAGGCGCGCAGCTCGTCGACGTTCTCATCGGTGACCATCATCCAGTCACGGCCGAGGTACTCCGAGAAGACGCGGTCGAACTCCCACTTGTCGTAGAAGATTCCACGGTATTCGGGGTCATCGAACGTGTAGGAGTACTTGTTCGAATGGGGGTGCGTCATCATCGTGCGCCGCTCACGGCGGTTCAGGATGGCGAAGTCGTAGTCCACGTAGTCCTGGAAGCCGACCTGGTGGAACGTCGCCTGCCAGAACATGTCAACGACCACCGCGGGTGTCCACTTGTGGAACTGCGTTGATACTTCCCGGGCCCGCTCGATGACCGAGGGGAGGTCGATGACCTTCAGCCGGGCCACCATGTATCCGAAGCGCGAACCGAGTCCTCGCGATGCCATCGATCTCTCTTTCCGAAGGGTGCTGCCCTCACACGTCGGCCGGCACCCTCGGGGGCGCCGGCCGCGTGCGATCAGCGAATGTCAGGCGCTTACCAGCTCGTTTTCGACCACACGGTGGTGGTTGATGCGGCGGTCGGCCGAGCGGCCGAGGTCATCGGTGATGATGACGCGCTGCAACCAGCGGTCGGTGCCGTCGTAGCGGGGTTCGAAGGGGGTGCGAGCGTGCATGACGCGGCGGTTGTCGAAGAGCAGGATGTCGCCGGCGCCGAGGGTCACGTAGATACCCTCCTTGTCGGCGCCGTCGTGGAACGCCTTCAGCGCCGCGGCAGCCTCGTCATCGCCGGTGACGGCGGCGGCGCAGTCCATGTCGATGCGAACGAAACGCTTGCCGTCCTCGCCGTAGAGCGCCGCACCCTGGACGCCGTCTTCGGGGCGACCCGTTCCGCCGGATGCCTTGTCGATGCCGTGCATGAAGCGCGGCTGACGGAGAACCGCCTCGTCGTCGGCCGAGAGGTCGATGCGGTCGACCGGCGCCAGCGCCGTCTGAACCCGCTCGTCTCCGCGGACGCAGAACAGGCCGACGAACTGCGGGTGCGCGTCGTCGAAGGCATCCTCGGAGTGCCAGTCGAGCAGGCTCCGGCTCCCGGTGCCGACGGCGTCGTACTCGTGGCCGGGGATCGGCGTGACGTTCTGAATCAGCGCACCACGGTGCTGCCGTGCGAACGAGAAGACCTCACCGGCGACAGCGGCGAAGGCCAACAGTGCAGCCTCCGTTACGGGGTCACGATCCTTGCCCTCGAACGCCACCGGGTCACGCGGGCTCTCGCCCATGTCGTCCTGGTCGACCGTGAGTCCGTGGAAGAGCACTCCCCCGTCCGGGACCTCGGCCCGCGCGAACTGACGGATGATCTCGACGGTCTCGGGGTCGGCTGCATCGAAAGCCGCCTTGGCATCGGCGAGCAGGTCCTCGAAGGCTGCGTCATCGGAGTAGATTCCCCGACGGCCGCGGGCGACATCGATGAAGATCGCGGCGACTTCGGGCTTGATGTGACGTTCGATCACAGAGGTTCCTTCCCATGGCGCGACTGCCGCGCTGAAGCACTCGACGACGCGAATGCCGGTGTTGTGCTGTCGGGAGTATATCCGAGGAGGTTCCTCGGATCCCGGATGAAGTTAGGGTTTCCTAAGTCTTTTCGAGACGGTGTGTGACATACCGTCATCGGCGGACAAGACCCCGATTGATCTGTCGCGCCCAGAGCGGGCCGCGGTATAGAAAGCCGGTGTATCCCTGCACCAGGGTTGCCCCGGCATCCAGTCTCTCGCGCACATCGGCAGCGGTCTCGACCCCGCCAGCGGAGATGACGCAGAAGCTGTCGGGCACGAGAGAACGAACGAGCCGCAGCACCTGCACGGCCCGCGGAGCGAGCGGCTTGCCCGACAGTCCACCGGCGCCCGCGGCGGCGATGACCGCCTCGTCAGTCACGAGCCCCAGGCCCTCACGCGCGATCGTCGTGTTCGTCGCGACGATACCCTGCAGGCCGAGCTCGAGAGCCAGGGCTGTGATGTCACGGATGTCATCGTCGGAGAGGTCAGGCGCGATCTTGACGAGCAGCGGGGTGTCCTCGGCAGCATCCTGCACCGCGCTCAGCAGGGGCCGCAGCGACTCGACGGCCTGCAGGCTCCGCAGCCCCGGGGTGTTCGGCGACGACACGTTGACGACGAGGTAGTCGGCGACAGGCGCGAGCAGGCGCGTACTCGTGACGTAGTCGACGACGGCGTTCTCGACATCCACGATGCGACTCTTGCCGATGTTGACGCCCAGAACCGTGCGGTGACGCCGACGACGGG
Source organism: Microbacterium sp. NPDC076895 (assembly GCF_040687115.1). Classification (NCBI taxonomy): domain Bacteria; kingdom Bacillati; phylum Actinomycetota; class Actinomycetes; order Micrococcales; family Microbacteriaceae; genus Microbacterium; species Microbacterium sp. NPDC076895. Next base: position 286,614 of record NZ_JBFBMQ010000001.1, read on the forward strand.
CACGCTCGAGCCGAGCGGCGGCCGCGTACGAGCCGCGATTGTTGAAACCCATACGGTTGATGACAGCCCGATCGGGAATGAGGCGGAACAGGCGCGGCTTCGGGTTTCCCGTCTGCGGGATCGCGGTCAATGTTCCGACTTCGACATGGCCGAATCCGAGGGCGTGCAGGCCGTCGACGCCCACGGCATCCTTGTCGAACCCGGCTGCCACGCCGAACGGCGCCTCGAAAGTCAATCCGAGCGTCTGCACGCGCAGCGACGGATCAGGCTTCGTGAGGGCTCTGGCCGCCCACGAGAACGGCGGGAAACCGAGCAGCCGGATGACGAGCATCGCCGAATGGTGCGCTGCCTCGGGGTCCATCTTCGAGAGGAACGTGCGAAACAGCCACGGGTACATGCTTACTCCTCGAGATCGGATGCCAGGCGATGATGATCCGCGCGCAACTGTGCGATCGCCGATTCAAAATCCTCCAACGTATCGAACGCCTGGTATACGCTCGCGAACCGGAGATAAGCGATCTGGTCGAGTTCCCGGAGTGGACCGAGGATTGCCAGGCCGATCTCGTTGGTGTCGACCTGCGACGAACCAGTCTGCCGGACCGCCTCTTCGACCGTCTGCGCCAGGACGGCAAGATCACCCTCGGTCACCGGGCGCCCCTGGCACGCCTTGCGCACACCCGACATGACCTTTTCCCGGCTGAACGGTTCGATCACACCCGACCGCTTGATGACGTTGAGGCTCGCCGTCTCGATGGTCGAGAATCGACCACCGCATTCTGGACACTGGCGGCGACGACGGATGCTGAGACCGTCGTCGCTGGTGCGGGAATCGATCACGCGTGAGTCGGAATGACGGCAGAAAGGGCAGTGCATAGCAGCCCCAGACTACGCGGTGAAGCGCGCGCGGACGGCTTCGCCGTGCGCGGGGAGCACCTCGGCGGTCGCAAGCGCCACGATCGCGTCGGACACCTCCGCCAGGGCATCCCGGTCGTACTCGATGACCTGCTGCGGTCGCAGGAACGTCGAGGCAGAGAGCCCCGCAGCGTACCGCGCCTGTCCGCCCGTGGGGAGCACGTGATTGCTCCCCGCGAGGTAGTCGCCCAGGCTCACCGGCGAATACGGGCCGACGAAGACGGCCCCGGCGTGCACGAACCGGTGCGGCACGGGGTCGGCGAGGTGCAGCTCGAGGTGTTCAGGAGCGTACGCGTTGGAGAAGTCGACCGCGGCGTCGAGGTCGTCGACGAGCACGATCGCGGACTGCGGGCCCGTGAGCGCCACCTCGATGCGCGCGGCGTGGAGAGTCTGTGCAGCCAGCGCGGCCACCGCGGTCTGCACAGCATCGGCAAGCTCCGCCGACGCCGTGACAAGAACCGCGGATGCCTGCTCGTCGTGCTCGGCCTGACTGATGAGGTCAGCTGCCACCAGCCGAGGGTCCGCCGTGTCGTCGGCGACGATGAGGATCTCGGTGGCACCTGCCTCCGAGTCGGTGCCCACGCGACCGGCCACCGCGCGCTTTGCGGCAGCGACGAAATTGTTCCCCGGCCCTGTCACGACATCCACCGGATCCAGGCTCAGGCTTGCTGCCCCGTATGCGAAAGCGCCGATCGCACCAGCGCCTCCCATCGCGTAGACCTCGGTGACCCCGAGGAGTTTCGCGGCGGCGAGAATCACGGGGTGGACTCGCCCACCCTCCGCCCGCTGGGGCGGGGATGCGAGGGCGATCTGTTCGACACCGGCTGCCTGAGCCGGCACGACGTTCATCACGACGCTCGAGGGGTACACGGCCTTGCCGCCGGGCACATAGACCCCGACGCGGCGCACGGGCTGCCACCGCTGGTGCACGAAGGCTCCCGGGGCAAGCGTCGTGGTGGTCGGCGGCGGAACCTGCACGGCAGAGGCCGCCCGCACACGATCGATAGCGCGCTCGAGGGCCTCCCGAACCGCAGGATCGAGAGCATCGAGCGCCTCATCGAGGTGCGCGGCGGGCACGCGGATGTCGTGACCGGTCACCCCGTCGAACTGTTCGGCCTGCTCGCGCAGCGCCGTTTCGCCGCGAGCGGCGACGTCATCGACAAGGCGCGCGGCGGTGGCGAGCGCCTCGGAACGGGCGGCGGTCGCGCGGGGAACGGCGGCGAGCAGCTCTGCGGGCGTCAGGGATTGCCCGCGCAGATCGAGGGTGCGAAGCATCCATCTACGCTATCGCCCGCGCGGGGTGTGGATCGCCGGGGCGCGGTGCAGCGGCGGCACCGAGGCTACCCGAGGCACTGCGGCCCGAGCAGGCCCTTGAGTTCGCCGTACAGGTCCGCGGTGACGGTCACCGGGTGCGGCACCTCGAAAACCTTCGCCACGCCGCCCTTGTGAAGCTTGATCGTGACCTCTGTCTCGCCACGATGGCGGCGCAGGCAATCGGCAAGATCGCCGATGACTGCTTCGGTTGCACGCTGCTCCGGGATCATGAGCACGAGCGGTCCGGATGCGTCGACGGAGCCGAGGTCGGGTGAGAACGCGGCCTGCGCGTGGAGGTTCATGCCGTCGTCGCGCCGCGACACGCGTCCTCGAACAACGAGGATCGAGTCAGCCTGCAGCATCGGCTGGAACTCCGCGTAGGTCTTTCCCATGAACATGACGGTGATCTCACCGTCGAAGTCCTCGACCGTGATCATGCCGTAGGGATTGCCGCTGGATTTGGCGACGCGGTGCTGCACGCTCGTTACCAAGCCCGCGATGGTCACCTGATCGCCATCCGCCAGGTCTTCGGAGGCCAGGAGGTCATGGATGTTGATCGATGCATGCTTGGCAAGCGGTACCTCGAGGCCCGCAAGTGGATGATCCGAGACGTAGAGCCCCAGCATTTCGCGTTCGAACGCCAGCTTGTCTTTCTTGGTCCACTCCGGACGCTCGGGAACCTTGTTGACCTGCTGCGGCTCGTCCTCCCCCCACAGCGAATCGAAATCGAACCCGACCTCGCCGTTGGCCTCGCGGCGCTTGTCAAGCACAGCCTGCTCGGTCGCGTCCTCGTGGATCTCCAGGAGTGCGCGGCGGGTCGCACCGAGGGTGTCGAACGCGCCGGCCTTGATCAGTGACACCACCGTTCGCTTGTTCGCGACCGACACCGGCACGCGAGCGAGGAAGTCGTGGAACGACACGAAAGGCTCATCCGCGCGCGCCTGCACAATCGCTTCGACGACATTCGCACCGACGTTGCGCACGGCACCGAGCCCGAAACGAATGTCGTCGCCGACTGCCGCGAAGTAGCGGATCGACTCGTTCACGTCCGGCGGCAGCACCCGGATACCCATCCGTCGACACTCGTTGAGGTAGACGGCCATCTTGTCTTTCGAGTCGCCGACGCTCGTGAGCAGCGCCGCCATGTACTCCGCGGGGTAGTGGGCCTTGAGGTACGCGGTCCAATACGACACGAGCCCGTAGGCGGCGGTATGAGCCTTGTTGAACGCGTAATCGGCGAACGACTCGAGAACCTTCCACAGGGTCTGCTGGGCGGCATCCGAGAACCCGCGCTCGGTCATGCCGCCGAAGAAGACCTCCTGCTGCTTGTCGAGCTCGGACTTCTTCTTTTTTCCCATCGCGCGGCGAAGGAGGTCAGCCTGACCGAGTGTGTAGCCGGCGACGCGCTGGGCGACGGCCATGACCTGCTCCTGATAGACGATGAGGCCGTAGGTCGTGTCGAGGATGTCGGCGAGGGGTTCTTCGAGCTCTTTGTGGATCGGCTCGATCTCTTGCTGCTTGTTCTTCCGCAGCGCGTAATTGATGTGCGAGTTCACGCCCATAGGGCCCGGGCGGTAGAGCGCGAGGACCGCCGAGATGTCCTCGAAGTTGTCGGGCTTCATCAGGCGAAGCAGCGATCGCATGGGGCCGCCGTCGAGCTGGAAGACTCCGAGAGTGTCTCCCCGAGCGAGCAACTCGTACGATGCTCGGTCGTCGAGGTCGAGCTCCTCGAGGATGAGCGGCTCGCCGCGGTTGGCTTCGATGTTGTCGAGCGCGTCGTTGATGATCGTGAGGTTGCGAAGCCCCAGGAAGTCCATCTTGATCAGGCCGAGCGACTCACACGACGGGTAGTCGAACTGGGTGACGATCTGGCCGTCCTGCTCGCGGCGCATGATCGGAATGATGTCGATCAGCGGTTCACTGGACATGATGACGCCGGCGGCGTGGACACCCCATTGGCGCTTCAGATTCTCAAGACCCACCGCCGTATCGAAGACCGTCTTGGCTTCCGGGTCGGTCTCGATGAGCGTGCGGAACTCCCCCGCCTCCTTGTAGCGGGGGTGATCCTTGTTGAACATGTCGGTCAGGGGGACGTCCTTGCCCATGACCGCCGGAGGCATCGCCTTGGTCAGGCGCTCCCCCATGCTGAACGGGAAGCCCAGCACACGGCCGGCATCCTTCAGCGCCTGCTTGGCCTTGATCGTGCCGTACGTCACGATCTGCGCCACCCGGTCGTCGCCGTACTTCTCGGTTACGTACTGGATCACCTCGCCGCGGCGACGGTCGTCGAAGTCGACGTCGAAGTCGGGCATCGAAACGCGGTCGGGGTTGAGGAACCGCTCGAAGATCAGGCCGTGCTGCAGCGGATCAAGATCGGTGATGCGCATGGCGTAGGCAGCCATGGAACCGGCTCCCGACCCACGGCCCGGACCGACGCGGATGCCGTTGCGCTTTGCCCAGTTGATGAAGTCGGCGACGACGAGGAAGTAGCCGGGGAACCCCATCTGCACGATGACGCCGACCTCGTACTCGGCCTGCTTGCGAACCTCGTCGGGGATTCCTGCCGGGTAGCGCTCCTCGAGCCCCGCCTCGACCTCTTTGACGAACCAGCTCTCCTCGGTCTCGCCGTCGGGCACGGGAAAGCGGGGCATGTAGTTGGCGCTGGTGTTGAACTCGACCTCGCAGCGCTCGGCGATCAGCAGCGTGTTGTCGCACGCGTCGGGATGCTGACGGAAGATCTGGCGCATCTCGGCTGGGGTACGGATGTAGTAGCCGTCGCCGTCGAACTTGAACCGCTTCGGGTCATCCAGTGTCGACCCGGACTGAACGCAGAGCAGGGCCGCGTGACTGTTCGAATCGTGCTGGTGGGTGTAGTGGGAGTCGTTGGTCGCGAGAAGCGGGATGTCGAGGTCTTTCGCGATCCGCAGCAGATCGGTCATGACCCGGCGCTCGATATCGAGGCCGTGATCCATGATCTCGGCAAAGTAGTTCTCTTTACCGAAGATGTCTTGGAACTCCGCCGCCGCAGCACGGGCGGCGTCGTACTGTCCCAGGCGCAACCGGGTCTGCACTTCGCCGGAGGGGCATCCGGTGGTCGCGATCAGACCCTTCGAGTAGGTCTCCAGAAGCTCGCGGTCCATGCGGGGCTTGAAGTAGTACCCCTCCATCGACGCCTTCGACGAGAGCCGGAAGAGATTGTGCATCCCCGCCGTCGTCTCCGACAGCAGCGTCATGTGCGTGTATGCGCCCGATCCGGACACGTCATCGTCGCTCTGCTCGGGAGACCCCCATCGCACCCGTGACTTCTCGGACCGGTGCGTACCCGGGGTCACATACGCTTCGATGCCGATGATCGGTTTGATGCCGACATCCTTCGCTGCCTTGTAGAACTCGAAGGCGGCGAACGTGTTGCCATGGTCGGTGACGGCGATCGCCGGCGACCCCTGAGCTGCAGCTTCCTGCACCATCGCCCCGATGCGGGCGGCTCCGTCGAGCATCGAATACTCGCTGTGCACGTGCAGGTGGACGAAGGAGTCGGACGCCATGCCGAGAGTCTACGTTCGGGCTCCGACGCCGGCTCACCCGGCCCGCCGGGGCGGCTACGGTTACCGTGTGCCAACTCCCGACTTCATCCTTGAGCTCCGCCAGTTCATCGGAACCCGCCCGCTCCCGCTCGTGGGCGTCACCGCTGTCATCATCCGCGGTGACGAGATCCTCCTCGGTCGCCGCTCCGACAATCACGCCCTCACCCCGATCACCGGCATCGTCGATCCCGGGGAGGAGCCGGCCGACGCCGCGGTGCGGGAGGCAGCCGAAGAGGCAGGTGTCGTCATCCGTGCCGACCGCCTCGCGTGGGTCCATCAGATCCCGAGGATCACCTACGCCAACGGGGACCAGAGCGACTACCTCGACCTGACGTTCCGATGCACGTGGGTCTCCGGCGACCCGGTTCCCATCGACGGCGAGATGACAGAGGTCGGCTGGTACCCGCTCGATGCGCTGGGAGACGTGGGGCCCGACATGCGTGCGCGCATCGATGCCGCGATCGCGGAACGCGGCGAAGCGCAGTTCGTGTCCGCCGGCAGCGGGGCGCAGCATCCGTCGGCCTGATTAAGTCCGGCTCGGCCGGCCACGCAGCGCCCTGACCGGTGCCGACAATGGGCGGGTGGCCCTGCACCGACCCACCGTCCCCCTCGCCGTCTTCTGGATCGTCGGCGGCATCCTCGGTGCCGTCGTCGCGTTCCTCCTGTACCTGGAGTACATCGGTCAGCTCACCGGCGCGGATGCGATCATCTCGTGTCAGTGGGGCGTGCTCGTCACGTGCGGACCCAACCTGCTCTCCCCCGGCGGCAACATCCTCGGATTCAGCAACTCGATAGCGGGGATGGTGCTGTTCCTCGGACCCGTCTACGCCGGCGTCAGCGGGCTCGCATCGCCATCCGGCCTTCGTCGCTGGTACTGGCGGACGTATGGCATCTTCGTGGCCGGGGCTTTCGTTCTGGTGCACTACTTCGCGTTCGAGAGCATTTTCGTCTACGGGTCGCTCTGCCCCTGGTGCATGATCATCTGGCTCGTCACGATTCCGATCTTCTGGTTCACCACGGGCTGGATGCTGCGCGACGGCGTGTGGACCGAAGCGGTCGCAGCGCGTCGCGTGGGAAGCGCGATCTTCTCGTGGGCGCTGCTTGCCACCGTCCTGGACTACGCCCTCATCGCGATCACGGCGCAGCTACGACTCGATCTGCTCGGCAGCTTCTGAGCCCTCAGGGCGTCAGCTCGCTCAGTCGAGCTCCTCGCCGCGGAGGATCGCCAGCGCATGAGCGAGATCGGGTGCATACGGCGAATCGAACGAGACCCGCTCCCGTGTTGCGGGATGCGTGAAGGCAAGCGTATGGGCGTGCAGCCACTGGCGGGTAAGTCCGAGGCGCTCTGAGAGCGTGGGGTCGGCTCCGTAGAGCGGATCACCGACACACGGATGCCGGTGCGCCGCCATGTGGACGCGGATCTGGTGGGTCCGCCCGGTCTCGAGGTGGATCTCCAGCAGTGAGGCCCCGGGGAATGCCTCGATGGTCTCGTAGTGGGTGACCGAGGGTTTGCCGTCCGGGGTGACCGCGAACTTCCAGGAGTGCGACGGATGACGTCCGATCGGCGCATCGATCGTTCCTGCGAGCGGGTCGGGGTGCCCCTGAACCACCGCGTGATAGATCTTCTCGACGGTGCGGTCTTTGAAGGCCGCCTTCAAGACGCCATAGGCGTGCTCCGACTTGGCCACGACCATGAGCCCGCTGGTGCCGACATCCAGGCGGTGAACGACGCCCTGCCGCTCGGGGGCACCGCTCGTCGCGATCTGGAATCCTGCCGCCGCCAGCGCCCCGAGCACCGTGGGGCCCTCCCAGCCCACCGACGGGTGCGCCGCAACGCCCGCGGGCTTGTCGACGACCACGATGTCGTCGTCGTCGTACACGATGCCAAAGCCCGGCACGACGACAGGGACGACCTCGGGCTCGCGACGATCGGTCCACTCGACCTCGAGAACCGTTCCTGCCGTCAGTCGGTCTGACTTCCCGAGGATCCTGCCGCCTTCGCTGACACCTCCGGCCTCAGCGACGTCGGCCGCAAAAGTGCGCGAGAATCCCAGCATCTTGGCGACTGCCGCATCGACCCGGGCACCATCGAGTCCGTCCGGCACCGGCAACATCCGCGCCGGCACGTCAGCCTCCGCCTGGATCGCGTCGGCGGTCGGGAACAGCAGCTGCTCGCCTACCGAGACGACTCACGAGTCGCGGCGGGATTCCTCGTCGGCGATCCGGTCGGCCTCCCGTGCCACAGCCTCCTGCTCGGCCTCCGTGAGCGGAGGAAGCCCAATCTCGTCGCGAGGCACGCCCGCGTAGGGGTCGGCGACGGGGAACTCCGAGTCGAACCCGCCGGCGACACCGCCACCGGGAGGAAATTCGTCCCCAGCGGCGCCGAGAATGGTCTCCTCTTCGGCGGGATTCGTTTCATGGTGATGGTGTCGCTTGCCGTCCATCTGTACTCCTACGATCACGAGCAGGGCCACGCCGATCATCATCGACACGATGAAGATGTCGGCCACGTTGTAGATGGCGGGGCTCATCCAGAACCACATCCACGGTGTGTTGATGAAGTCTACGACGTGCCCCACGGGGAATCCGGGCTCCCGGAAGAGGCGGTCGGTGAGGTTTCCGAGCACACCTCCGAGCAGCAGTCCGAGCACGATCGCCCAGAGGCGTGACTGCACGCGGGTCACGGCGAGCCACACGATCACACCGGCAACCACCGCGAGGGCAATCGTGAAGATCCAGGTGTATCCCTCCCCGAGCGAGAAGGCTGCACCCGGGTTCTTGACCAAGTAGAACTGCAGAAATTCCCCGAGCACGGGAACCGATTGCTGCAGCGGGAGGTTGCTCAGCGCAAGGTATTTGGTGAACTGGTCGACGGCCAGCACCAGGATTGCGAGCAGCGCAATCGTGATGCCGGCCGCCGCGTGACGCAGAGGTGGCCGAGACGCCAAGAGCGTCCTCAGTTCGTGATGTTCGCGACCGACGCGCTGTCGGTCGAGGAGGAGTCGAGGTCCTTCAGGTGGCCCTCGATGAAGCCGCGAAGCTGCGAACGATAGTCGCGTTCGAACTGGCGCAGCTCGCCGATGCGGGCATCCAGCTCGGCCTTCTTCGCCTCCATGCGGGCGATCTCGTCGCGACCGCGAGTTTCAGCGTCGGAAATGATCGAGGCGGCCTGGGCCTGGGCCTCGGCGATGAGCTGGTCGTGGCGCGCCTGGCCTTCGGCGACGTGCTCGTCGTGCAGGCGCTGGGCAAGCTCGAGCAGGCCGGCGCTTGCCACCGTGGGAAGCGGGGTGCCCGCAGGAGCTGCGGGGGCGGGCGCGGGAGCGGCCTCTTCGACCGGGGCCTCTACAGGTGCGGCGGGGGCGGCGGGAGCGCCCGATTCGAGCTCGGCGATACGAGCCTTGAGCTCTTCGTTCTCGGCCAGGGCCTTACGCCACTCGACCACGATCTCGTCGAGGAAGTCATCGACCTCGTCGGGGTCGAACCCTTCCTTGAACCGGACGTGCTGGAACTGCTTGGTGACGACGTCATCCGGAGTCAGTGGCATTTCTTCCCTCTTTTGTTCGCCCGACCACTGGCCGATCGTGCGTTCCGGCACGCGGTTGTGGACGGTTGATAACAGCAAAGCATAGTCGTGGGTGGATTCATCCTGCGAAGGCGCGTGTCACCGACAGGAGGATGAAGCACGACAGCATCGTGAGCGCGAATGCGAAGTCGATGGCAACGCTTCCGATGCGCAACGGCGGGATGAAACGACGGAGGAAACGGATCGGAGGGTCCGTCGCCGTGTACACACCTTCAGCGACGACCAGCATCGCGCCACGAGGACGCCACTCACGGTCGAAGACGGGGATCCACTCGAAAATGAGCCGAGCCAGCAGCACAAGAATGTAGATCAGGAGTGCCGCATTGAGGATTCCGGCGACGATCTGGATGACGTTCACGTATCAAGTCTGCGGGAAAGGAACCGCCTCCGGATCCGCTTGCGCCACGGCACCCTCGCCTGACACAGCGACGTTCTCGGGCGAGAGCAGGAAGACCTTGCTGGTCACGCGCTCGATGCGGCCGTACAGACCGAGTGACAGACCGCTCGCGAAGTCGATGAGGCGCCGTGCGTCGGCGTCTGACATCTGCGAGAGGTTGATGATCACGGGAACGCCCTCACGGAAGCTCTCGGCGATGACCTGAGCGTCGCGATACTGCTTGGGGTGCACCGTGACGATCTCGTTGAGAGCACCCACTGCGGGCTGACGAACAACCGCCGGGCGATGGATCGGCGTGACCGGAGCGGCCTTCTCGACGGATGCCGCAGCAGACTTGCGCGTCGGCGCGGGCGCCGGCGTCTCGTCGTAGACCTCTTCCTCATCGGCGAGGCCCAGGTAGACCATGGTCTTCTTCAAGGGGTTCGACATCGCATCCTCCGTTTGCTCGTCTGCTCCGAGGTTAACCGCGCACAGGGCGCGGACCCGTGATTGCCGTGCCGATGCGCAGGTGTGTCGCGCCGGCATGAATTGCTGCTTCGAAATCGCCGGTCATTCCGGCCGAGATCCAGGTGGCATCCGGAAAGACACGGCGGACGGTCTGCGCGTGGCCGGCAAGCCGTTCGAACGCCGCCGCGGGTTCCTCGTCAAGGGGAGCAACCGCCATGACGCCTCGGACGCGCAGTCCCGCGCAGCCTGCTGCGTGCTCGGCGAGCGCTGAGAGATTCTCCGGAGCGACTCCCCCACGACCGGGGTCGTCGGTGAGGTTCACCTGGATCAGCACGTCCAGCGGCGCCTCACCCTCGACATCCAGCGCGTCAGCGAGCTTCGCCCGGTCAAGTGAATGGATCACCGAAACCACGCGTCGAACCGCTCGTGCCTTGTTGGTCTGCAGTTGCCCGACGAAATGCCACCGCAGGTCGGGAAGATCTCCGACCTCGGCGACCTTCTCCAGAACTTCCTGGACCCGGTTCTCGCCGACGTCGCGCACGCCGAGGCCGTAGAGGTCATCAACCAGCGCTGCGGGATGGAACTTCGTCACCACGATGCGCGTGATGTCTTCGGCTGGGCGTCCCGCTTGTCGTGCGGCAGCGGCGATGCGGTCGTCGATCGACGCGAGACGATCAGCGAGCGGCACCTCCGACCCGCTCACGCCTGTCGCCTCGAGCCGCACACTCCCGCTGGTGCGGATGCTGTCACTTCAGGAAGTCCGGGATGTCGAGGTCGTCGTCCCCGAACGCCGAATCGTAGGCTGCATCCGAGATCGAGGGCACCGGAGCCAGCTGCTCGGGACGCTGCGGCTCGTCCTCGGAGCTTGCGGCTACCTGCTGCTCGACGGGCTCACGACGGATCACCGGCGTGGCATCCAGGCGCGTCTGCGGCTCACCGCCATCGAACCCTGCTGCGATCACCGTCACCCTCACCTCGTCACCGAGGGTGTCGTCGATCACGGTACCGAAAATGATGTTGGCCTCGGGGTGGGCGGCTTCCTTGACCAGCTGCGCCGCATCGTTGATCTCGAAGATGCCGAGGTTGGACCCCCCCTGGATCGACAGCAGCACGCCGTGTGCACCCTCGATGGATGCCTCCAGCAGCGGCGACTCAACGGCAAGCTCTGCAGCCTTGATCGCGCGGTCTGCGCCGCGCGCCGAACCGATGCCCATGAGGGCTGAGCCCGCGCCCTGCATGACCGATTTGACGTCGGCGAAGTCGAGGTTGATGAGCCCGGGTGTCGTGATGAGGTCGGTGATGCCCTGGACACCGGCCAGCAGCACCTGGTCTGCCGTCGCGAAAGCTTCGATCATCGAAATGCCGCGGTCGCTGATCTCGAGCAGACGGTCGTTGGGCACCACGATGAGGGTGTCGACCTCTTCCTTCAGCCGCGACACACCCGATTCGGCCTGGCTCTGGCGGCGGCGGCCTTCGAACGAGAACGGCTTGGTCACCACACCGATCGTGAGCGCACCGATCGACTTCGCGATCTTCGCGACGACGGGCGCACCGCCCGTGCCGGTTCCGCCACCTTCACCGGCGGTGACGAACACCATGTCGGCACCGCGGAGAGCTTCTTCGATCTCTTCCGTGTGGTCCTCGGCGGCACGTCGCCCCACCTCGGGATCGGCGCCGGCTCCCAGGCCTCGGGTGAGTTCACGCCCGACGTCGAGCTTGACGTCGGCATCGCTCATCAGCAGCGCCTGAGCGTCAGTGTTGACGGCGATGAACTCGACCCCGCGCAGGCCGAGCTCGATCATCCGGTTCACGGCGTTGACGCCTCCGCCACCGACGCCGACCACCTTGATGACTGCAAGGTAGTTCTGGTTCTGGCTCATGCCGACTCCTGTGCTCGTGTCCTGCAACCTTCAACCTCAACTGGAGGTATAAAGTATTGCTGGGTATGTATTTCCTAGACACGAAGCTAAGCGTCGACTCCCCCGATTCCGCGCGCTTGCGGGGGCGTGTCGCACATCCCGTTCGTTCGTGCGCCCGCTCGGGCCAGTGCATTCAGCAGATCACTGGATGACGACAGCTGAGGGCGACGAGACGTCGTAGCGCGACACCGTGTCGGGCGGCCGCGACTTCATCGCCGCAGCCAGCGCGACCGCCTTGTTCGAGGACTCGTCAGCGTTGCCCCAGACGATCTGGGTGCCGGTTCCGCCGAGGGTGAGGGTCACGTCGTTGGGTGTCGTCGCCGAGGCCTCCGTCACCTGAGACATGATCGAGTCGGGCAACGATCGCAGTACGTGGCCGACTGCCTCGAAGGCTTCGGATGCCGTTCCACCCGCGATCTGCAGCACGGGCCTTCCAGGCGCGGGGGTCTGCGTGGTCGAGAGCGCCACTCCGGCGGCATCCACGAGGGTGTACCCGGCAGGGGACGCAATGACCCCGATCGGGGTGCGTTCAACGACCCGTACGACCAGATCATGCGGCGGTCGAGCTTCCACGGTGTAGGACTCGACGAGCGGGAACGCGATGAGCGCCGCTTTGATGGCGCTTTCGTCCACGAGCGGTAAGGGGGTACCCAGCTGCGACGACAGCGCGTCGGACACTGCCGCGGCATCCAGTTGCTGAGCCCCCGCTACCGTGATCGTCTCGACCGCGAAGAGGGGGCTGTATGCCGCGGCGACACTGCCCAGGGCGACCAGCACGACAGCAGCGATGGAGCCCAGCCACACGGCGCGTCGCCGACGAGCGCGAACGGTGAATCGACGCACCTCGGACTTGAGCGCACGCCGCCGAGCACGCGCAGCCCGCCACACGTCGCGCATACCGACCGCTTCGGGCCCGGCCGCCTCCGACGCGTCCGACTCTCCCGGGAGCGGGTCGGTGGCTCCAGGCTCTCCGCCTCCGATACCCGCTGGTGACAGATCCGGAGGGACGGATGCTGCATTCGGCGCCGGGAGGCCGGTGTCGGCATCCGGCGGAAGGGGCCAAATCGGCGCGGGACCGGCAATTCCCCGGAGATCGATCGGCTCCGTCACGGCACTCTCGACGGAAACGGATGCCGGTTCAGCCGCCAGCTCAGCGCCGGCGGATACTTCCGCTTCGGGTGACTTACTGCGCCTCCCCCGCCCGCCGGACTGCGGGGGCGAGGAGGCCTTGTCGTCAGAGCCCGAGGGAGGCCCGGAGGACGGGAGCGGGGTCGGCCGGCGCACGGCTACTCCGCCGGTGCGCCCTGCTGGCCGAGCGCGGCGAGCACATCGGGAATGATGAGGTAGACGTTGCCGCAGCCGAGAGTGATGATGTAGTCCCCGTCCCGCGCGACCGAAGCCGTGTAGGAAGCCGCGGCAGCCCAGTCCGGTTCGAAGTGGACGCGATCGGCATCCGTGAACCGGCGCGAGACGAGTTCGCCGGTAACTCCCGGGATCGGGTCCTCTCGTGCGCCGTACACATCGAGCACGACGGTGTGATCCGCGTGGGTCTCGAGCACCTCGGCGAACTCCGCGGCCATCTGTTGCGTTCGCGAGTAGGTGTGGGGCTGGTGCAGCGCGATGATGCGTCCATCACCCACGACGGTGCGGGCCGCAGCAAGGGCCGCGGCGACCTCGGTCGGATGATGGGCGTAGTCGTCGTAGACACTGACGCCGCGTTCGATCCCGTGCAGTTCGAAGCGGCGCACCGTTCCGCCGAAGCTCTCGACGGCCTTCACGGCGTCGGAGAAGTCATGCCCGAGGGCCAGGAGCACAGCGACGGCTCCCGCAGCGTTTACCGCGTTGTGCTCACCGGGGATGGCCAGGGCGGCCGAGACCGTGCGCCCGTCATGGGTCAGCTCGAACGACACAGGCCCGTCGGTGCGGATGCCGTGCACGCGCACGTCGGCGTCCTCGGCCTTTCCGAAGGTCACGACCCGCGGGTGGGTGAGGTGGGGAAGGATGCGACGCGCACCCTCGTCGTCGGATGAGAGAACAACAGCCTCGCGCGCCTTGTTCGCGAAGCTCGCGAACGCGGCATCGAAGGCTTCCCGACTGCCCCAGTGGTCCAGGTGGTCGGGGTCGATGTTCGTGATGAGCGCGATCGCGGTGTCGTAGAGCAAGAACGTGCCGTCCGACTCGTCGGCTTCGATGACGAACAGGTCGTCGGCACCGGTGCCGCTCGAGACACCGAGATCAGCAATGACTCCCCCGTTGACGAAGCTCGGGTCGGCACCGAGCGCACGCAACGCCGTGACGATCATCCCTGTCGAGGTGGTCTTGCCGTGCGCACCCGCGACAGATACCAGCGGGCGGCGACCGATCAGCCAATAGAGCGCCTGCGAACGATGGATGACGGGCAGTCCCCGTTCCTTCGCCGTGACGAATTCGGGATTCTCGGGCCAGATCGCCCCGGTGTGGATGACGGTGTCGGCATCCTGCAGATGCGCAGCGTCGTGGCCTACGTGGACGCGCGCTCCGCGGGCAGCGAGAGCCTGGAGTGCCGCACTGTCAGCGCGGTCGGATCCCGAGACGCGGATGCCCCGATCCAGGAACATTCCCGCCAGGCCCGACATCCCCGAGCCGCCGATACCGATGAAATGCGCTGCCTCGATGGACTCGGGAATCGGGAGGCTGAGGTCGGGTCTGATCATGACCCGACAATCCTAGGTCGGACCCGCTGTGGATCTCCCTCGGCGCGCTGTGTGGCTGGCTCGCGGCACTTGTTATATTCCGTTATCGGGAATATGCTCGCAGACATGAGCACCTCTCGACCTGACACGACATTCTGGATCCTGACGGCGCTCGCGAGCGGTCCGCAGCACGGCTACGGCATCCTGCGAGGCGTGTCCGAGGCGTCGCAGGGCACAGCGACGCTGAAGACCGCGACGCTCTATGCGACCCTCGATCGCCTCACTGCCAGTGGCGCCGTCGAGGAATCGGGGGAAGAGATCGTGGATGGGCGCGCTCGCCGCTACTTCCGCCTCACACCCCACGGCCGGACTCAGCTCGAGAGCGAAACTGCTGAGCTCGAGCAGCGGGTGGCCGCCGCGCGCAGGGCGCTGAGCCTCGCAGCAGGCGGGGGCGCGAGACCGCGGCCCACTCATCCGCGGAGCGCTCTGGCATGAGCCTCGACCGAGACCGCTTCGAGCGCCTCGTCCGCTGGTACCCGCGCTGGTGGCGCGACGCGAACGCTGCGACGTTCGTGGGCACCGCGATGGATGCTGCAGACGCAGCCGGTCTGCGCGCACCATCGCGCGGTGAGCGCATGGCGGCCGCACTGGCGGGCCTGGGTACCCGGCTCGACGCCACCACCGCGCGCGTTGCAGGCGTTGCAGCCCTGTTCTTGTCGGCGCTCGTCGCAGCGGCTGGCCAGTTCGGGCTCACCTACGCTACCCCCTGGCTGTCCACGACGATTCTTGTGACTCAGGTCGGGCTGGTTCCGGCTCTGTGGTGGACAGTCGCGCTCGCCTGCGCGCGGCACCGTCTTCATCTCGATCCAACCCGCACGCTCGTCGCGCTTGGCATCGCCATGATGGCGACAACCGGCGCTGCACTCGCCTTCGCGTCCTGGGGCGTCGGCTTTGATGAGGCAGACGCCGGCGACCCACGCTCGCTCTTCGCGGCTCTGTTTCCTGCTTTCCTCGCACTCGGATCGACAGCAGCAGCCT
Source organism: Microbacterium sp. NPDC076895 (assembly GCF_040687115.1). Taxonomy (NCBI): domain Bacteria; kingdom Bacillati; phylum Actinomycetota; class Actinomycetes; order Micrococcales; family Microbacteriaceae; genus Microbacterium; species Microbacterium sp. NPDC076895. The sequence goes on from NZ_JBFBMQ010000001.1 coordinate 302,480, forward strand.
GTGCGGTCGTCGTCGCGATGAGCGACCGGCTCCCGCGTCGCCGCGGGATGCGGGTACTGATCGTCGTCACGAGCATGATGGGTGCCGCGCTTTCGCTTCCCTTCGTGGCAGTCATGCTCGCGTCACCGATCACGACGCTCCTCGTCTCCGCCGGGGCTGTCGTGATCATCGCTCTCGCCTGGCCCGACCACCGCGAGCGCAGCAGTCCCCCATCCTCGACGGCCGACACCGACGCGGACGTGGTCGAACGACGACGCGCAGCGCGCGCGCTCGCTATTGCCGCCGGCATCACGTCACTCCTGGGGATCGCCTTCGCGGTTTCGGGGTCGCTGTATACGAGCCTCGACGGCACCGAGGCGATGATCGTCGGCATGCGTGCCGCGGCCGGGTGCGGCATCCTCGTCATCCTCGCTCTCGCTCTTCGCGCTCCGCGGCGGACCGCGACGCAGCAGAGGGCAGTGTGGGGGGCTGCAACGTTAGGTGCACTGACTCTTGTGCTCGTCGTGACCGGATGGGGAACGATGCTCCCCTCGGGCAACCCTCGCCTGATCGGCGCCGTGGTCTGGCTTCTTCCGGCGGCAGCGATCGTCTGGCTCGTGTGGGCCGCCTCGTGGCGAAACCGATCCCTCGCCCTGGCCATCAGCCTCATCGCCGCAGTGTCGTTGCCGATCATCGGGCAGATGCTTGCGGCCGTTCTCGGCATCCTGACGCCGATCGTTGCGATCGTGGTGGTGTTCTTGCGTGTGAGGGCACCAGCGCAGCAGCGAGTGCAGGTCGAACCCGCCTGAACCATTCATGTCAATGTATCGACACATTGCGACAATGTTGATACAAAAGAGACATGTCTTTCGAGTTCGACATGGTCTGGTTCACCGCCGTGATCCTGTGCGCGCTGGCCCTGGTGCCGATCATCTACCTGATCGCCAGTCGGCGGAGGAATCTGAGCGCGCAGCAGGCTGCGCAATATTCGCGGTCCTCGAAGCTCCCGTTCGGCACGGGGGAGAACTATGTGCGGGTGCGCGAGCGGCTCGGTCGACGCGGCCGCGCATCGATGTGGGGCGTGCTGGTCGCGCTCGTCGTCTGGAGCCCCTTCGTGCTTTGGGGCGCTTCGTGGGGCTCGTCACTGGTCATGTGGCTGGTCACGCTCTCGATCGTCATCGGCGTACTGACTGTCTCCTCAGTGGCTGAGACCATTCGCGATCAGCTGCGGGCGCCGAGCGCGGATGCCCCGCGCGTCGCGCACTCACGGCAACTCACCGCGCGGGATTATCTGCAGCCCTGGCGGCGTGTTCTGGCCCCGATAGCACTCGGTGCCGCAGCCGCGGGTGTGGCAATTGTCGTCGCATGGTGGATGGCGCAGCCCGGCCGCATCGCGACCGACACCGTCTGGTAGTCTGTGGGCTTTCTCGCCTTCGCGATCATCGTTTTCGTCGTGATGCAAGTGTTGGAGCGCGTCGTCCTGTCCCGGCCGCAGCTCGCGAGCGATGACCTTCAGCTCGCGTGGGATGACCTGTTCCGCGCCGATGCGCTGTGGACCTTACGCAGCGCCGCGACGATGGCCTCAGCACTGCCCCTGGGGATGGCGGCAGGAGCGCTCATGCTCACCCCGCTCGCCGTTTCCCCGCCGGACCTCACGACGATCATGAGCACCTGGACTCCGGTGTTGATCGCCGCGGCCCAGGTGACGTACTCCCTGGGGCTCGGGAAGATGGCGGCATCGCGCTATCCAGCCACATTCCGCCCTCAGAGTCGGCGACTCGCGAGCCCGCCAGTCGAGCTTGCCCGGGGAGAGAGCGCATGATCGTCATTGACCCCGCCTCGCCCACTCCTCCGTTCGAGCAGCTGCGCGCGCAGTACGTTGCGGCGATAGCGAGCGGCGAACTGCCCCCGGGATCACGGCTTCCCACGGTGCGCCGACTCGCCGGCGACCTCGGACTTGCGCCGGGCACGGTGGCTCGGGCCTACCGGGAGCTCGAGACCGCGGGCCTCATCGAGACCCGCGGCCGCCACGGCACGTTCGTCTCCGTCGATGAGAACGCCGCTCTCGGCCAGATTCAGCGAGCTGCCGCAGCCTTCGCGGAGCAGGTCCGTGGCCTGCGCGTCGACACCGATCAGGCCGTCGCGGCTGTGATTGCGGCCCTCAAGACGACCGAAACCGACGAACTCCCCGCCTGAGGTCGCGGCGCCGGGTCCAGATTCGGTCGGAGGATGCCGTTTCTGTCGGATCCGCGAGCCTGAGCCATCCGACAGAAGGCAGCGTCTCCGACGCAATCGTGCGCGGCGACGGCTAGGCGAGGGCCTCATCGATCATCGCGATGAGGTTCTCGGTGCCGGTGCGGATGCCGATCTCCGAGGCACGATCGGCCATCCGCGACCGCTCGTCGGGATCGGTCAGCAGGGGCAGGATGCGGCCTCGGACTGCCTCCGGGGTGAATTCGGCGTCCGAGATCAGGACCGCGGCGCCATGTGCCACCGCCGAGGAAGCGTTCAGCGCCTGCTCGCCGTTGCCGACGGCGTAGGGCACGTAGACGGCGGGGATGCCGAGGGCGCTGATCTCGCTGACCGTTGCGGCCCCCGACCTCGAGACGATGAAATCGCACGCCGCGAAAGCGAGGTCCATCCGGTCGACGTAGCGGCGGAGGGCGTAGCCCGACACGCCTGGGTCCTCGAGGTCAGACCGGTCGCCCGTGACGTGGATCAGCTGCCAACCGGCATCCAGCACCTCGCGCCAGGAACCGGCGAAGGCCGTGTTCAGCCGCAGCGCCCCGAGAGACCCCCCGAAGACCAGGAGCGTCGGGCGGTCGGGGTCGAGTCCGAAATGCGCGGCTCCCTCTCGACGCAGGGCAGACCGATCGAGATCCTCGATCTCGCGGCGAAGCGGCATCCCCACCAGTCGCGCCCGCGGCAGCGGCGTCCCCTCGAAAGCAACACCCACGCCGGCGGCACGCCGCGCACCGAGTCGGTTGGCAAGCCCCGGTCTCGCGTTGGCCTCGTGGACCACTAATGGGATGCCGGCGCGCCGAGCGGCGACGTAGGCGGGCGCCGACGCGTATCCGCCGAACCCGACGATGACATCGACCTCGTGCCTCGCGATGTGTTCACGGACCTGGGCGACCGCGCGACGGAACCTGCCGGGAAAGGTTGCTGCCGCACGGTCGGGTCGCCGCGGAAACGGCACCTTGTCGACGACGAGCAGCTCGTAGCCGCGTTGCGGCACCAGCCGAGATTCCAGACCCTCTGCTGTCCCGAGGACGCGCACATCGGCATCAGCATCGCGCGCGCGGAGGCCGTCGGCAACGGCCAGCAGGGGGTTCACGTGCCCGGCGGTCCCGCCGCCGGCCAGCAGGTAGGTCGTCACCGTCCGACCCTATCTCGCCCCACGGAACGTCGGCGGGCGACGGCCTCAGCGGCGAGCCGCGGCCCGGGGTGCTTGCCGCGTCGTCACCGGAATCGTGCGGGCGAAGGCCAGCAGCACACCCGTGGCAACGAGCACCGACACCAACGACGTGCCTCCCTGGGACATGAAGGGTAAGGGGACGCCAAGTGGCGGGAACAGGCGCAGCACGACGCCGATGTTGATCAGCGCCTGGCCGACAATCCACACGGTGATCGCGCCCGCAACGATCCGCACGAACGTGTCGTCAGTCTTGCGGACGATGTGGAAGGCACCGATCGCGTAGATCGCGAACAGCCCGAGCACGACGATCGCGCCGATGAGTCCGAGCTCTTCACCGACGATGGCGAAGATGTAGTCGCTGGATGCCGCCGGCAACCACTCGTACTTCTCTTTCGAGTTCCCAAGTCCCAGGCCGAAGATGCCGCCGCCGGCGAGTCCCCAGATTCCGTGCAGCGGCTGGTAGCAGGTGCTGAGGTAATCCGCCGTGCAGTCGGTGTTGAAGACGCTGAGGATGCGCTCCATGCGGTTCGGGCTGGTCACGGCCAAAGCAGCGACCGCGACGATGGCGCCGAGCAGCGGAATGATGAAGACCCGCAGCTTCACGCCCGAGAAGAAGAGGGCGCCGAGCGCGAGGAGGAACAGCACCATCGCTGTCCCGAGATCGTGGCCCGCAAGCACCGTGGCGATCACCGCGGCGGCGACCGGCACCACCGGGATGAACACGTGCCGCCAGTCCCCCAGCAGCGTGCGCTTTCGGAACAGGATGAACCCCAGCCACAGCGCGAGCGCGAGCTTCAGGAACTCCGAGGGTTGCGCCTGGATCCCCGCGATGAGGATCCAGTTGCGATTTCCGCCGTCTTCGACGCCGAGAGGCGTGAAGACGAGGAGCTGGAAGGCGGTCGTGACGATGAGGGCTGGCCACGCGATCCGCTTCCAGAAGCTCACCGGCAGCCGGCTGGCGATGAACATGAGCGGCAGGCCGATCACGGCGAACACCGCCTGCTTGATGACGGCATCGTACGGCGCCTGACCTGCGGCGGTCGCCGTCGCGCTGGTGGCGGAGAGCACCATCACGAGGCCGAAGATCGTCAGCAGGACGGCGCTGGAGGAGATGAGTAGGAACTCACCGGCAACCGGGCGGAAGAGTGACCCGAGCGAGACGCGGGCGGCGAGCCCGCGCTTGGGTGTGGGCTCGTCAGGCTCCTGCGGGAGCGGACGGATCGGCGTCGGTGTCGCCATGTTCGCCCCTTCCCACTCGGTGTCTCACTGCCGCAGCGAACTTCTCACCGCGGTCGGCGTAGGAGGCGAACTGGTCGAAGGATGCCGCAGCCGGTGCGAGAAGGACGACATCCCCCTCGGCCACGAGTCCGATCGCCAGGTCCACGACCTGCGCCATGACGTCCCCAGTCTCATCGGCAATGACCTCGTGCAGCGGAACGTCGGGCGCGTGTCGCTCGAACGCCGCGCGAACGGCATCGCGTTGGTCACCGATCACGATCGCTGCTTTTGCGAGGCGTCCCCGGGTCGAGACGAGCGTGGTGATGTCGACGCCCTTGAGAAGGCCCCCCACGATCCACACGGCACCGGGGTAGGCAGCAAGCGAGGATGCGGCAGCGTGTGGGTTCGTCGCTTTTGAGTCATCCACCCACGTGACGCCGGCGGCGGTGGCGACGATCTCCATCCGATGGGGATCCAGGCGGAACTCGCGAAGCGCACGCGCGATGGCCTCGGGCGGCACGTCGAGCGAGCGAGCAAGCGCGCTGGCGGCGAGGATGTTGGCAACGACATGGGGCGCAGCGAGACCGAGCTCCCGGAGCTCGTCGATCGTCGTGAGCTCGAGAGCGCTGGTGTGGCGCTCGGCCAGGAAGGCGCGGTCGACGACGATCCCGTCGACGACGCCGAGGTCGCTCGGGCCGGGAACACCGAGGTCGAACCCGATGGCGCGCGCCCCCTCGATGACATCGGCTTCTTCGACCATCTCGCGCGTCGCAAGATCGGCTTTGTTGTAGATGCAGGCGACGCGGGTGTGGTCGTACACCTGCGCCTTTGCATCCCGGTACGCCTCGAAGGATCCGTGCCACTCGAGGTGGTCGTCGGCGAGGTTCAGGCATACTGCCGCGTGGGGCGAGACAGGCTCCGGCGAGGACTGCAAGCTCAGGTACCAGAGCTGATGGCTGGACAGCTCCACGACCAGCACATCGAAGCCCGACGGATCACGGACGGCATCCAGGATCGGCGTGCCGATGTTGCCGCACGGAACTGCTCGAAGTCCCCCCGCCACCATCATGGTTGCGGCGAGCCCTGTGGTGGTGGTCTTTCCGTTGGTGCCGGTGATCAGCACCCAGTCGGCGGGAGCGCCGCCGGGACGCACGACCTTGTCGCGCACGCGCCACGCAAGCTCGATGTCCCCCCACAGCGCGATGCCGCTTTCGAGCGTCCAGCGCACGAGCGGATGCGTCGGGCTGAAACCGGGCGAGGCGATGACCACCTCGGGAGCGAAGTCGACGAGCTCGACGGGAGGGATGCTGAGCGAGCCGATCGATGACCGCACTCCGATGACAGGCAGCAGGCGCTCATACGCGGGGTCAGCCGACTCGGCCAGGACAAGGACGTCAGCGCCGAGCTCCGCGAGCGTGTCGGCCACCGAGAAGCCCGTCACCGAGAGGCCGAGGACGGCAACCCGCAGGCCGCGCCAGTCGGCGTGCCAGCTGGTCAGTCCATCCAGCCGCGAGGACTCGCCGGTCATGTGCGCGCGAGCCATTCGACGTAGAAGAAGCCGACGCCGGTAACCGCCAGGCCCGCGGCGATGATCCACATCCGGATGACGATGTTGGTTTCCGACCACCCCCGCATCTCGAGGTGGTGGTGGAAGGGGCTCATGAGGAAGAGGCGTTTGCCACGGGTGAGTTTGAAGTACACCCGCTGCAGGATGACCGATCCCGGTCCGATGATGAACGCCCCGGCGGTCAGCACAGTGAGGATCTCGGTGTGCGAGAGGATCGAGACCGCGGCGATGACACCACCGATCGCCATGGACCCGACATCCCCCATGAAGACCTGCGCCTTCGGCGCGTTCCACCACAGGAATCCGACGAGCGATGCAGCAAAAGTCGCCGCGATGATCGTCAGGTCGAGCGGATCCCTCGTTTGGTAGCAGGCCTGCTGGTAGGCAGCGACAAGGTCCTCGCCGACGCATCGCTGCTGGAACTGCCAGAACGTCGTGAGGCTCATGGCGCCGACCGTGAACACGCCCACGCCGGTGGCGAGCCCGTCGAGGCCGTCGGTGACGTTCGTGCTGTTCGACCAGGCGACGCCGATGAAGCTGATCCAGCCGATGTAGAGCAGGATGCCGACAGCAACCGGCAGAGCCAGGAAGTTCAGCACGGAGATGTCACGGAAGACCGAGACGTACGCCGTTGCGGGAGTCTGACCCTGGGCATCCGGAAACTGCAGCGCCACGATCGCCCACGGCACGATGACGATGACCTGACCGACAATCTTGCGCCAGCCTGACAGGCCGAGGCTTCGCTGGCTGCGCAACTTCATGTAGTCGTCGATGAATCCGACCAGCGCGAAGCCGATCATCATCCAGAGCACGAGGAAGCCTGAGATCGTCGGCGGGTTTCCGCCCGCGTAGGTGCCGATCAGGTACGCGATCGTCGTTCCACCCACGAAGATGACGCCACCCATCGTGGGGGTGCCTCGCTTGAACCCGTGCTGAGGGTTGTTGCCAGCCTCGGGTGTGCGGATGACCTGACCCCAGCCCCACCGGCGGAACAGGCGCAGGAACACCGGTGTGAGAAAGAGCGAGAACGACAGGGCGATCGCCGACGCCATCAGGAGGGATCTCACGAGAAGGATTCTCCCAGACGGTCGCCGAGGTGCCGCAGGCCCGCGGAGTTGGACGATTTCACCAGCACCCGATCGCCGTCGCGCAGCTCGGTCATCAGGTAGTCATAGGCCTCATCGGCTGTCTCGAAGAAGACCGCCTCACCGTCCCACGACCCCTCGCTGATCGCCGAGAGGTACAGTCGACGCGCAGCAGAGCCGATGACGACGATCCGCTGGATGCGCAGCCGCACTGCGAGAAGACCGACGCGGTCGTGCTCCTCCCCCGCGTATTCGCCGAGTTCGCTCATCGCGCCGAGAACGGCGACGGTGCGCTGATCCGGTGTCGTGATCTGCGCGAGTGTACGCAGCGCCGCGGCCATGGAGTCGGGGCTCGCGTTGTAGGCGTCGTTGATGATGCGGACGCGCTCGGAGCCCATCGGCTGCATCCGCCACCGCTCTGCCAACTCCATCGCCTCGAGCCGCTCGATGCAGGCTTCGGGACGGATGCCGAGCCTTGTCGCGGTGGCGATCGCGGCCAGCGCGTTCATGACGTGGTGCTCGCCGAGCACGCGGAGCACCACGGGGAACTCTCCGCCGTCAACGAGCAGTCGGAATCGCGTTCCCTCGGGCGTGACTTCGACGTCCTCGGCACGTACTTCGGCTGCCGAGGAGCGCCCGAACCAGCGGACTGTCGCACCACGCTCGGCGGCGATACCGGCCATCGCGGCAACGCGCGGATCATCCGCGTTCAACACCGCAATGCCTCCGGGCCGGACGGCGTGGATCAGCTGCGACTTCTCGACGAAAGTCGACTCAATGCCACCGAACCCGCCGGCGTGCGCCATCCCGACCATGAGGACGACACCGATGTCCGGGTGCACGAGGCCGGCAAGGCGCGCAATCTCTCCCGGAGCGCTCGCCCCGAACTCGCTGACGAGATAGCGGGTGCTTTCTGTGATGCGCAGCATCGTCAGCGGTGCCCCGACTTCGTTGTTGAAGGATGCCTGGGGTGCGACGGTCTCGTCCTCGGCCTCGAGGATGCGCGCCAGCATGTTCTTGGTGGTCGTCTTGCCGTTCGATCCCGTGATCCCGACGATCTGCAGAGCGCCCCGCGCCCGCACCTCGCCGACGACGAAGCGAGCGAGATCCGCCAACGCGTGGACCGCCCCGGGAACCACGATCTGCGTGATGGCGGCATCCAGCGGTCGCTCCACAATGGCGAGGACTGCACCTCGCTCGATCGCGGCCGGCACGAAGTCGTGTCCGTCGGCGTGCTCGCCGGGTTTGGCGACGAAGATGTCGCCGGGGCCGATGAGTCGAGAATCGGTATCGACGGTGCCCGAAACCACCGTGTCCGCGGAATCGGCGCCACGAAGGACGAGGTTTCCGCCGAGGACATCGGCTATTCGGGACAGAGTCAGACTGATCATGCGCAGGAAGCGTGCCGTCGAGATCAGCCGAAAGTCGGAAGATCGGGTGAGGCGGAGTTCGAAGGCATGATCCGGTAGGTCTTGAGCACCTGGGTCATCGCCTCACGGAACGCCGGAGCGTTGGCACTAGACGACTTTATCGTGGTCGGCTCGTCGAGCGTCACCACGACGACGTACTGGGGATCGTCGGCAGGAGCAAAGCCCGCGATCGTCGTGAAGTACGAACCGACCTTGTAGGTGCCGGCACCGGGGTCGACCTTTTCTGCCGTTCCGGTCTTGAGCGCGATCCGGTACCCGGCGATGCCGACCTTCTCAGAGACCGAACCCTTCGTGGCGACGTTTTCGAGCATGTCGGTGACCTGACGGGCCGCCTCGGGACTGATGACCTGCGTCGGCTCGCCGTTGTCTGGGGTCGTGACCGTGCCGTCAGCAGCCGTACAGGACTCGACGAGTCGCAGCGGCAGCTTCAGTCCACCGTTGGCAATCGCCTGATAGGCGTTCGCGAGCTCGGGCACCGTCGTCGTCAGACCCTGACCGTAGGCGGTGTTGTACTTCGTCTGGTTGTCCCACTGGCTCGGGTCACGAACGAGGCCGTTCGCCTCGCCGAGGAAGTCGACATCCGTGCCCTGCCCAATTCCGAACTTCGTGAAGTAGTCATAACGAGCCTGGTCGCTCATCATCCCGGCGAACGTGGAGATACCGACGTTCGAGGAGTTCACGAGCACGCCGTTGAGGGTGTAGTCGTAATCCGGGTGCTGCAGATCGTCGCGCACGCTCGCACCGTTGTCGAAGGTCTGCCGGAAGGGCACGTGGACGACCGAGAACGGGTTGGCGGTACCGGAGTCGACGAGCATCGCCGCCGAGAGCGCCTTGAAGGTCGACCCCGGCTCGAAGGTGTTGCGGAAGATCCGGCTCGCGCGATCGGATTCCTCAACGGCAGTCGGAGCGTTCGGATCGACGGTCGGGTACTCGGCTGCCGCACGGATCGCGCCGGTCTTGACCTCGACGACGAAGATCGAACCAGCCTTGGCTCCCGTATTCTGCGTCTGCTCAGCGATCAGCTGCTGCAGGTACCACTCGAGGTCGCGGTTGATGGTGAGTTGCAGCGTTCCGCCGTCGACGGCGGGCTTCTCGGTCATCGTTCCCGGGATGACGACACCGTCGCCGCCGCGCTGGTAGCGGATCTCGCCGTCGGTCGAGGCGAGACATCCGTCCTGGGAAACTTCGAGTCCCGCCAGCGGGGTGCCGTCGGACCCGACGAAGCCGACGAGGTTGCCGGCGACTGCACCATCCGGGTATGTGCGAGCAGGATGCGCAACAAACGCGAGGTACGGGATCTTCATATCCGCGAGCTCCCGGTACTGCGCCGTCGTCAGACCGCGCGTGAGCATCGCGTATCTGCTTTCGGGGTTTTCCGCCAGGGCCGCGGTAACGATCGCCTGGATCTCTTCAGCAGTCTGACCCGTCACGGCGCCGATCTCGGCCGAGATCGTCTCCCACGGAACCTTCACCGTCTCACCGTCGACCTCACGGTCGATCGGGCCGACGAGTTTGGGGTCCAGCTGTGCGTCGTAGAGCACGATGCTGCCGGCGAGGGTCGCACCGTTCTCATCGACAATGGTGCCGCGGGTCCCGTAGGTCTTCTGCGAACTCGACAGGCCGAGCTCGAGAGACTGCTCGATGTGATCGTTGGCGTTGACGACCTGAATGTCGACAAGACGGATGACGAAGGCCCCGATGACTGCCAAAACGATGAACATGGCGACGACGGTGCGACGCCGAGGGCTGCGGGTGCTGCGTCCGGTCATCGCGTCGTGGGGGTCGGTAGACCGTCGGTGAGCGCTGGCGGGATGACCGACTGCCCGGTCTCGTCCGTGACCTCGACGGGAGTCCCTTCGATGGTTGCGGCGGGGTCGGTGACCAGGGGCGTCTGGGTGATGAGGGCGTTGGCCACTGCTCCCCTTCCGACTGCGTCGATCGATGACTGCCAGCCTGCGGCCTGCGAGGCTCCGACCAAGGCTCCGTCCGACAGGCGGAGGAAAGTTGGCGCTTCGCTGATGACCATACCCAGGGCCGACGCGTTTGCCGCGAGGTACTGCGGCGAGCTGAGACCTGCGACTTCGTCGTAGAGGATCTGCCGGTCCCACGTGAGTTGTCGCTGCTGCGAGGTGAGAGTCGAGATCGCGTAGGTGTCCTGCGTGGTCAGAATCGACACGACCATCTGCGCGGCGACGATCGCCGCAGCCCCGAGAACCGCGACGATGCCGTACGCCAGACGCGGACGGCGTCGCGCTGCAGCCTGCTCGACCGGGCGAAGGCGCGGCGCACGGTCATCGGCCGGCCGGGTACTCGGGGCGAACTCATCGAGGGCTGCCAGCAGGTCCGCGCTCATGCGGCATCCTTCACTCGTTCGGCCGCGCGCAGCCGCACGGGCGTGGCACGGGGATTGCGTAGCTTCTCGTCGTCGGAGGCCATTTCGGCGCCCTTGACGATGAGACGGAACTGGGGGGCGTGCTCGGGGAGTTCTACGGGTAGGCCCGCGGGGGCTGTCGAGCGGACCGCCTGGGCGAGGACGCGCTTGACCAGGCGGTCCTCGAGGGACTGGTACGACATGACGACGAGGCGTCCGCCGACTGTCAACGCCTCGAGGGCGGCGGGAAGTGCCGTCTCGAGGGCCGCAAGCTCCGCGTTCACCTCGATGCGCAGGGCTTGGAACACCCGCTTGGCAGGATGACCGGCGTTCTTCAGGGCAGCGGGAGTCGCGTCCTGCAGGATGTCGACGAGCTGACCCGACCGCTCGATGGGCTGCTCGCCCCGCGCCTGGATAATGGCCCGGGCGTAGCGTCCCGCAAGCTTCTCTTCGCCGTACCGCTCGAAGATCCGGCGCAGGTCGCCTTCGCCGTACGTCGCGAGCACGGTTGCGGCTGTCACTCCCCCGGACTGGTCCATCCGCATGTCCAGCGGCGCATCCTGGGCGTACGCGAACCCGCGGTCGGCGACATCCAGCTGCAGCGACGAGACACCGAGATCGAACAGGATGCCATTCACGCGTGTGAAGCCGGAGCGTTCGATCGCGCCGGCGATGCCGTCGTACACGGTGTGCACCGGGCGCAGTCGGTCACCGAACCGGGCGAGCCGCTCAGAGGCGATGCGCAGAGCGTCGGTGTCGCGGTCGAGCCCGATCACCGTGAGCGCGGGGAACCGTTCCAGGAGCGCCTCGGTGTGGCCGCCCATGCCGAGGGTGGCGTCGACGACGACCGGGCTCTGGCCTGCGAGCGCGGGAGCGAGCAACTCGATGCAGCGCTCGAGCAGGACGGGGGTGTGGATGTCGCGCAGGTCCATGATGTCGGGCCGGACCACTGGGCTCTGATCCCCATCCGCTGAAGACCTGGCGCCGGGGAAGTGCGTCAGGGCCCCGCAGATGGGCATCACAACCGAGGGTCAGAACAGGCCAGGGATCACCTCCTGCTCCATCTCCGAGTAGGCGGCTTCGTTTCCTTCGAGGTAGTCGTTCCAGGCCTGCGCATCCCAGATCTCCGCGTGAGCGCCGACACCCGTGACCACGAGCTCGCGCTCAAGCCCGGCGTAGGCACGCAGCGGAGGCGGGATGGTGATGCGGTTCTGGCTGTCGGGGGTCTCAGCGCTCGCGCCCGAGAGGAACATGCGCAGAAAGTCGCGCGCCTGCTTGTTCGTCAAGGGCGCTTCGCGGATGCGCTCATGGACGCGCTCGAACTCTGCGGCCGAGAAGACGTAGAGGCAGCGTTCCTGGCCGCGGGTCACGACGATGCCGGCGCCGAGATCGTCGCGGAACTTGGACGGCAAGATGACGCGTCCTTTGTCGTCGAGCTTCGGAGTGTGAGTCCCCAGCAACATCCCGCGTCACCCCCCTTCGTCCGGCCCCTCCAGGTTGCACGCCACTTTACTCCACTTCCCTCCACTTTGTCACCACATTCCTGCCACAGCACTCCCCTGGCGCGTCTCTCCGCGCCCGGGCGCGACAAATCCTGACGGGAAGGCGGGATCCACTGGATGCCGAAACCGCGCGGTTAACGACGAAACGCCGACCCGGAGGTCGGCGTTCGATGGCCCGTCAGAGGGCGGTGGAGAGGTGGGGAGTCAGGCGGTGGAGCGCAGTGGAGGGCAGAGCCTCAGCCGATCAACGGCCTTCCTGGCGGCGGTCCCAGCGCTCGTTCATGCGGTCCATGAAGCTGGCGCTCGTGCGGGTCGCGGCGGGACGCTGGTCAGCGCGCTCGGGCTCGGGTCCCACGCGCTTGGCGGGCGTAACGGCGACGATGACGCCGGCGATCATCGCAAGGAACCCGAGAACACCGACGACGATCAGCTGCATCGCGACACCGACGATGAGGGCACCGATGCCCGCGAGGACGAGGATCGTGCCGTACACGACATTGCGATAGGAAAGACCACCGCCGCTGGACGCCGAAACGACATCGGCGTCGTTGCGCATGAGATGGCGCTCCATCTCGTCGAGCAGACGCTGCTCCTGTTCGGAGAGTGGCATGAGATCCCCCTCGGGCTGGATCGGTGGCACGATTCTACGCGCGCCGTCGATTACTAGGCTAGGCCCGTGTCAATAGGTAGTGATCCGGTCGGGGCAGTTTCTCAGCGAGTCGAGGACTTCTTGGCAGCGCGGGAGGCCGAGTCAGAGCTCTTCGGTGATGAGGCGCTGCTCCTCCACGGCGCTGCCGCCGAGTCCGTTCGCGGCGGAAAGCGGCTGCGCGCGCGGTTCTGCTTTGCCGGATGGCGTGCGGTTCGGGAGCATTCTGGCGCCGAACTGGAGCCGACCGAAGACGTGTTGGCCGTGGCGGCGGCACTGGAGGTTTTCCACGCAGCTGCCCTCGTGCACGACGACATCGTCGACAACTCCGACACGCGACGTGGCCGTCCGGCATCCCACCGCGCCCTTGAAACCGCCCACCGCGAGCGCGGCTGGGTCGGCGATTCCGCCCGCTTCGGTCGGTCGGGCGCGCTCCTGCTCGGCGATCTTCTGGTCGCGTGGAGCGACGACCTCCTCGAGGAGGGCCTTGCTCTGGCAGCCCCGACAGCCGCAGCCGCCGGTCGCCGAGAGTTCGCACTGATGCGTCGCGAAGTGACGATCGGGCAGTTCTTGGACGTCGCAGAGGAGTCGGCGTACGTGACGGATGCCGACGATCGCCACGCCGAGCGCGCGCTGCGGGTGGCATCGCTGAAGTCGGCAAGGTACAGCATCCAGCAGCCCCTGGTCATCGGTGGGGCGATCGCCGGAGCTGACACAGCGCAGCAGGCCGCCCTCGTCGCGTTCGGGCACCCGGTCGGGATGGCCTTTCAGCTGCGCGATGACGTCCTGGGTGTCTTCGGTGACGCCGAATCAACAGGCAAACCCGCCGGCGACGATCTTCGCGAAGGTAAGCGCACGGTGCTGGTCGCTTACACGCGCGAAGCGCTCCCCTCCGGATCGCGCCGGCTGTTCGATGAGATGCTCGGCGACCCGTCTCTCGAACCCGACCAGATCGCGGCGATGCAGCAGACGATACGGGAGACCGGAGCGCTGGATCGGGTCGAGAACCTCATCCTCGACTACACGCGGACTGCCGAACGCGCACTGTCGGGTGCACCGCTGGGCAACCGCTCCGTGAGCGAGCTGCGAGAACTTGCCCGCGCAGCGACGGTGCGCACGACCTGAGCGCGAACCGCAGATCTCACTCTTAGGCGAGCGTCTGGGCTACCCGCCGAACCTCGCTCTTGCGCCCCGCCCGCAGCGCCTCGATGGGTGCCACACCGATCGATTCCTCGGGTGCGAGCATCCAGTCGATCGCTTCGTCGTCGGTGAAGCCGGCGTCGTGCAGCACGATGATCGTGCCGCGCAGCGACGGTAGCGGATGACCGTCCACGATGAAGACGGCGGGCACCGCGAAGGCGCCGTGGCGCTTGGACCCGATGAGCTGTGACTCGTCCAGAAGTCGACGCACGCGGCCGAGCGGTTCGCCGAGGACCTCGACGAGTTCGGGCATCGTGAGCCAAGCGGTTTCGGTAGCAGGAGATGGGGTGGTCACGACAGCCATGATCTCACCATGAGCCGCATCCCGACCGCGGCGCCGACCGATCGACGCCCGATACTGCTCATCCGCTTCTGTGAGCCGCTCCCAGGCCGGGCCGCTCGCGCTCCGTAGACTCGGTGCGTGAGCACCAGCGCGCAAACCGATCCTCTGATCGGCCGTCTCGTCGACGGCCGATACCGGGTGCGCGCCCGAATCGCTCGTGGCGGCATGGCCACTGTCTATGTCGCGACCGACTTGCGCCTCGAGCGCCGCGTCGCGCTCAAGGTCATGCACGGGCACTTGAGCGATGACACGGTCTTCCAGAGCCGGTTCATCCAGGAAGCCCGGGCGGCCGCGCGGCTCGCAGACCCGCACGTCGTGAACGTGTTCGATCAGGGCAGCGACGGCGAGATCGCTTACCTCGTGATGGAGTACCTCCCCGGCATCACCCTGCGCGAGCTACTTCGCGAAGAGAAGCGGCTGACGGTGCCGCAGACGATCTCGATCATGGATGCCGTACTCTCCGGTCTTGCCGCCGCCCACCGTGCCGGCATCATCCATCGCGACGTCAAGCCCGAGAACGTGCTGCTGGCCGAGGACGGGCGCATCAAGATCGGTGACTTCGGCCTCGCGCGCGCGACGACCGCGAACACCGCGACCGGCGCTCAGTTGATGGGCACGATCGCATACCTTGCCCCTGAACTGGTGACCCGGGGAACCGCGGATGCGCGCAGCGACATCTACAGCCTCGGGATCATGCTCTACGAGATGCTCACGGGCGAGCAGCCGTATCGCGGTGAACAGCCGATGCAGATCGCCTTCCAGCACGCCACGGACTCGGTGCCGCGACCGAGCGTCAAGAACCCGGGTGTCCCCGAGCAACTCGACGAGTTGGTGCTGTGGTCGACTGAGAAGAAGCCCGACGATCGCCCCGCCGACGCAATGGAGATGCTGCAGCGGCTGCGCGAGATCGAGCGCAGCCTCGGCATCTCACCGCAGGTCGTCACGGCAGCGACAACCGGGATGATTGATCGCGACGATCCGAGCGAACTGACCAAGGTCCTACCCGCCACTACCGGCGCGACGGCCGTGCATGCCGAAGTCGACAACGCGGCACGCCTCCGGCGATCAGCGAACCGTCAGGGTGCGCGCACCGCCTGGATCGTCACCGTCGTCATCCTTCTCGCTGCCCTCGCCGCGGGAATCGGATGGTGGTTCGGGTCCGGCCCCGGCTCCCAGGTCTCCGTCCCCACCGTGGCCGGAATGGACTACGACGGCGCGGCTGCGGCGATCAAGGCCCAGAACCTCGTTCCCGAGCAGGTGGGTGAGAACAGCCTCGAGGTCGATGAGGGGCTGGTCATCCGCACCGATCCCCCGGCTGGCAACCGGGTCGACAAGGAGTCGACGGTCAAGGTGATCGTGTCGCTCGGCCCTGCTCAGCACGACCTTCCCTCGGTCGTGGGCCAGCCCGCCTCCGATGCCCGCACCACGCTGTCGGGGTATCAGCTGATCGTCACCGAACCAGATGCTGAGATGTTCACCGATGCCGCGGCTGGGACGGTCGTTGCCGTGTCCGTCACTCCACGCCTGGGCGGAGACCCGCAGGACTGCACGAACGGGTGCACCGTCTTCGAGGGCGATACCGTCACGCTGACCGTTTCGCTGGGCCCGATTCCCGACGTCCGCGGCATGTCGGTGAGCTCCGCGACCCAAACTCTTGAAGCCGCGCGCCTGACTGTGTCGGACGAGCGCGTCGAGCAGTACGACAACGACATCGCAAAAGGCGAGGTCATTGGCATCGCCGAGCATCCAGATGGCGGGCAGTGGCGGCCCGGCGAGACAGTGACACTCATCGTGTCCAAGGGTGTTCAGCCGGTCGAGGTCCCAGACGTGGGCGGCGAGACCATCAACTCCGCCGTGTCAATCCTCTCGGGCCGAGGCTTCGAAGTAAGCACTGATGCGCTGCCGCCCAAGGTGTTCTGGGACCTCTACACAGTGACCGGCACGGATCCCGCCGCTGGGGCGCTCGAACCCCCTGGGTCGAAGGTCACGTTCACTGGGCTCACGCTGGGCAGCTCATCTAACGGAAACAGCGGAAACAACCGAAACAACTGATTCGCTACCCCGCCTTTATCGACGAGCACCCGAACGCGCTTAGCGCTTCTCGAGCTCCTCGGCCACGAGGAACGCGAGCTCCAGAGACTGCATGTGGTTCAGTCGTGGGTCGCACAGTGACTCGTAGCGAGTCGCCAGACCTGCTTCGTCGATCATCTCGGAGCCACCGAGGCACTCGGTGACGTCATCCCCGGTCAGTTCGACATGGATGCCGCCCGGGTGCGTCCCGACAGCGCGGTGAGCCTCGAAGAAGCCGCGCACCTCGTCGACCACGTCATCGAAGCGGCGGGTCTTGTAGCCCGTCTGCGACGTGATGCCGTTGCCGTGCATGGGGTCGGTGACCCACAGGGGCGTCGCACCGGATGCCTTGATTGCCTCCAACAGCGGGGGAAGGGCATCGCGGATCTTGCCAGCACCCATGCGGGTGATGAAGGTCAGGCGACCGGGCTCGCGCTCCGGATCGAGCTTGTCGATCAGGGCCAGCGCGGTCTCGGGCGTCGTCGTGGGGCCGAGCTTAACCCCGATGGGGTTGCGGATGCGCGAGAAGTAGTCGACGTGCGCGCCGTCGAGCTCGCGGGTGCGCTCCCCGATCCACAGGAAGTGGCTCGACGTGTTGTACGGGGTCCCGGTTCGGGAGTCGATCCGGGTCATGGGGCGCTCGTAGTCCATGAGCAAGCCCTCGTGGCCGGTGTAGAACTCGACGCGTCGCAACTCGTCGAAGTCGGCGCCGGCAGCTTCCATGAACTTGATGGCGCGATCGATCTCGGTTGCCAGGCGCTCGTAGCGCTGGTTCGCGGGGTTCTGCGCGAAGCCCTTGTTCCAGCTGTGCACCTCACGAAGGTCCGCGAACCCACCCTGCGTGAACGCGCGGATGAGGTTCAGTGTCGATGCCGACGTGTGGTACGCCTTCAGCATCCGTGCCGGGTCCGCTCGTCGCGACGCCTCGGTGAAGTCATATCCGTTGACGATGTCGCCGCGGTACGCGGGAAGCGTGACATCCCCGCGGGTTTCGGTGTCGGAAGAGCGGGGCTTTGCGAACTGCCCGGCCATGCGCCCCATCTTGACGACCGGCATGGAGGCGCCGTAGGTCAGGACGACTGCCATCTGCAGCACAGTCTTGATGCGATTGCGGATCTGTTCGGCGGTCGCGCCGGCGAAGGTCTCGGCGCAGTCGCCGCCCTGCAGCAGGAATGCCTGACCCGCGGCGGCACGGCCGAGCTTCTCACGAAGGATGTCGACCTCACCGGCAAAGACCAGCGGCGGAAGCGTCGCGAGTTCAGCCGATACCTCGGCAGCGGCCTCCGGCGCATACCACGACGGCTGCTGCTTGATCGGGAGCGTACGCCAGTGGTCGAGCGGGTCGGTCTTGAGGAGCATCCGCTCAGTCTATCGGGGCGGGAACCTGCTCAGCCCGCGCCGGCACAGCGCGGTCCTTCACCGTCGAGGCATACACGTCGTCGTACTTCTGCTCCCCCAGACGCTGCAGCGCCACCATGATCTCGTCGGTAATGGAACGGAGGATGTAGCGATCCCCCTCCATTCCGTGAAAGCGGGAGAAATCGAGGGGTTCGCCGATGACGACGCCAACGCGCACGACGTTGGGAACGCGCTGACCGATCGGCATCATCGTGTCGGTGTCTACCATGACGCACGGAACGACAGGGACCCGTGCTTCGAGGGCCATCCTGGCGATACCCGTGCGCCCGCGGTAGAGCTGCCCGTCGGGGCTGCGGGTGCCCTCCGGGTAGATGCCCAGAAGGTCTCCCCTGCCGAGGACCTGAAGTCCCGTGTTGAGGGATGCCTCGGATGCCTTCCCGCCGGAGCGGTCGATGGGCAGCTGTCCGGTCGCCTTGAAGAAGACGCGGGTCGCCCAGCCCTTGATCCCTTTGCCGGTGAAGTAGTCACTCTTGGCGAGGAAGGTGACGGGACGGTCGATCATCAGGGGCAGGAAGATCGAGTCGGCGAAAGAGAGGTGGTTGCTCGCGAGGATCGCGGCCCCGGTCTTGGGGATGTTGCGACGACCCACGATCCAGGGGCGGAAGATCGCCTTGACGATGGGGCCGATGACCACGTACTTCATGAGCCAGTAGAACACCGCTCGCACGCTCCTTTCCCCGTCGCCGACGCCTCTGAAGTCTAGTCACGCCCTCCTATCCTGCTGCGACCACGGTGAACCCGGAAAGAAGCAGCAGGACCCGGAGTGGAACGTGGTTCCATCCCCCCTGAGATCGAGTCTCATCAGGTAGCATTGGCGGTCAACCGATCCGCTTTTCACCGGTACCGAAGGAGTTGCCGTGGTTCAGTTCGATACCCCCGCGGTCGTGGCCCCCGATCCGCAGGCCAATGTCACCGATCTGCTCGTGGAACGGGTGAAGAAGACGCCGCAGCTGGCGCTGTTCGCCGTTCCCGACGGCACCGGATGGCGAGACATCACCGCATCCGACTTCCTGAACCAGGTCGTCGCACTCGCGAAGGGGTTGGTCGCCGGTGGCATCGAGCCCGGCGACAAGGTCGGCTTTATCGCGCGTACGACGTACGAGTGGACTCTGGTGGACTTCGCGATCTTCTTCGCGGGGGCTGTCATGGTCCCGATTTATGAGACCAGCTCCCCCACCCAGATCGCGTGGAACCTCTCGGATTCGGGCGCCGTTGCCTGCATCTGCGAGTCCGCCGATCATGAGGCTCGACTGCAGGAGGCGCTCGCTGAGCTCCCGAACGTGCGATCGACGTGGGCGATGCACAAGGGCGACCTTGACGCTCTCGTCGAGCAGGGCAAGTCCGTCACGGATGACGAGATCGAGCGACGCCGGTCGCTTGCTGTGGGCGCCGACATCGCGACGCTGATCTACACGTCCGGCTCGACCGGACGCCCCAAGGGCTGTGTGCTGACCCACAGCAACTTCGTCGAGCTCTCTCGCAACTCCGCCGAGGCGTTGAAGGAGGTCGTCGCCAAGCCTGGCGCGTCGACCCTGCTGTTCATCACGACGGCGCACATATTTGCGCGGTTCATCTCCATGCTGAATGTCCACGCGGGCGTCAAGACCGGTCACCAGCCCGACACGAAGCAGCTGCTTCCGGCGCTCGGCTCCTTCAAGCCCAGCTACCTGCTGGCGGTGCCGCGCGTGTTCGAGAAGGTCTACAACTCGGCCGAGCAGAAGGCAGAGGCCGGCGGCAAGGGCAAGATCTTCCGAGCCGCAGCCCACACCGCGATCGAGCACTCCAAGTACGTGCAGGAAGGGCGCAAGGTCCCGTTCATGATGGGCCTGAAGTTCCGCCTGTTCGACAAGCTCGTCTACTCCAAGCTCCGCGAGGCGATGGGCGGCCGCGTCGAGTATGCCGTATCGGGTTCCGCCCCGCTGGGTGAGCGCCTCGGCCACTTCTTCCACAGCCTCGGCGTCGACATTCTCGAAGGCTACGGCTTGACCGAGACCACGGCGCCCGCGACGGTGAACCTGCCCGGGAAGTCCCGGATCGGAACTGTCGGTCCGGTGCTCCCGGGCGTGGGCGTGCGAATCGCGGACGATGGCGAGATCGAGGTGCGCGGCATCAACGTCTTCCAGGAGTATTGGCGCAACCACGACGCCACAGCTGCTGCATTCGATGGCGAGTGGTTCAAGACCGGCGACATCGGTGCTTTCGACAAGGACGGCTTCCTGCGGATCACCGGCCGCAAGAAGGAGATCATCGTCACCGCGGGTGGCAAGAATGTCGCTCCGGCCGCGCTGGAGGACCCGATTCGGGCGAACCCGATCGTCGGGCAGGTCGTGGTCGTCGGCGATCAGAAGCCGTTCATCTCGGCCCTGGTAACCCTCGACCCCGAGATGCTGCCGACGTGGCTGTCCAACAACGGTCTGCCGAGCGACATCTCGCTCGAGGAAGCGGCAACTAACGACGCCGTCCGCGCCGAGGTGCAGAAGGCCATCGACCGCGCCAACGCGTTCGTCTCGCGCGCCGAGTCGATCCGCAAGTTCATCATCCTGCCCACGGAATGGACCGAAGCTAGCGGGCACCTGACTCCGAAGATGAGCATCAAGCGCAATGTGATCATGGCCGACTTCGGCGACCACATCGAGGAGCTGTACTCGGTTCCGGTCTCGACGTCGAACCTGTCGCTGTCCTGACCGGCCACGCCGTCCGGCGGGCCTAGAACCAGTCCGACTCGCGGACCTCGCGCATCGCTTGCTTGCGACGCGCGGGGTCCAGCCGGTCGAGGTAGAGCGTCCCGTCGAGGTGATCGGTCTCGTGCTGCAGCGCCTGAGCCATGAGTCCCTCGCCCTCGAGCACCACGGGATTGCCGTCGAGATCGATGCCGTGAACGACAGCGTGCGGATAACGCAGGGTGTCGTGCCACAACCCCGGCACCGACAGGCATCCTTCGCCCACGAGCTCGGGCTCCCCCGACACCGACACGAGCACGGGGTTCAGGACGTAGCCGATCTCGCCGTCCACGTTGTAGCTGAACGCGCGCAGGCCCACCCCGATCTGGGGGGCGGCCACTCCCGCGCGCCCCGGTAGGGCCACGGTGTCGAGCAGGTCGGTGACAAGCGCCGCGGTTCCCTCGTCGATCACGTCGATCGGAGCGCTGGGCGATTTCAGGACGGGGTCGCCGAACACCCGGATCGGACGAACTGCCATGGGAGCCTCAGACCGTTGCCGGAACGCGCAGCGACTCAACGACCGCTGCGGCCAGCTGACGGGCAGCTTCCCGGGTCGCCGGGTTGATCTCGTGGAAGCCGATCGCAGCTCCCGACGCGATGTGGGAGTCGTACGGCATCCGGATGACGGAGCGGACGCGGGTGCGGAAGTGGGCCTCGACCTCGTCGGCCCGCACGAGCGGTGAACCGGGGCGCGTCGTGTTGAGCACGACAACGGCGTTGCGCACGCGTTCGCCGTACCCGTTGGTCTCAAGCCACGTCAGGGTCTCGGATGCCAGACGCGCTTCGTCGATGCTGAGACCTGCGACGACCACCAGCGAGTCGGCACGTTCGAGGGTTGCTGACATCACGGAGTGCACGATGCCGGTTCCGGTGTCGGTGAGCACGACCGAGTAGTAGTGCGCGGCAACCTCGGCAGCGGCGCGGTAGTCGTCGTCACCGAAAGCCTCCGAGACGCGCGGGTCGGCATCCGAGGCGAGAACGTCGAGGCGCGTCTCGTCGCGCGCGACGATCGTCGAGAGGTCGTTGTAGCCGACGACGTCGTCCTTGATGCGCACGAGATCGCGAATCGTCTTGCCGCTGGTGCGGGCGATGCGCTCCGCGAGCGTGCCACGATCGGGGTTCGCGTCCACGGCCACGACACGGTCGTCGCGTGCATCGGCGAGCGCCATCCCGAGGAGCGTCGTGACGGTGGTCTTGCCGACTCCGCCCTTGCGGCTGAGGACCGGCACGAAGCGCGCGCCGCCCGTCAGCGGCGCCGCGATGCGCTTGCTCAGTTCCTTGCGCTCGCGGGCCTTCTTGCTGTCGCCGACGTTGATGAGCGTGCCGGATGCCCGGTACAGCGCGCTCTGCCAGAATCCCTCGGGTTCGACCTTCGCGACGTGATGCGGATCAAGGAGACGGTCGGCGGTGAGCACATCGGCGCCCTCGCGACTGACCTCCAGTTCACCCAGCCGCTTCGAGGCAAGCGTCACGTCGAAGGCGACCGGCGACGGCTCCACCGCGCGAACGGGCTGAGCCACGGGAACGGCGATGCGGCTGGCGGGGGCTGCGGGCTCGGATTCGTGGGCTGCCACGGCGTCCTCCAGTGCGTCCTCCACGGCATCCTCAATGTCGGCGTCGTGGGTGTCGGTGTCGTCGATATCTGTCGTGTGCACCGCTGTGTCGTCGACATCCTCGATGATCTCGGCTTCCGCTGTGTCGGTGTGCACGGGGGCGCCGAGGTTGGCCGCGATGCGTCCCCGCCCCGTCGTTTCGTCGAAGTCCTCGTCGATGGCGTCGTCGTCATCGGCGGGCACCGGAAGGGTCACATCGACCTGCGCGGTCGACCCGCCGAGGAAGATTCCGGAGGTGTCCACGCGCTCTTCGTCGAGGATGCCGTGCTCTTCGGTCTCCGCTCGTTCCGGGTCCGATCGATCTGCCACGTGCTCTCCCTGCCGTCGTTGTGGCGGCGATGCGCCACCCCTCAGGCTATCCGGCGGGTCGCACGACGAGCAAAAGATCCCCAGCATCGACCTGCTGCGGCGACCCGATCACGAGGCGTTCGACGACGCCGTCGACCGGCGATGTGATGGCCGCCTCCATCTTCATCGCCTCGATCGAAGCCACCGGCTGACCCGCGGAAACCCGGTCGCCTTCGGCGATCTTCAGGGTCACGACACCCGCGAACGGTGCAGCAACCTGACCGGGCTTCGAGGTGTCGGCTTTCTCGGCCTGACGGACTTCGACTGAGATGCTGCGGTCACGCACAAAGACGGGGCGAAGCTGGCCGTTGAGCGTGGTCATGACCGTCCGCATGCCCTTCTCGTCGGCCTCACCGATCGCTTCCAGCCCGACGAACAGCTGCACCCCGCGCTCGATCTCGACGACGTGTTCGGCGCCGTGTTCGAGCCCGTAGAGATAGTCGACGGTGTCGAGCACGCTGACATCGCCGAACGTGTCGCGAATGCGTTCGAACTCCTTCGTCGGCGCCGGGAACAGCAGCCGATTGAGCGTCGTGCGGCGCTCGTCGGATGACCCGGCCAGCTTCTCGGCGTCCTCGGCCCCGAGCGGGGCCGATCCGACGTGGTACTCACGTCCCTGCAGCACCTTCGAGCGGAACGGCTCGGGCCAGCCACCCGGAAGATCGCCGAGTTCGCCGGCCATGAAGCCGACGACGGAATCGGGAATGTCGTAGCGTTCGGGGTTCGCCGCGAAGTCGGCGGGATCGGCCTTTACGGCGGCGAGGTGGAGCGCGAGATCGCCGACCACCTTCGAGGACGGGGTCACCTTCGGAACGCGGCCCAGGATGTCGTTGGCCGCCGCGTACAGGTCTTCAATGAGCTCGAAGTCCTCGGCAAGTCCCAGCGCGATCGCCTGCTGGCGCAGGTTCGACAGCTGCCCGCCGGGGATCTCGTGCCGGTAGACCCGGCCGGTCGGACCCGGAAGACCGGACTCGAACGGACGGTACAGGTGGCGCACGGCCTCCCAGTACGGTTCCAGGTCGGATGCCGCCGCCATGTCGATTCCGGTGTCCCGGTCGGTGTTGGCAAGGGCAGCGACAAGCGCCGAGAGGGAGGGCTGGCTTGTCGTTCCCGCCATCGGTGCGGCTGCCACATCGACGGCATCCGCACCGGCATCCGATGCCGCCAGCAGCGTCGCGAGCTGCCCACCGGCGGTGTCGTGAGTGTGGACGTGCACGGGCAGGTCGAAGCGGTCGCGCAGCGCCGTGACGAGCCGGGATGCCGCCGCCGGCCGCAACAGCCCAGCCATGTCCTTGATCGCGAGGATGTGGGCACCGGAGGCGACGATCTGGTCGGCAAGCCGCAGGTAGTAGTCGAGGGTGTAGAGGTCCTCGGTGGGGCTCAGCAGGTCGCCGGTGTAACACATGGCGACTTCCGCGACAGCAGTGCCGGTCGCCAGCACGCAGTCGATCGCAGGACGCATCTGTGAGACATCGTTGAGGGCGTCGAAGATACGGAAGATGTCGACGCCGCTGGCTGCAGCCTCGGCGACGAAGGCGTCGGTGACCTCCGTCGGGTAGGGCGTGTAGCCCACCGTGTTGCGCCCGCGCAACAGCATCTGGATCGCAACGTTCGGCAGGGCTTCACGAAGACGGTCGAGCCGCTCCCAGGGGTCCTCGCCGAGGAAGCGCAGCGCCACATCGTAGGTGGCGCCGCCCCACGCTTCGACCGAGAGCAGCTCGGGCGTGAGCCGGGCGACGTAGGGCGCGACAGCGACGAGATCCTTCGTGCGCACGCGCGTGGCAAGCAGCGACTGGTGGGCGTCACGGAAGGTCGTCTCGGTGACTGCGAGTGGCGTCTGTTCGCGCAGTGCGCGGGCAAATCCCTCCGGTCCGAGCTCGAGCAGTCGCTGCCGGGAGCCGGCGGGCGGGTCCTGTGTCAGATCGACCGCGGGAAGCTTCAGCGCGGGACTGACCGTCAGCGGGTTCTCGCCGTTGGGGCGGTTGACGGTGACGTCGACCAGCCAGTTGAGCATCTTCGAACCACGGTCCTTGGACTCGCGCCCCCGCAGCAGCTCGGGCCGCTCGTCGATGAACGCCGTCGAGAGGTCTCCGACGAGGAAGGCAGGGTCTTCGAGCACCGCCTGCAGGAACGGGATGTTCGTCGAGACGCCCCGGATGCGGAACTCGGCCAGGGCGCGTCGGGCTCGCAAGACAGCGGCGCCGAAGTCTCGCCCGCGGCAGGTGAGCTTGGCGAGCATCGAGTCGAAGTGCGGGCTGATCTGGGATCCTGCCGCGGTCGTGCCGCCGTCCAGGCGGATGCCGGCACCGCCCGGCGACCGGTAGGTCGTGATCTTGCCCGTGTCGGGACGGAACCCTTGGGTCGGGTCCTCAGTGGTGATGCGGCACTGCAGCGCGGCGCCCCGAAGTCGGATGTTCTCCTGTTGCAGCCCCAGCTCGTCGAGGCTCACCCCCGAGGCGATGAGCATCTGCGACTGGACGAGGTCGACATCCGTGACCTCTTCGGTGACGGTGTGCTCGACTTGGATGCGGGGGTTCATCTCGATGAAGACGACTTCGCCGGCGCGGGGGCCTGCCGTTTCGAGGAGGAATTCGACGGTTCCCGCGTTCTGGTAGCCGATCGACTCGGCGAAAGCGACCGCGTAGCGGTGCAGGTCGTCGCGAACTGTCGGGTCGAGGTTCGGGGCTGGTGCGATCTCGATGACCTTCTGGTGGCGACGCTGCACCGAGCAGTCGCGCTCGAACAGGTGCACGGTGTGGCCCACACTGTCGGCGAGGATCTGCACCTCGACGTGCCGCGGACGCTGCACTGCCTGCTCGAGGAACACCCGCGAGTCACCGAAGGCGCTACCCGCCTCACGCATGGCCTCGGCAAGAGCCGGCGGCAGCTCCTCTGGAGTCTCGACGCGACGCATCCCGCGCCCGCCACCGCCGGCGACGGCCTTCACGAAGATGGGGAAGCCGATCTCGGCCGACTGTGCCACCAGCGCGTCGACGTCGTCTGAGGCATCCGTCGACCGCAGGACGGGCACCCCGGCGCTCACGGCGTGCTGCTTGGCCGTGACCTTGTTTCCCGCCATTTCGAGGACGGCGGCGGGAGGCCCGATGAAGGTGATGCCGGCTGCCGCGGCTTTCTCGGCGAGCTCCGGATTCTCGGAGAGAAAACCGTAGCCGGGATAGATCGCGTCGGCGCCGCTCTCCCGGGCGACACGGATGATCTCGTCGACGTCCAGGTAGGCACGCACCGGATGCCCAGGCTCACCGATCTGGTAGGCCTCGTCGGCCTTGAGTCGGTGCAGGGAATAGCGATCCTCGTAGGGATAGACCGCCACGGTGCGGGCTCCGAGTTCGAACGCTGCTCGGAAGGCTCGGATCGCAATCTCGCCGCGGTTTGCTACCAGGATCTTGCGAAACATCACACCTCGCTGTTGGTGACGGGGCTTGCCTGAGTGTGCACCCAGCCTAGGGGACGGTAACGTAGAGCCTCGTGCACGTACTGTCGGTGAGCTCGCTCAAGGGTGGTGTCGGCAAGACCACTGTCACGCTGGGGCTTGCCTCCGCCGCCTTCGCCCGCGGTGTCCGCACCCTCGTGGTGGATCTCGACCCGCAGTCAGATGTCTCCACAGGCATGGACATCCAGGTTGCCGGCAAGCTCAATGTCGCCGACGTCCTGGCCAACCCGAAGGAAAAGGTCGTCCGTCAGGCCATCACCGCGAGCGGCTGGGCCAAGGTCCACCCCGGCACGATCGACGTCATGATCGGGTCGCCCTCGGCGATCAACTTCGACGGCCCGCACCCGAGCGTCCGCGACGTGTGGAAGCTCGAGGAAGCTCTCGCGACCATCGAGGCCGACTACGACCTCGTCCTCATCGACTGCGCGCCCTCGCTGAACGCGCTCACGCGCACCGCGTGGGCCGCAAGCGACCGCGTGATCGTCATCACCGAACCGGGTCTGTTCTCCGTTGCCGCAGCCGACCGGGCGCTGCGTGCGATCGAAGAGATCCGCCGCGGCCTCTCCCCCCGTCTTCAGCCGCTGGGCATCGTGGTTAACCGGGTACGCCCGCAGTCGATCGAGCACCAGTTCCGCATCAAGGAACTGCGCGAGATGTTCGGCCCGCTCGTGCTTTCGCCCCAGCTTCCCGAACGGACCTCGCTGCAGCAGGCTCAGGGCGCGGCAAAACCCCTCCATATCTGGCCGGGCGACTCGGCGCAGGAGTTGGCTGCCGATTTCGACGCCATCCTGGATCGCGTCATGCGCACCGGGCGGATTCCCTCCCCCGACGCCGCCGCCTCCTGATCACGCCACAGTACTGATCACACGCGAGCGACGAACGCGCGCGGGATCTGATCAAGCGCGAGGAGCAGCTGAGCTGGGTTGATCGGCTCAGGCAGAGCGTGCGGCGCGCCGGGCAGAAAGCTCGTCAACGACATCCGGTGCCTGCGGATCGAACTCGACGAGCGTCGACTCGACCTCACGCCACACCTTGCCGACGGCGATACCGAACACACCCTGACCGCGGCTAACAAGGTCGATGACCTCATCGTTCGAGGTGCACAGGTACACCGAAGCACCATCGCTCATGAGCGTGGTTCCGGCAAGATCACGGATGCCGGCCGCGCGCAGCTGCTCGACGGCGGTTCGGATCTGCTGCAGCGATATGCCGGTATCGAGGAGGCGCTTGACGAGCTTGAGCACGAGGATGTCGCGGAAGCCGTAGAGACGCTGCGACCCGGAACCGGATGCTCCCCGCACTGTCGGCTCGACGAGTTCCGTGCGAGCCCAGTAGTCCAGCTGCCGATACGTGATGCCCGCAGCTCGTGCAGCGACAGCTCCGCGGTAGCCGACCTCGTCGTCGAGGGCTGGAAGGCCGTCGGTGAACAAGAGGTCTGCCGTCAGGCTGGGCGTCGATTCCGCCTCGCGTGCCGTCATGGCAACCTCCCCAGTTCGATCGGACATGTCAACGCTAGATCAGCCGAGAGGCTCGGGCAACGACATCCGGCCGTCGCGTCTCGGCGTGTCGCACTACGAGAGGAATCGCTCGAGGGCAGAGCGCAGGAAAATCGAGCGTACTTCTTCCAGGCGACGCGCGAGTTCGGGCGCGAGTTCCTCGGCTCTGCCTCGCGAGGTCGCGTCGGTTCGGCGCGCGAGGGGCGCAACCGCAGATTCAACGAGGGCTGCGTCACGCTCGGCGCTCTGGCGGAGAGTGCGGATGTGACGCGGCTCGATGCCGTGGCGATCGAGGGCTACGAGGCACCGAAGCAGAGCCACCGTCTGCTCCGTGTAGTGTTCCGCGGCGGTGATGATCCCGGTGCTGATCGCGTCATTGAGGAGTTGCGGCGCTGCTCCGGCGGCAGACAGCAACTCGTCGCGCCGGTAACGCCGCGGGGCAGCAACGATGGAGGTCGGCGGCGCCGGGATCGGGGTGACGGGGTCACGACCGGCATCCACGTCATCGAGGTACGCCCGGATGACGTGCAGCGGCAGATAGTGATCGCGCTGCAGGGTGAGAGCAAGCCGCAGCCGCTCGACATCCGCGGGAGCGAACTTGCGGTATCCCGACTCGGTGCGGGTCGGAGTGACGATTCCCTGCACCTCGAGGAAACGCAGCTTGCTCGAACTCAGCCCGGGAAACTCGGGAGAAAGGCGCGCGAGAACTTGACCGATGCTCAAAAGCCCCGGGGACGAGGCGCGATCACGGGCGGGAACCCCCGCCATCACTGATCCGCCGGGGGCTCGAGGTCGGCCGGGGAGACGAAGAAGTTCAACCGGAACTTGCCCACGCGCGCTTCCGAGCCGTTCGTCAAGACAGCACGATCCACGCGCTCGCCGTTGACGTATGTGCCGTTGAGCGAGCGCTGATCGACCAGCTCGAAGGTCGTACCGGAGCGGGTGATCTCGGCGTGACGTCGCGAGACCGTTACGTCGTCAAAGAAGATGTCTGCCTCGGGATGGCGGCCGACTGTCGTCACGTCGGCATCCAGCAAATAGCGGGCTCCGGCGGTGGGGCCGGACCGCACGATCATGAGCGCTGATCCCGACGGCAATGCGTCGATCGCCTCGAGCTCGATCTCGGTCAACTCACTGCCGAACGGCACGAAGGACAGGTCGGAATCGTGTCCGAACGAAGCCGTCGTATCCGCGCCTCGACCACCCGGAACCGCGGCTCCGGGGTCGCCGGAGGCGCGACGGATCTCGTCGGGTTCAGCGGGCGCATTGTGTTCCACGGGTGCCTCCTCAGGCTCCCCAGGATAGTCGGATTTGGTCGGTGGATGTCGAGTGGATCGCCCTCCCTCTCACCCCCGGACGGCGGCGCCATCGGGGTGGCTCCGAGAGATAGGCTGGGATCATGCCTCACTATGACGTCGTCATCCTTGGTGCCGGCCCCGGCGGCTATGTCGCGGCCGTTCGCAGCGCTCAGCTGGGCCTGTCCACAGCGGTCATCGAAGAGAAGTACTGGGGTGGGGTGTGCCTGAACGTGGGCTGCATCCCCTCGAAGGCACTGCTGCGCAACGCCGACCTCGCTCACACGTTCCACGCGAAGGCCGATCTGTTCGGTATTTCCGGCGACGTGCACTTCGACTTCGGTGTCGCCTGGGACCGCAGTCGTGAGGTGGCGGCCGGCCACGTCAAGGGCATCCACTACCTGATGAAGAAGAACAAGATCACGGAGTACGACGGCCGTGGCTCGTTCATTGACGACCACACGATCGAGGTCAAGACCTCCGAGGGCGGCACCGAGACCGTCACCTTCGACAACGCGATCATCGCTACCGGTTCCACGGTGCGCCTGCTCCCGGGTGTGAGCCTGAGCGAGAACGTCGTGACGTACGAAGAGCAGATCCTGACGCGTGAGCTACCGACCTCGATCGTGATCGTCGGGGCCGGCGCCATCGGCATGGAGTTCGCGTACGTGCTGTCCAACTACGGCGTCAAGGTGACGATCATCGAGTTCCTCGACCGCGCACTTCCCAACGAGGATGTCGAGGTCTCGAAGGAGATCGCGCGTCAGTACAAGAAGTACGGCATCGAGATCCTGACCTCGACCAAGGTCGAGAGCGTCACCGACCACGGTGACCGGGTCACCGTCGCCTACACCGGCAACAACGACGGCGCACAGGGCTCGATCGATGCCGACAAGGTACTCATGTCGATCGGATTCGCACCGCGGGTCGAGGGCTTCGGGCTCGAGAAGACCGGCGTGAAGCTCACCGAGCGCGGCGCGATCGACATCGACGACTACATGCGCACCAGCGTGCCGCACATCTACGCGATCGGGGACGTCACTGCCAAGCTGCAGCTGGCCCACGTTGCTGAGGCCCAGGGCGTTGTCGCCGCCGAGACGATCGGCAAGGCCGAGACCATGCCGCTCGGTGACTACCGCATGATGCCGCGCGCCACCTTCTGCTCGCCGCAGGTCGCGAGCTTCGGCCTCACCGAAGCGCAGGCGCGG
This sequence comes from Microbacterium sp. NPDC076895, assembly GCF_040687115.1. Lineage (NCBI taxonomy): Bacteria > Bacillati > Actinomycetota > Actinomycetes > Micrococcales > Microbacteriaceae > Microbacterium > Microbacterium sp. NPDC076895. The sequence continues at coordinate 332,859 of NZ_JBFBMQ010000001.1, forward strand.
GATGCCGGCTACGACGTGAAGGTCGCGAAGTTCCCCTTCAGCGCCAACGGCAAGGCGAACGGCCTGGGCGAAGCTGTCGGCTTCGTGAAGGTCATCGCCGACGGCGAGCACCTCGAGCTGCTCGGCGCCCACATGATCGGCCCGGATGTCTCGGAGCTTCTGCCCGAGCTCACCTTGGCTCAGAAGTGGGATCTTACCGCTCTCGAGGCGGCGCGGAACGTCCACACGCACCCGACGCTGTCGGAGGCCGTGCAGGAGGCCTTCCACGGTCTCGCCGGCCACATGATCAACATCTGACCCGCGGGTCAGGCCTCACACGCCCAGGGCGCGTGCGAGCTTCGAGTCGCTCGAGGCCTCGCGCGCGCCCGCGGCATATGCAGCGACGGTCACCGCGTCGAAGAACGAGGTGAGCGCGTCCGAGTCATCGGGAGCTGCTGGTCCGAGTTCGATCTCCCACTCGCGCCACGCCTGTTCGATCCCCCGCCGCTCATCCCGCGTGCGCACCCGGTCGTCGACCATCTCGGCGAGGACGCCGCCGTCGGCATCCAGCAACGCGTACGCGGTGCGCGTGTTGCGAATGCGGGCGATCACGACCAGTTCATGCGTGGTCAAATCGGCGATGTGCGCGGCGATCTCCGGGGGCACGCCGGGCACGGATGCCGCGTCACTACCGATGTCGAGCGGCCAGCCGGTCTCCATCCGGCCGGAGCCCTGGCGAGGCCCTTTCAGGTGCCAGCCCGCATCCGGCCCACCTTCTCGGCGCCGGAGCGCGTAGCCAGCTCTGCCGAGGATGTAGTCCGCGGTGTCGTAGTAGACGGCATCGAGTTCTCGGACTTCCGGCTCGGCAACGCTGACGACCAGCGGAACCTGAGTCCAGTCGGGGACGTCGATGTCGGCATCCACATCGAACGTGATCTCGACCTCGAGGGACTGCGATGGCTCCATCGATGCGAGTGCTGGTTCAGTCGTCAGAGGGCGCGATGTCTTCGGTGGACTCGACGAAGAAGAACTCACCCTCCGTCGGTCCGTCGTGATCGCCCGTGTGCCCGAGAGCACCGCGTCGCTCGTAGACGACCTGACCCTCGCCGTAAGGAACAATCATCGTGTCTGCATCCGGGGATTCCAGGGGCAGGACCTGCCCGTCGAGCGGGCCTCCGTGAAGTCGTGCAATGGCCATGCCCCGAGCATAATCCCCGAGGTCCTCTGCCTCGGCGATGGCGGCGGCGCGTGCCTCCAGAAGCTCGGCGGTCGCAGCCCGAGATCCGGCTTGCGCGCGGCGGAGGCGGCGTTGCGCGAAGGTAACCGGAGGCGCCGTCGGCACGACGCCCTGCGACTCCTCGGCCGCCACGACGATGTACGTACAGGCGATGAGGATGACCTGTGCCGAGAAGTTCAGCCAGAGCAGCAGCGCGATCAGGGACACCGATGCGCTAAGCAGTGGATTGCTCGAGGCCCCCTGCACGAACAGGCCCGAAAGCTGTTGCAGCACGGTGAGCCCCAGAGCGCCGAGGAGCGAGCCCGCCCAGAGAGCGCGCGCGGGTGGACGGATGCCGCCGAGCACGAGGAAGATTGCGGCGATCAATGCCGCATCCAGGATGAAGACAGCGACGATGACGACGGCGCGCGTCAGCACGCCCACCAGCACGGTTCCCGGGGAAAATCCCAACCACCCGGCGACAATCGACACCCCGGCGGTACCGAAGTAGGTCACTGCCGCGGTCACGACCAGAGCAAGTCCGACCCCCAGGGCCATCGCGAGGTTCCTGAGCTGAACCCACAGGAAGAAGCCGTCGTCGAAGACCGTTCCACCGAGGACGTGCAGCGCCGCGCGCAGCGTCCCGATAGCGCCCAGGGATGCGAGCACGAGTCCGACGAATCCAACGACGCCGGCGATCGTGAGTCCGGACTCGAGCGTGTCAAGGCTGATCACCCCGCCTTCGCCGATGAGGCCAGGGATCACGGTGTCGACAGCCTCGACAAGCGCATCCCACGCCTCCGGATTGTCGGCAAGCCACCTGCCCGCGAACCAGAAACCGATGAGCGCGGCCGCGAAGATCGAGAACAGCGCCCGGTAGGTGACGCTGTCAGCTAGGACGGGCCCCCGCCGCTCTCCGTAGAGCAACATGGTGCGGACGATGCGCAACGACAGTGCCCATCTCGTAACCGCGGCGACGAACGTTTTCAGGGCGGCCGGCATGAATCCAGGCTAGCCGCGAAGCTCGCCGTCGAGCCGTGACGGTCAGGGGCTTGACACGGTCAGCGTGATGGCCACCCAGGCGCCAGCGATCATCCACGGTCCGAACGGGATGGCGGTGCGGCGCTCCGCACGCCGAATGAGGAGCATCGCGGCCGCGAAGAGACCACCGAGCACGAACCCGGCCAGTGTTCCCACCAGCACACTCCCCCACCCCAGCCACCCGAGGTACAGCCCGATCACCGCCGCGAGCTTGACGTCACCGCCGCCGACTCCGCCGGCCGACAAGATCCGCAGCATCAGGTACGCGGTGAAAAGAACCAGCGCCGCCAGCAGAGCCCGGATCAGCGCATCCATTCGACTGCCGGTCAGTGCTGCCGCAACCAGGAGCACGAAACCCGTGCCGCCGACCGTCGCGACGAGGCGGTTAGGAAGACGGTGAGTGCGGATGTCGATGATTGCGAGGATCGCTCCGATAACCGCGAACGCGACGAAGGCTACGACCGTGAGGGCGGTCGAGATCGTCGGCATGGCGACTGAGCCTAACGGACCGCCGCGTGCGTGTGGACCGGGCCTGTGGATTCGCGAACCAGTAGGTGAGTAGGAATGAGGGTGGTCCCCTTTCGCGGTGCCTCACCGTTCAACGTGGCGATGAGGCGGCTCGCCGCCAACCTTCCCGCCTGTTCCGTATCGCCGGCGATGGTCGTCAGAGGCGGCGCGCTGAAGTCCGCACCGAAGATGTCATCGCAGCCCACCACGCTGAGATCATCGGGGACGCGGACACCGCGCTGACGCAGCCGCTGTAAGACGCCAATCGCCAGGAGATCGTTGAAGGCCACACACGCCGTGGCGTCGGTCATGAGTAGCGCGTCCGCTGCGGCGGCTCCCCCCGCCCGCGTCGGCGCATAAGGCCCGACAAGAACCGGTGTGAGCGACTGTCCCGCGACCTGCTCCTCGAACTCTTTCCATCGCCACCGGTTCTGCCATGACTCTGGTGGGCCGGAGATGAAAGCAATGGTTGCGTGGCCGAGAGCCTTCAGGTGATCCACCGCCTGCGTCAGGCCGATCCGGATGTCGATCAGCACTCCGGGGATCTCTTCCTGCTGCCGATTGATAACTGTCAGCGGCAGCTCAGCGGCAGCGGCGGCGAGCGCGACAGCATCTAGACGAGTGGCCGAGAGGATGACGCCGTCGACCACACCCTGGAGCTGCGAGATGATCTCGGCTTCGGTTCGTCCGGATTCACCGGTGTCGATCAGCAGCTGCATGAAGCCCGCCGCGCGCAGCTGCTCTTGAGTGGAACGGATGATGTCGAAGTAGAACGGGTTGGTGATGTCGGGTACCAAGAGCGCGACGAGTCCCTTGCGATCGAAAGTCCTCGGCGCGGTCGAGTAGCCCAGGTCTCGTGCGGCGTCGAGGATGCGCTGACGAGTCTGTTCGTTGATCCGCCCGGGACTGTTCAGGGCGCGCGATACGGTGGACGCCGCCACGCCGGCACGCTCAGCCACATCTTTGGCAGTGACTCGCATCACGGCTCCTCTCGTTCAACAGGGTCGATTGTTACGGGAGATCCCGCAGAATGGCAAGCTTTGGCAATTTCTTGACGGAATGTTCCGTCAAGGTTTCCATGAGGAGTGCGGACCCACCGCACTTACTCTTTCCAACGACGTGAATGAGGGAACGATGAAGTCCATCACCAAGAAGGTCGGCCTAATCGCTGTCGGCGCCTTGCTACTCAGCGGGTGCACTGCGGGCGGCGCCGACACAGCCAACACCACAGGAGCGACAGCGCGCGGCGGAACACTCACGCTCGGGCAGCTCGGCGATGTCGCCTCGTGGGACCCAGCACAGGCGCATGTCGGTCACGCGCTCGTGCCCTATCAGCTGGTCTACGACACGCTCATCCTGCGGGAGCCGGATGGCGAGCTCAGCCCGATGCTCGCCACCGATTGGGAGTACAACGACGACCGCACTGTTCTGACTCTCGATCTGCGCACGGACGTCACCTTCTCGGATGGGGAGCCTTTCGACGCTGACGCCGTCAAGGCGAATCTCGAGCACTTCAAGGCCGGTAACGGACGCCAAGCGGTCCAGCTGACACAGTTCGAGTCAGCCACCGTGGTGGATGACGACACCGTCGAGATCACCCTTGCCGAGCCCGACCCGGCCATGGAGTACTACCTCAGCCAGGCCGCCGGGCTCATGGCCAGCCCTGCAGCCATCGACGCGGGAACCCTCGAGACCGATCCCGTCGGAACCGGCCCGTACCTCTACGACAAGGCCAACTCCGTCCGCGACTCGCAGTCGCTTTTCATGGCAAAGGACGGGTACTGGAATCCGGACCTGCAGAAGTTCGACGCGGTCGAGCTGCGAATCCTCGAAGACCTCACCGCACGCGTGAACGCCATCATCTCGGGTCAGGTCGACTGGACGACTCTTGACGCGAGGACAGCCGACCAAGCCGAGAGCGCGGGCCTTGAGATCATCCCCAACTACCAGGTCGACTGGACGGGCGTCACCTTCTTCGACCGTGACGGCGCCATCAACCCCGCCCTCGCAGACGTACGAGTACGCCAGGCGATCAACTACGCGATCGACCGCGAAACTCTCCTCGACGAGCTCCAACTCGGCCGCGGCACGGCCACCAGCCAGGTCTTCGGTCCCGAAAGTGGTGCATTCGTCGATGACCTCGAGGACTATTACCCCTACGATCCCGAGAAGGCGCGCGAACTCTTGACTGAGGCGGGATACGGGGACGGACTTGAGATCACTCTTCCGGTGATCGACGGGTTCGCGACACAGATCACCGCCATCGCGCAGCAGCTCAGCGAGGTAGGAATCACGGTCAACCAGGTGAGCGCCGTTCCGGCCAACTATGTCGCCGACGCCGTCCAGCAGAAGTTCGAGGCGTTCAACTTCAACCTGTTCCAGGGCGAGGCGTGGGTCGCGATCAACCAGATCATCGCTCCGAACGCGACGTTCAACCCGTTCCACACGTCGTCTCCTGAGCTGGAGGATCTCATCGCCGTCGTCCAACAGGGCGGCGACGACAGCGAAACTGCTGCGCAGGATGTGAACCGATACGTCACGGAGAACGCCTGGTTCATGCCGCTGTACCGGATCGACCAGATCAGCGTCTACGACCCGGAGGCGATCACGGTCCAGGCCCAGATCCAGTCCGCGATGCCGTCGATCTACAACTTCGCTCCGGCGGAGTAGGCCGCACACGGACCGGGTGGGGCGGGCGCGCAGCACGCGCACCCGCCCCACCCTTCAACCGGAGGCACCCATCATGATTGCTTTCACTCTTCGGCGACTCGCGTCTGGCATCGGGCTGCTCATCGTCATCTCGATGTTGGCGTACACCCTGCTCTTCTTTTCGAGCTCGAGTATCGCTCGCAACATTCTGGGCGAGCAGGCCACACCGGAGCAGATCGCCCTCAAAGAGGCCGAGCTCGGACTCGACCAGCCCCTTGTCGCTCGCTACCTCGCCTGGGCGAGCGCGGCATTGCGTGGCGACCTTGGCCAGTCCTGGTTCAACGGGGAGCCGGTTACCGCAACAATCCAGAGCCGTCTTCCCGTCACCCTGGTCCTGATGCTCGTCTCCATCCTCCTGGTGGCTCTCATCGCGACCGCTCTCGGCGTCATCGCCGCCGTCCGTCGCGGATGGGTCGACAAGACGGTCCAGATCGGCGCCGTGATCGGGGACGCAATTCCCGGTTTCGTCCTCGCCATCTTCCTCGTCACGATCTTCGCGGTGAACCTTGGCTGGTTCCCGGCGGTGGCCACGATTCGGCCGGGAGCGGGACCCGAGGCGTGGATCGTCTCGCTAGCGCTGCCGGTAATCGCCATCGTCGTCAACTACGTCACCTCCAGCGCCCAGCAAATCCGGAGTGCTGTGATCAAGGAGCTCGATAAGGACTACGTCCGAACACTCCGAAGCCGTGGGCTCGGCGAGCGCGAAATCGTCTGGAGGAACGTGCTGCGAAGTGCCGCGCCAGCTGGCCTCACTGTGCTGAGCCTGCAGTTCATCGGCCTCCTCGGCGGAGTGGTGATCTTGGAGCAGATCTTCGCCATCCCCGGCTTCGGTGCTCTCGCGATCAACGCCACCGTGCTCAGCGACATCCCGCTCGTCATGGGTGTGGTCATCGTCTCGGTCGTCTTGGTCACCATCGTGAATCTGCTCGTAGACATCGCCCAAGGTGCCCTCAACCCGAAGGTTCGGCTCTCATGACCAGCGTCATCAAGACCGCTTCAGTATCCAAGAGTCCTCGCTCCGGCGCCGCACGTCGGATACTGCGAAACCCGCTGGGTATCATCTCGCTCTCGGTGCTCTCGATCCTCGTACTCGCGGCGGTGTTCGCGCCGCTGATCGCACCCTTCGACCCGGCGTACGCAGACATCGGAAACACCCTCGCCGACCCGGGGGGTCAGAACCTGCTCGGCACCGACAGCACTGGCCGCGATGTGCTCTCCCGATTGGTCTTCGGTGCACGGCTGACCTTGCTTTCCGCTCTCCTGTGCGCGGCCGTCGCGATAGCGATCGGCCTGCCAGCGGGACTCATCGCCGGGTTCTACGGCGGCGCGTTCGACAGCACCTCCAACTGGTTCTCGAACATGTTCATGGCGCTGCCAGCCATCATCATCCTGCTGTCGGTGCGCGCGGCGCTCGGTCCCTCGACGTGGTACGCGATGATCGCCTTCGGCATCCTGATCAGTCCCGCCTACTTCCGCCTGACCCGCACTGCAGTTCAGTCGGTGCGCAACGAGCTGTACGTGGATGCAGCCCGCGTCGTTGGTCTGAGCGATGCCCGCATCATCTCGCGTCACGTTCTCTCGGTGGTTCGCGCTCCCCTCATCATCCAGACCGCCCTCATCTGCGGAGTCGCGATCGCGGTGCAGAGCGGACTGCAGTTCCTCGGCCTTGGCGATCCGACCGAAGTCTCCTGGGGTGCAATGCTCAGCGATGGCTTCAGCAACATCTATATCCAGCCCATGCTCATGGTCTGGCCGGCGGTTGCAATCGGTGTCACGATCGGCTCGCTCGTACTCTTCGGCAACGCGATCCGCGACGCGCTCGAGGACCGCCACGTCGTCGCTGCTCCGCGTCGCCGGCCCGCGCAGGCTCCGCTTCCGACCCGTTCTCCGGCGGCGGTCGACGACTCCGAGGCCATACTCCAGATCGCGGGTCTCAGCGTCGGATATCCCAACACGGATGGCGACTACACGCCCGTGGTCCGGGACGTGTCGCTCACGATCCGGCCCGGTGAAGTGCTCGGACTGGTCGGAGAGTCCGGCTCGGGCAAGTCACAAACCGCGTTCTCGATCCTCGGCTTGCTGCCGCGGACCGCGCGCATCCTGGCGGGCTCTGTCCGGTTCGAAGAGTCTGTTCTCGTCCGGGACGGCGTGGTCGATACCAAGGCGGTTCTCGGCATCCGGGGACGACGCATCGCGTATATCCCCCAGGAGCCGATGTCGAATCTCGACCCCGCATTCACGATCGGCCATCAACTCACGCGTCCGATGGTGAAGCTCCTCGGCATCTCGAAGAAGGAAGCCACCGAACGCGCGCGCACACTCTTGGGAAGAGTAGGTATCACCGACCCGGACCGCGTCCTGGCCGGGTACGCGCACGAGATATCGGGCGGGATGGCGCAGCGCGTTCTGATCGCCGGCGCGCTCTCCTGCGAACCCGATCTCATCATCGCTGACGAGCCGACCACCGCGCTGGACGTCACCGTGCAGGCGGAGGTGCTCGATGTGATCCGCACCATGCAGCAAGAGTCCGGGGTCGCCGTCCTCCTGGTCACCCACAACATCGGTGTGATCGCAGACATTGCCGACCGTGTGGCGGTGATGCGACAGGGGGAGATCGTGGAGACCGGTGCGGTGGAGGACATCCTCGAGAATCCATCGCATTCCTACACGCGTTCTCTCATGGCGAGCATGCTCGTCGGAAAGACTCCACTGACTCCTCTGGGTTTGTCAGCCCCCGTCTCGGGCGGCGACACAGGGCATGAGACCGACGCCGACCAGCTGACGCTCGACCAGGCCGACATGCAGCAGCCGCTGTCGTCAGCTGCCGAGACCATTCTGCGAGAGGACATCTGATGAGCGAGCTGTTGAGCGTTCGCGACCTGGTCGTGGAGTACAAGCCGAAGAAGTTCCGAGCCAAACCGCACCGCGCCCTCCACGGTGTCTCCCTCGCTGTTGCGGAGGGACGCACCCTCGGGCTTGTCGGCGAGTCGGGTTCGGGAAAGACGACAATCGGTCGCGCGATCTTGGGACTTGCACCCATCGCCTCGGGAACCGTCACCTTCAACGGCAGAGATATCACCCGCATTGGGCGGCGCGAGCGCCGCGCTTTCAGCGGCGACCTCCAGGTGATCTTTCAAGATCCGTACACCTCGCTCAATCCCGCAATGGCTGTTGGCGACATCCTGTCCGAACCGCTCGGCGTCCAGGGCGTCGCGCGCGACGCCGCCCGCTCACGCGTGATTGCATTGCTCGATCGGGTCGGCCTTCCCTCGAACGCGATTGGCCGCCAGCCTTATGAGTTCTCGGGCGGGCAGCGCCAGCGCATCGCGATTGCGCGAGCGCTCGCCCTCGACCCGAAGCTCATCGTGTGCGATGAACCGGTGAGCGCTCTCGACCTGACCACTCAGGCTCGCGTTCTCGATCTGCTGCTGGAGATTCAGCGTGACACCGGTGTCTCGTATCTGTTCATCTCGCACGACCTGGATGTCGTTCACCACGTCAGCCACGATGTCGCCGTGCTCTACCAGGGCGAGATCGTCGAGAACGGCCCCGCAGCGGAGGTCACTCGCGCTCCGCGACACCCCTACACGCAGCAGCTGCTGCTGGCATCCCCCGTTCCGAACGCGACCGAGCAGCGCGCTCGGCGTGAACAACGCCTCGCACTGAAGGCGTCTCTCGACGCCGCCTGACCGACCTCGCTCAGAAAGACCAATCGTGCTCAAGCCCATATCCACCCCCACCCGTGAACTCGTACGCCTCGATGGACTCTGGCGCTTCGCAGTGGATGGCGAGGACTCGCCGAATCCCTGGGCCGGCGTCCTCGTCACCTCCCTCGAGGCTCCCGTGCCCGCCAGCTACAACGACGTGTTCGCCGACCAAGAAATCCGCGACCACGTGGGGTGGGTCTGGTACCAGCGAACCGTGCGTGTCCCGCGCGGCTGGGCGGGAGAGCGCGTCATCCTTCGCGTAGATGCGGCCACGCACGAGGGTGTCGTCTACGTCAACGACACGAAGGTCGCGGAGCACGCCGGCGGCTACACGCCGTTCGAGGCCGACATCACCGACCTGGCCGACGCGGGCGACGAAATTCGGATCACGATCGGCGTCAACAACGAGCTGACCAACGAGACCATCCCGCCGGGCATGATCTCGACTACTCCCGCCGGACGACGCAAGCAGTCCTATCGACACGACTTCTACAACTATGCGGGTCTGGCTCGATCCGTGATCCTGTATTCGGTACCCCCGATCGGAGTGACCGACATCACCGTCACAACCGACATCGACGGCGCAACGGGCACAGTGGACTATCGGGTGGAAACCTCGGGAGCGGTCGACGTGCGTCTCGTCCTGAGCGACGCCGACGGTGCGAAAGTGGCGGTCGCAGATGGCGCGACAGGGAGGATCTCCGTCGCAGATGCCGAACTGTGGCGACCGGGACGAGGTTATCTCTACACCCTGCGCGTAGAAGCGCTCGACGATGGCAACCTCGCTGACGTCTACGAGCTGCCGGTCGGCATCCGCTCCATTCGTGTTGAGGGCACACGTTTTCTCATCAACGGCGAGCCGTTCTATTTCCGAGGCTTCGGCAAGCACGAAGACAGCGCGTTGCGCGGCCGAGGATTCGACAACGTCGTGATGGTGCACGACTTCTCGCTGATGGACTGGATCGGCGCCAACTCGTTCCGCACCTCGCACTACCCCTACGCGGAGGAGTTCCTCGACTATGCGGACCGTCACGGGATCGTCGTGATCGACGAGACGGCGGCGGTGGGACTCAATCTCGGTCTCGGCGGCGGATTCCACGGGAGCGTGAGCGAGCCCGCCTTCTCCCCCACCATGTTCAACGAAGCGACGCAAGCCGCGCACGCTCAGGGGATCCGTGAACTCATCGACCGCGACAAGAATCATCCGAGCGTTGTGATGTGGTCGATCGCGAACGAGCCGGAATCGGTCGAGGACGGTGCGCGCGAGTACTTCGAGCCGCTCGTGGCCCTCGCCCGGCAACTCGATCCATCGCGCCCACTCACGTACGCCAACGAATACCGTGGCACCTTCCACAACGACCGTCTCGCCGGGCTTTTCGACGTCATCTGCCTGAACCGCTATTACGGCTGGTACATCGACACGGCCGACCTCGAAACTGCAGCGCTCAAGCTCGAGGCCGAGTTGCGGGGCTGGGAGTCAACGCACGGCAAACCGATCATCATCACCGAATACGGCGCCGACACACTGGCCGGACTGCACGCCGTGGGAACCCAGGCTTGGAGCGAAGAGTTCCAGGTTGCGCTGCTGCGCGCCTACCACGAGGTCTTCGACCGTGTCGACGCCGTCATCGGCGAGCAGGTGTGGAATTTCGCCGACTTCCAAACATCCCAGGGCGTGATCCGTGTCGATGGAAACAAGAAGGGCATCTTTACGCGCGATCGTCGCCCGAAGGCCGCGGCGTTCACTCTGCGCGAGCGCTGGCTCGCGGCGGGTACGACCGACTCGGGAGCCGGCGAATGACCGACCCTTCCGTGTCCCCATTCGTCGACGAGCACAGCGCGGCGTCGGGTGATGCGCTACTGCCGGCCGATGCCCGCACGCGAGCGATCGCGCGAGAGCTGTACGACGCCGTGGCGACCGCGCCGATCATTTCACCCCACGGGCATGTCGATCCCCGGCTCCTTCTGGAAGACCAGGCATTCCGCGACCCGGCCGAGTTGCTCATCACAGGCGATCACTACGTCACGCGGATGCTGCACTCGGCAGGTATAGAACTCGGTGACCTCGGGCTCGACCCGAGCCGCCGCGTCGACTCTCGCGACATCTGGCGCCTGCTCGCGCGGAACTGGGATCGCTTCGCCGGCACGGCGAGCGGATATTGGCTGAGCCACGAGCTGTCATCGCTGTTCGGAGTGGACCCCGAGCTCGACGAGGACTCGGCGGACCGCGTGTACGACCACATCGCGTCGGCCCTGGCCCAGCCCGATTTCCGCCCCCGAGCACTGTTCGATCGGTTCGGCATCGAGGTGCTCGCAACGACCGACGATCCGCTCGACGATCTCGAACCCCACCGTGCGCTGGCAGCGGATCCGTCGTTCGCAGGGCGGGTGCTGCCAACCTTCCGGCCCGACGCCTACGTCGATCCGAGTGCGGACACATTCGTGGGCAACGTCTCGCGCCTTCTCGATGCGACCGGCGAGGGCGCTACATTCGCGGGCTACGTGGCCGCACTGGCCGCACGTCGCGCGCACTTCATCGCGATGGGTGCAGTGTCGGCCGACCACGGTGTGCTCGAACCCCTGACGGTGGATCTCGATCGGATCGCTGCGGAGGAGCTCTTCCAGCGAGCCATGGCGGGGCAGCTCGATGCGGCCGGCGCGCGTCTGTTCCGAGGCCACATGCTCTTTCAGATGGCGCGCATGAGTGTCGAGGACGGCCTGGTCATGACCGTGCACCCGGGTGTGCGTCGAAATCACCACACCGAGACGTTGAGGAAGTACGGCCCCGACACAGGCCACGACATCCCGGTGCGCACCGAATACACCGAGAATCTGCGTCCCCTGCTCGAAGCGTTCGGCATCGTCTCCGGCTTCCATCTCGTGCTTTTCGCGGTCGACGAGACGGTGTACTCCCGGGAAGTCGCGCCACTTGCCGGCTTTTACCCGAGCGTCTACGTGGGTGCCCCCTGGTGGTTCCTCGACGCACCCGACGCCATCCTGCGGTGGCGCTCGGCGGTCACCGAGACGGCCGGCTTCTACCGCTCGAGCGGCTTCATCGACGACACCCGCGCCTTCCTGTCGATTCCGGCGCGTCATGACACCGCCCGCCGGGTGGACTCCTCATTCCTGGCGCGTCTGGTCATCGAGGGCCGAGTCTCGCTCGCTGCGGCCCACCGGATCTCTCGCGATCTGGTCAGCACGATTCCGCGCGAGGTGTTCAAGCTGTGACGGGTCAGAGAACGTCACCGGGTCGACGCCGGCCTGTGCGGATCGTACACATCGGCCTCGGGCGTTTCTTTCGCGCCCACCAGGCGTGGTACACCCAGAACGCGACGGATGCCGCGGAGTGGGGCATTGCGGCATTCACCGTTCGAAGCCCGAGAGCAGCGGACGGCCTTGCCGCGCTGGGGTACTCGTATCCGCTCACCGTCCGAGGACCACTGGGCGACGTTGAAGAACAGATCGACAGCGTCGTGGCGGCGCACGACGGGGCGGATGTCGGCGCGCTTCGCCGCTACCTGGCTTCCCCCGAGCTAGCGGTCATTACGCTCACCGTCACCGAGGGCGGGTACGGACTGGACTCCGCCGGCCTGCCCGACCTCGCCGACGCCGAGGTGAGGAACGACCTGGACGCTCTCCGAGCGGGTGCGACTACCGCACAGACCGTGCTGGGTCGTTTGCTCATCGGCCTCGAGGCGCGCCGCCAGGCAGGCGCGGGACCGATCGCGATCGTGCCCTGCGACAACATCCCAGACAACGGGCAGTTCGTCGCGCGCGGGGTGACAGCGTGTGCGGCGCACGTGGATGATGATCTCGCGGAGTGGATTCGTGGGCATGTCTCGTTCGTGAGCACTTCGGTGGACCGGATCACCCCCGAGGTCGCCGACGGACAGCTGGTGACCGAGCCATTCGCAGATTGGGTGCTCGCGGGAGACTTTCCCGCAGGGCGGCCCCGGTGGGAGAGCGCGGGCGCTCGCTTCGTCGATGACATTGAGCCGTGGGAGAACCGCAAGCTCTGGCTGCTGAACGGTGCCCACTGCGTCCTTGCCTTCGCGGGTATCCCGAAGGGGCTGGAAACGGTATCGGAGGCGATCGCCGACCCGGAATGCCGCAGACAGGTCGAGGACTTCTGGGTCGAGGCCGTGGCGTGCCTCCCTTCAGGCATCGAGCATGAGGAGTACCGCGCGCAGCTGATCGAGCGCTTCGCCAATCCACGCATCGTCCACCGCCTCAGCCAGATCGCGACCGGCGCAACATCCAAGGTGCAATTCCGCTTCGCCGCGGTGGCGGAGCGCACGCTTTCAGCCGGCCGACCTGCGACGGCGAGCGCCGAAGCGATAGCGACGTGGATCCGTTGGCTAGGGACGTCCCCCGATGAGCCCGATCCCCGCGCGGACGAACTGTCGGATGCTGCGGCATCCGATGATCCGGTCGACGATCTCGTCGCCGTCGTGTCGCCGCGACTGGCAGCATCCGAGGCCTTCGTCGCCCAGGTGCGCGCCTCGGCAGGCACACGACCGATACCCGTACGCACGACCTGAGCGCCGCGCCCCACCCTCAAGGAGAGCACCATGATCATCGACAAGGCTGAAGTGATCGTTACCAGCCCTGACCGTAACTTCGTCACGCTGAAACTCACGACCGCAGACGGTCTGACCGGCCTCGGTGATGCAACGTTGAACGGGCGAGAGCTCGCCGTTGTCGCGTATCTTCGCGAGCATGTCGTGCCGCTGTTGATCGGTGCGGATGCGTCCCGGATCGAAGACACGTGGCAGTTCCTTTATCGATCGGCCTACTGGCGCCGCGGTCCGGTGACAATGGCAGCGATCGCGTCCGTCGACATGGCCCTGTGGGATATCAAGGGCAAAGCAGCGGGGATGCCGGTCTACCAGCTGCTGGGCGGGGCAAGCCGCACCGGGCTCATGGCGTACGGTCACGCGTCGGGCAAAGAGCTGCCGGAGCTCTTCGACTCCGTGCGCGCGCACCAGGAGGAGGGCTATAAGGCGATCCGTATCCAGACGGGTGTGCCGACGCTGAAGGCCATCTACGGCATCGCCGCCCAGGGCGCCGACGTCGGCGACGCTTCAGTGCGCTACGACCACGAGCCCGCCAGGCGCGGGGCAAAGCCCGTGGAAGAGGACTGGGACACTCGCGCCTACCTCACCCACCTGCCGGGAGTCTTCGAGGCGGTGCGCAATGAGTTCGGCCCCGACATTCCGCTCCTCCACGATGGCCACCACCGGATGACGCCGATCCAGGCGGCTCGCCTGGGCAAAGATCTCGAGCCCTACGACTTGTTCTGGCTCGAAGACTGCACGCCCGCAGAGAACCAGGAGGCGCTGCGCCTGGTGCGCCAACACACCACCACGCCGCTGGCGATAGGCGAAATCTTCAACACGATCTGGGACTTCAAGGACATCATCCGGGACCAGCTGATCGACTATGTGCGCGGTGCGGTCACGCACATGGGCGGAATTACGCCGCTCAAGAAGACACTCGACTACGCGTCCATGTACCAGATCAAGTCGGGCATGCACGGACCCACCGACATCTCCCCCGTAGGCATGGCTGCCGCAATGCATCTCGGGCTCGCCATCCACAACTTCGGAATTCAGGAGTACATGCGCCACGGTGAGCGCACAGACCAGGTCTTCCGCCAGTCCTTCACCTGGCAGGACGGCTACCTGCACCCCGGGAATGAACCCGGGCTGGGGGTCGAACTCGACATGGATGAAGCGGGACGTTATCCGTATGAACGCGCCTACCTCCCTTACAACCGTCTCCTGGACGGAACGGTCCACGATTGGTGAGACAGTCCCTCCTGGCTCCCGTCGTCGTGATGGGCGTTTCCGGCGCTGGAAAGACGACGGTCGGCACCATGATCGCCGAGGCGCTCGGCGCTCCCTTTGTCGACGCTGACGACCTGCACTCGGAGGATGCACGCGAGAAAATGGCGAAGGGCGAGCCCCTCACCGATACCGATCGCTGGCCGTGGCTCGCGCGCGTCGCGGAGCGCCTGGCCGACCAGGATTATCCGCCGACGGTCGTCGCCTGCTCGGCACTAAAGCGCGCTTACCGCGATGCCCTGCGCGCGAGACGCCCCGATGTCGCATTCATCCACCTTGATGGCGCGCCGGATCGCGTCGCTGAGCGGTTACGCGCGCGCACGGACCACTTCATGCCTCCGACGCTGCTCGCTTCTCAGTTGCAGACGCTCGAGCCTCTGGAACCTGATGAGACCGGCGTGACGATCTCAGTCGAAGGAAGTGCCGCCCAGGTCACGCGCGGAGCTCTGGTCGCTCTGGTGCGACGGGGACTCACCCGGTAGCGGTCTGTCTTTGCGGCGACGCCACGGAGCGCCCTCGGGCCAGCTCGCGACGAAGGTTGGAACGACCCGCCCGACGCGGCGCGCGAGCCCTCGGACCGAGGTCAATGGGCGGGCCGAGACCGGCATCGTCAGTGAACGGTCCCAGTGCACCCCGTCGCTCTCGCGCAGGTGGATCGTGAGGTCGAGGTCGTCGTGGATGCGCGCGTTCTCGCGGTGGACCACCGTGCGGACCCGGTCCCAGATGGCGGCGCGCATCGCGAAGTTGGACCCGAAGACCAGCGGGATGCCGAGCCACAGGTTCACCCAGACCCTGCCGCCGCCGATGTACCAGTGCTCCCCGAGATAACTGATGACTCTGCCAGCGCCGTAGAACTCGGCGCCGCCGGTAAGGACGCCCAGCGCATCGTCGCTCGTGAACGCCGACTCGATGCGCGCCAGCCAATCCGGATGCGGCCGGGAATCGGCATCCAGTCGCGCAATGATGTCGCTGGTCGGCAGCGCAGCGTCGTACCCGCGTGCGGCGGCAGGCCAGATCCCGACGAGCGGCTCATCGATCAGCTCGACGCCGGCCTCGCGCGCGACTTCCGCTGAACCGTCGGTACTGCCGTTGTCGACCACGATGATGCGGTCCGCGGGACGCTCTTGACCCTGCAATGCGAGCAGGCACTCGCGCAGGAACTCGGCGTCGTTGCGACACGGGATGACGACCGAGATACGCAGCGCCGATGTCACCCCCTCACCCTATCGGCGTGGTTCCCGGATGCCGGGAGCGCCGCATCCGGGAACCAATAGCGCGCCCGCGGGCTTAGCGTGGAGCAACGGACGAAGGAGTCGGATGAAAACGCACGACGTCACGAACCAAGCGCCCGAACGCACCGGGCTCGACGAGTACGAGACAAACATCGCCCTGCGCGAGGGCGTCGAAGCCTACGGCGGCGCGGACGCCGCAGACCGGCTGCACAGGATCGGACGCCACGTCGGCTCCGCCGCCTTCCAGCGGGATGCAGTTCGCGCCAATCGGCTCGAACCCGTGCTGCACACCCACGACCGGTACGGCCGCCAACTCGATGAGGTCGAGTACGACCCGGCCTACCACCGCATCATCGGCGCAGCGGTGGCCGACGGCGCCCACACGGGGGCGTTCCGGCATCCGGGACCCGGGGCATCCGTCGCACGCGCTGCCGCGTTCATGCTCTACGCGCAGGTGGAACCGGGTCATGCGTGCCCGGTCTCGATGACCCACGCGGCGGTTCCGGTGATCGCCCAGCACGACGCACTCGCGCGCGAGTGGATGCCTCGGCTGCTGAGCACCGAGTACGAACCGGGCCTCGTGCCGGGCAAGCGCAGCGCGCTGTTCGGGATGGCCATGACCGAGAAGCAGGGCGGTTCGGACGTGCGCGCGGGCACGACAATCGCGAGGCCGGTCGGCGACGACGTGTACGAGCTCACCGGTCACAAGTGGTTCTGTTCCGCTCCGATGTCTGACGCATTTCTTGTGCTCGCGCAGGCGCCGGGCGGCCTGTCCTGCTTCCTACTCCCCCGGCTGCTGGCCGATGGATCGCGCAACGAGATCCGCATCCGTCGCCTCAAGGACAAGGTGGGAAATCGAGCGAACGCGTCAAGCGAGGTCGAGTACGAGGGCGCCCGGGCGCACCTGGTCGGTGACGAAGGTCGCGGGGTGCGCACGATCATTGAGATGGTGACGCGCACACGGCTCGACAGCGTGCTGGGATCGACGGCCGGCATGCGGCAGGCAACAGCCGAGGCTGCCTGGCACGTTCGACATCGCGCCGCGTTCGGTAAGCGCCTCATCGACCAGCCCCTCATGACACAGGTGATCGCGGATCTGCAGCTCGAGACCGAGGCTGCCACAGCGACCTCGCTGCGGCTGGCCCGCGCGTACGACGACGACGCCGGGGCCGAGGAGATCGCCTTTCGCCGGCTGGCCACCGCCGTGGCGAAGTACTGGATCTGCAAGCGTGGACCCGGGCACGCGTACGAAGCCATGGAATGCCTCGGCGGCAACGGTTACACCGAGGCGTTCCCGCTCGGGATGCGGTATCGCGAACAACCCGTCATGGCCATCTGGGAAGGGTCGGGCAACGTCATCGCGCTGGATGTGCTGCGCGCGCTCTCGCGCGATCCCCAGAGCTTCGAGGCCTTCGACGCTGAACTTGCGCGGTCAGACGGTGCGGACAGGCGCCTGGACGCGCACGTGCGCACGACGCGCGCGCTCATCAGGGAGCTGGCCCGCGACGACGCTCGCGAGGCACGTGCCCGCGAGCTGGTGACAGCCCTCGCGCTCGCACTCCAGGGCGCGCTGCTCGTACGCACGGCTCCAGCGCCGGTCGCCGACGCGTTCATCGGGTCCCGACTCAGCGGCGATGGTCACCTCTACGGCATCCTGCCGCCCGGCACTGACGCGGCGGCCATCGCTGATCGCGCCTGAGGTGTCTCGTGCCTGAGGTGTCTCGGCATCCGTCACGGGAATCTGGCACGTCCCCCGTGGGACCGGGACCAAAGACCCTATGGAGTGAGGTGTTCGGTACGGCACTCTGATGTCAGACCACAAAAGTCGTCCGAAGCCCCGCCGAGGATGACAGGTTTCGTCGCTGGACGATGTTCGGCGACGCACGTGAGGAGAGGTATCCGGCGGATAACCCAAACCTGGTGCAGCGGGCCCGCCGTCGATCTGCGAGCCTCCCCCACGTATGCCGTCGCGGCGCCCGACTCGTCACCGGGGGGGCGCGCGGGGCGCACGATTTATACGCCACACCCCCCCGGTGAGTGGGGCCCGCAGGCGAGGTAGAACAGCAGGCCGGTGTCGGCCCAGCA